>NZ_JBSFRB010000033.1:0-100588 GCF_053589015.1 Streptomyces sp. NPDC003393 | reverse complement strand
GTGAACGGGGCTATCCAGGACGGCTCCGACGCCGTGATCACACCAGTCACACCAAGAACATCTCACTATGACCAGCAGTTACGGGACAGCCCTTAACTTGATCTTTAACCTGTGCGGCGTGGCTTCGGGGTGGTTGACCTCTTCTTTTGTCCCTGTGCTGGCTGTGTCTTCTTGGGTGTGTGCACGTCGTGGCGGGGTGCGGGATGGGTGTTCTTTCGGCCCGCTGGTCGCCCGGGGCCGGGGCGGGTGGGTTTTGGTGCTCTGGCCGGGCAGGTGGTCTGTGGGCGGATGTGCCGGAAGTCGCGGCGGACGCGGGCGGGAGTGAGTCTGTCCGGGGAGCTGGGTTGCTCCCAGGGATGGCGTCGGTCGGCTGCGAGGGTGCGGGCGAGGCGCAGTTGGGTGTAGGCGGCGAGGATGAGCCAGGTCCAGCGGTCGGCGGCCTCGGGCGTGCGGATCTTTGGGGAGGTCCAGCCGAGGGTCTGCTTGAACAGGCGGAAGGTGTGCTCGATGTCGAAGCGCCGCAGGTAGGCCTGCCAGAGACGGTCGGCGTCTGCCGGAGTGGCGTCGGTGCCGGACCACCACAGCCAGACCGGCTTCGGTTTTGCGCCGCTGGGCAGGTGGTCGATGTCGAGGCGGATCACCGTGCCTTCGACGACCGGGAGGGTGCCGTCGGCGGTGGCCCAGGAGGAGCGGTGTGTGAGCCTGGGGTGCAGCCGGTCCCAGGAGCGGGCCCTGGCGGTGCCGTAAAGGCGTGTGTCGGTGACCGTTTCGGTGTCCGGGACGCCCCAGGTGTCAGGCTGGCCGAAGACGAATTCGCCGCCGTGCCGGGGTGGGCGGCCCATCGTGTGTGGCTGGCGGGGTGGGACAGCCCGGCGCAGGACCCTGTCTGAGCGCATCCGGGCGAGCACCTGGACCGGGAGATCTTTGAGGAGGAACGCAAGGCGGGGTGCGTCGTATCCGGCGTCCGCGATGACGAGGACGTCGGGGTCGCCCTCCTGCCATTGCCCGGCGGTGATCAGCCGGTGGAGCAGGTCACGCAGCTGTCGGGCGGTGACGGTGGCCGTGTCGTCCCTGGGGGCCAGGCGAAGCGCGTCCAAAGGGGCGGTCCAGGAACTGCGACCCGGCTCGAGCGCGCAGATGATCGAGTACGGCCAGCCGGGAACCGGGATGTGCTGGTCCTTTCCCCGGCCGTAGGTGTGACACAGGATCCGCTGCGGTGAGGTGTGGGCATCGGGGCGTAGCCAGCAGGTGATGTCGATGGCCAGGACCAGCCGGCCGTCGGCGGCCCGCGGCAGCGGCACCGCGGCCAGGGCCCGCCGCAGCCGGCCAGTATCGACCCGGCCATGGGCGAGGGCGGCATAGAGCCCGCCATGACCGCGGCGGTGTTCGCCGACCAGCGACAGCTCGGCCAGCGACCTCACCGGTCCGTCGCCGCACAGAACAGCGTCAGCCAGCTCGAACAACGCATCCGAACGAGCGGTGAGGCAGGAGTAGAACTCGCCCCGGAAGCATGACAGTTCAGCCAACGCCTCTTGCCGGGCATCGCGATGCAGCAGACTCATCCTCACGGCCTTCGTGCTGGACATGTGTGTTCCTTGGTCGGAGCACATGTTCAGACGAAGGCCGCTTTGGCGTACGACGGTTACCGAACCGAGTGATCAAGTTCGAGGCACCATTCGACACCGGCCGTTAAAGATCAAGCTAGATGATCGACTCGGCCCACGGCGTCAGCCGCCTCCTGGCGCATGTCGTGCGCTTCGACGGTGCGTACCTGCGCTGCGCCGGAACCTGCACCATACAACACTTCCACAACGACCGACTCGTCGAGGCGTACACGGATCCGGCGGTCTGGGAGCTCATGCACTTCGTCCACGCACGGCAATGACGTCACGGGCGGGGGCGGGGAGTTCGGAGGTGTCCACCGCCCCAACAGCCGACCGTCACCGTAGCTGGTAGGCGCTTGGTTCGTGCACCATGCCAGCAAACCCGTCAGGGAGCCGCGCTCGCCGTGTTTCTGCGACGGCGACTGACCTGCGCCCTGGCCCCGGGAGAGCGGCGGGGAGATCGGTCCGCGAGTCACCGGCCGGGCATGCGAGCGGGGAGACTCCAACGACTGACGAACTTCAGCGCGAGGATTGCGGTCCCGGGGATCATGATGCTTGTGAGAGGAGTTCCATGACACCGCCCCACGGCAGTCGGCAGTAGGCCCAGAGCATGGTCGCGTCACCGCCGGGGACCGGTGCGGGTGACGCCAGCATGCGTCCGCCGGCGACGGCGGCCAGGCGGATAGTCTCGTCCATCTCGTCGACCTCGACGGCGAAGTGCTGGATGCCGAGGTCGGACACGCGTGGTGGGTCGGCCTGGTGGGCGGCATCGATCTCGAATAGTTCGAGATCGGCGCCGCCGCCCAGAGTCAGCCTGCGCACGCGGAGCACGGTGCTGCTCGGCGGAAGACCGAGTCCGGTCTCGACGTCGGGGCCTGCCAGCGGTTCGGTGACGAGGTCGGCTTCGATGGTGGCACCCAGGACCTCACGGAAGAAGTCGGTGGCGGCGTCGATGTCGCGAACGGTGAGAGCGACGTGATGGACGATTGCTGGCATGGCAACTCCGGTGACGGAAGGGCGCCATGGCGTGCAGGGCGCATGGCGCGGGTCGGCGCGTCGGATCTGATGCCGGCACCGAACGCACTGCCGATCGTCAACCATCCTCCGCATGGGCAGGTCCGTGCGATGTCCCGGGAAGGCCCGGAACGGCCTCGATCATCGCAACCGACCTGCATGGTTCTGTTGTCCCAAGTTGGGACATAGCGGGACGTTGACATCGCTGCGGCAGTGCCCCACTGTCCTGTCGACAGGCGACCGTCGGCCGAATGCCGAACGAACAGGGGTCGGCTGCTGATGTCGCCCGGTCACAACGGCACTCCCACGGAGGTATCAACGGAATGAGCGTTCAGGACTGGCCGCGCCGATTCGCGGGCAAGGTCGTTTTCATCACCGGCATTGGCCGCGGGCAGGGTCGTCGGCACGCCGTCGACTTCGCCCGCGAGGGGGCGAGCATCGTGGGCCTGGACGTGCTGGAGGACATCGCCTCGTCGAACCAGCCGGCCTCGACTCGTGCCGACCTCGACGAGACCGTCCGTCTGGTCGAGGAGGCCGGTGGAAAAATCGTGGCCCGTAAGGGCGACGTCCGGGATTTCGACGCCGTCCGGGAGACAGTCGCCGCCGGCATCGAGGCGTTCGGTCGGCTGGACGTCGTGGTCGGCAACGCCGGAATCACACCGGGCGACCTGCGGCCCTTCTGGGAGCTCGGTGAGCAGAGCTGGCGGGAGACCGTCGACGTCAACCTGACCGGGCTGTTCCACACCGTCAAGGCGGCGGCGCCTGCGATGATCGAAGCGGGCAACGGCGGATCCATGGTGCTCACCGGATCGATCTCCGGCGGCAAGGGGTGGGCCAACATGGCGCACTACTGCTCCACGAAGTTCGGGCTGATCGGGCTGATGCGGGTGATGGCGATCGAGCTGGCCCCCTACGGGATCCGCGCGAACGTCGTCTCACCGACCAACGTGGACACGCAGATGTTCATGAATCCGGTCATCCAGAAGCTGTTCGCACCGCACCTGGAAAGTCCCGACCGCGAGGAGTGGCGGGACGTCGCCAAGCAAATGCACCTGCTCGACATCGGCTGGGTGCAGCCCGAGGACATCAGCGCCGCCATCCGCTGGATCAGCTCCGACGAGGCCCGTTACGTGACCGGCACCACGCTGCCGGTCGACGGCGGCGCTCTCGCCAAGTAAGGGCCGTGGCACCCGAGCCGTCCCCGTGCGGCAACGGCTGCGACCGGCAAGCCCACGAGGCGGCGTTCCCGCCGACGCCTACGACGCCGCCGTCCCGTCCCTGCCCGGGTTCACCTTCTCGACTGCGCTGTGCCGTACCGGATTCACCCCACCGGCCGAGGATGTCCGCGAGTTCCTCCGCCCGCTTCGCTCCAACTGAGCGGAACCACCCGGTCCCCGTACCCCGAGAGATGGAGGAGCGATGCCTTCCGTCCCCACCCCGCCGCGACACCTGATCGCGCTATCGGCGGCCATGGCCGCCTCACTTGTCCTGGCCGCATGTGCGCCTTCGGCTCCGCCTGCCGGCAACACGTCCGGCACAACCGCCCGTGCAGCCGACACCGCACCCGGCGACATCTCCCCCTTCTGCCCCGACAGACCGACCAAGGTTGTGTACATCAAATCGGCAGGGGGACAGGTGTGGTCGTCGATCTCGCATGCCGAGTTCGCCGCCGAGGCCGCGAAGTGCCCGAATCTGCAGCCTTCCTGGTACAACGTCACATCCGGCCAGCAGGGCGCCATTTCCGCGACCAACGCCGCGGTCGCACAAGGCGCCAAAGTCATCGTGATCAGCCCCGACTTCGGCCCGTCGCAGCTGCCTTCGATGCGCAAGGCGATGCAGGCCGGGGTCACGGTCGTGGCCACGATCAACGAGGTCGACGGGCAGAAGGGCGTCGACTACGCCGAATCGCTGGTCTGGGACACGACCGACATCGCCACGAAGCAGGCGCAGTGGCTTGCCGACCACGTCAAGACCGGCAAGGTGGCCTTCCTCGGCGGGCAACCAGGCGCCCCGTCCTCACAGAAGACCTTCGACGCCTTCAGGAAAGCACTCGGCCGCATCGCGCCCGGGATGCAACTCGTCCCCGACACATGGGTCCCGACGAACTGGGACGCCGGGCAGAAACGCCGCGCGGTGGCGGGCCTGCTGGCGCAGAACGGGCAATACGCGGCATTCGTGAGCGACTACGGTGCCTCCGACGTCGGTGCGGTGCAAGCCGTCCTGGACGCCAGGGCTGTGATGCCGGCGTTCCTGACCATCGGCTCGTCGCAGGCCTTCGTCTGCGCAGTGCGCCGGCACGGTATCCGCTGGCTGGGGGAGGACGGCACCACTCGGCTGTCCGCGGCAGCGCTGCGGATCGGCCTGGCCGCGATGCAGGGCGCGGCAAGCCCGGAGCCGGTGCCGTACAAGCTGCTCACCTACGCGGACACCGCGGCAGGAAAGACCCCGGAGTGCGTGCCCGGCATCTCCCCGGATGCCGACCTCTCGTCGAGCCTCCCGCTCGACAAGCTCAAGGCGGTGCTCGATGGCTCATGAGAAGATCACCCCCCAGGCGCCGCCGGTCTCGGCGCCCCCTGCAGCAGACCTCGCGCTGCGTCTCGAGCAAGTGACGAAAGTATTCCCCGGAGTCACTGCGCTCGACGGTGTCGATCTCGATGTCCGGGTGGGCGAGGTGCACGGCATCGTCGGGGAGAACGGTGCCGGCAAGTCGACGCTCATGGCGGTCGCCTCAGGAGCCCTCGTTCCGGAGGCTGGCTCGGTCACCCTGGCCGGCCGACCGCTGTGCACCGGATCGCCGCAGTCGGCCCGGGACCTCGGTATCACCATCGTCCGGCAGGAACCGGCTCTTCTGCCGGACCTCTCCGTCGCCGAGAACCTCTACCTCGGACTGTCGCATGCGAGGCGGCCACCGGTAGGGGAACTCCGCAACTGGGCCCGGGAGCGGTTGACCGGCTGGAACCCGGCCGTGGACATCGATCCCGATGCCCGGGTAGAAGAACTCGGCCCGCAGCAGCGGTTCATCGTCGACATCGTCCGCGCGCTGGCGCAGGAACCGGACGTCCTCGTGCTCGACGAGCCGACCGAGCATCTGACGGGCGAGGATGTCGACCGGTTGTTCCGGGCCATCCGGGAGCGGGTCGCCGCCGGTGGCGCGGTCGTCTACATCTGTCACCGCATCCGAGAGGTCAAGCAGATCGCGGACAGGATCACTGTTCTGCGCGACGGCGCGCACCGCGGCACGTTCGACGCCGCAGATCTCAGCGAAGCCGACATCATCGATCTGATCGTCGGCCGCCGGCTCGACGCGGTCTTCCCGCAGAAGCCTCCGCCGCTCCCCGACACTCCTGTGCTCACCGTGCGCGACCTGGCGGGCCGGGGCTTCGCCGGGTTGTCCGTCACGGTGCGGCCCGGCGAGATCGTCGGATTCGCCGGTATCGAGGGCAACGGCCAGCGTGACGCGCTGCGCGCCCTGGCCGGGCTCGGGCCGCGTTCGGGGTCGGTGACGGTCGACGGGCGGCCTGTCGTGAACCGGAGCGGCGCGGTGGCCTACCTGACCGGGGACCGGCACCGTGAGGGTGTCTTCCCAGGACTCACGGTCCGCGAGACGATCGGTCTGCGCAATCTCAGCCGCGTCTCTACGGCAGGTGTGGTCCGATCCGGGCGGGAACGGAAGCTCGCGCATGCGGCGGTCGGCGAACTCGGGATCCACACCCCGGGAATCGAGACACCGACCACGTCCTTGTCGGGCGGCAACCAGCAGAAGACCCTCCTCGCCGGCGTGCTGCGCCAGGATCCGCGGGTGCTGCTGGTGGACGAGCCGACGCAGGGCGTCGACATCGGCGCGAAGTCCGAGATCTACGAACTCCTGCGGGCCCATGCCCGCAGGCATCGCATGGGCGTGGTGATCGTGTCCTCCGACGGCCTCGAACTGGCGGGCCTCTGCGACCGGGTACTGGTCTTCTCACGCGGCCAGGTGATCGACGTGCTGGAGAGGGACGACGTAAGCGAGGCCCGTATCACGCAGGCCGCGCTCACCGCGTCCACACAACGGGCCAGCCGCACCCGCGGGTCGGCGGGAGGCCTGCTCAGGTGGCTGGCCGGGGACACGGCTCCGCTGGCCATGGTCGCGCTCGTGGCGCTCGCCCTCGGGATCGTCGCGGCGAGAGTCAACCCGTTCTACCTGGCGCCCGCCAACGTGACGGGAACGCTCGCCCTCGTGGCGGTGCTCGGCCTGGTCGGGCTCGGGCAGACGATCACACTCATGGTCGGCGTGGTCGACCTCTCGGTCGGGCCGTTGATGGGGCTCGTGGTGGTCGTCGAGTCGTTCTTCCTCACCGCGGAGGCGAGCAGTGGTGCGCGCGTCCTCGGATGGTTCCTGCTGGCGGGCGTCCCGGCCGTGGTGGGACTGGTCAACTGGGTACTGGTCGACGTCGTCAGGATGAATTCCATCGTCGCCACGCTGAACACCTTCATCGTCCTCCAGGCTCTGTCGCTGGTGCTGCGCCCGGAGCCCGGCGGGCTCTTCGACGGCCGGATCACCGGTGCGCTGGACAGCACCGTCGGGGTTGTCCCCTTCGGACTCCTGTTCCTGCTCGTGGTGGCCTGCGTACTGCAACTGGTGTTGCGCCGGACACACATCGGCATCGCACTCAGAGCCGTCGGCTCAGATCCCGCCTCGGCCGGGCTGAACGGCCTCGCGCCGAAGCGGCTTCGTCTCATCGCCTTCGTCGCGTGCGGCCTGCTGGCGGGGCTCGCCGGCGCACTGCTGATGGCGCAGGTCGGCTCCGGCGACCCCACGGCCGGCTCGGAATACACCCTTGCCAGCGTGTCGGCCGCCGTCCTCGGCGGGGCCAGCATCTTCGGCGGCCGCGGATCCCTGCTCGCCACGGCCGCCGGTGCGCTGCTCGTGACGCAGGCCGTCTCAGTCGTGCCGTTCCTGGGACTCGACCCGGCCTGGGCGTCATACCTGCCCGGGGTGATGACCCTCGGCGCGGTCGCCGTGTACGCGGCGAGCCGGCACGCCGTGGCCGGAGGTGCCAAGTGACCGTATTGCCGCCCGCACCGATCGCCCCCGACCGCGCCGAGGCCGGACGCCCCTGGCGCCTCACAGGCCCTCATGCCGGCATCGTGATCGCGACCGCCCTGCTGTTCGCGCTCAGCGCGCTCCTCGTCCCGAAGTCGCTGTCCACGCAGTCCCTGGGTGCGATGCTGCCGTTCTGGGCGGCCCTGGCGATCATGGCTGCAGGACAGACGATGGTGATCCAGCAGCGCGGCATCGATCTCTCCGTGCCCGGTACGGTGAGCCTGGTGGCGATGGGCATGACCGCCTTCATCCATCGCACCGGCACACCCCTGCCGTCGGCCGTCATCCTGGCCGTGGCCGTCGGCGCGGTGATCGGCCTCGTCAACGGCGTGATCACAGCCCGGCTCCACATCACGCCACTGATCACGACGCTTGCTCTCAATGCACTGTTGATCGGTGCGATGTTCGGCTACACCGGCGGCATGGGAACGGCGGCGCCGGCCGGGCTCCAGGCCTTCGCGGCCGCGAGCCTGTTCGAAATCTCCGGCCTGGTCTGGATCGCGCTCGCGGTGGTACTCATCGTGGCATGGATCTTGAGCCGGACCGTCGTCGGACGCCGCTTCGTGGCCGTCGGCGCTAACCCCGCGGCGGCGCGGGCCGCCGGCGTGCGCGCCGACCTCTACGTCATCGGTGCGTACGTGGTGGCCGGTGCGCTGTTCGCCCTCGCAGCGGTCCTCCTGGTCGGTTACGCCCAGAATCCGGCACCGACGATGGGAGATCCCTATCTCTTTCAGACCGTCATGGCCGTGGTCATCGGAGGGACGAGTCTGACCGGTGGCCGGGGAAGCGTCATAGCCAGTGCGATCGCCGCGCTGTTCCTCACGCAACTCGCCCAGGTGGTCCTGACCTTCGGCGCCGGGCCGGCGGTGCAGCTGCTCGTCCAGGCAGGCGCCATGGCCGTCACTCTGGCGGGTGCCGCGCTGATCGAGCGGGCAGGAGCCAGGCGCGCCAGTCGTTGAGGAAGGATTCGGCCAAGGACCGGTGCCACACTGATGCGGCGGTCCGGGTCGCCGGGACCGCCCGGCCGGGCGCGGGGGGTCTGGCCGGGCGGCCGCCGGACGCTGATGTCGAGGGGGTGTTCGATGAGCCGGCCGGCGATCACAGGTGGCGCCCCCACGAACCGGGCGTGGACGAACTCAGCACGACCGTTCGCCGCGAGTTGCGGAGGATCGGCACCTGACCCAGCCGCAGGACACGGCTGCGAAGCGTGCGAAGTGTTCGACACCGGCATGGGTGCACCGCGGATGCTTCGCACGCGCTTCGCCGACGAGAACAACCGCGGCCTGTTTCCGGTCGCACAGCTGTCCCGCAGATGGGACGCCCGCCCGGCAGCCGACGGCACGGTCGCCCGGGCTGCACCCGCCTCCCTCCAGGACACCGGGGCGGGCCGGCTCAGCGCACCGGCCCGATTGCTTCCGTAACCGCCGGACTCGAGCCGGCCGCGTCGTGGTGGATCCGGGTGTGCGCCCCGGTGAGCGGAACCCCGCTGCCGCCCAGGCGGTGCGCAACGATTTCGGAGGCGATCGACAGGGCGGTTTCCTCAGGGGTACGGGCGCCCAGGTCCAGGCCGATGGGTGAGCGCAGCCGGGCCAGCTCGAAGCCTGTGGTTCCAGCCTCACGCAGGCGGCGGCTGCGATCTTGATGGGTGCGATTCGACCCCATCGCGCCGACGTAGGCAACCGGCAGCTGGAGGGCCAGCCGCAACAGCGGTACGTCGAACTTGGCGTCGTGGGTGAGGACGCACACAACGGTGCGCGCGTCCACCCTCGTGGACTCCAGATAACGGTGCGGCCAGTCGACAACGACTTCGTCGGCCTCCGGAAAGCGGGTCCGCGTGGCAAAGACAGGACGTGCGTCACACACGGTCACGTGGTAGCCGAGAAACTTTCCCATGGAGACGAGAGCCGAGGCGAAGTCGACCGCGCCGAACACGATCATGCGTGGCGCGGAAGTCGACGACTCCACCAGGAGGGTCAGCGGCCTTCCGCAGTGTGATCCGCTCTCCCCGATACTGAGGGTGCCCGTCCTGCCGACGTCCAGCATCGCCTGCGCCTCGGCTGCCGCGGTGCGGTCCAGTTCTGGATGCCCGCCGAAGCCACCTTCGCATGAGCCGTCGGGACGTACGAACAGCGGGCACCCCACCATAGCGGCAGGGCCGGCCACGACCCTGGCCAGAGCACCCCCCTCTCCTCCTGCCGCGGCTTCCAGCGCAGCCGCGAAGACGTACCGGGCAGTGGCGTGTGCGCGCACCGGCGTGATGAGGATGTCGATGGTGCCGCCGCACGTGAGGCCTTCGGCAAACGCATCGTCGTCGCTGTACCCGAAGCGCTTCAGCACTGTCCTGCCGTCTTCGAGGGCCTGCTTGCACAGCTCGTAGACCGCGCCCTCCACGCAGCCGCCGGACACTGAGCCGATTGCTGTGCCGGTGCTGTCGACGGCAAGCGCAGCGCCTGGCTGGCGGGGCGCGCTGCCGTGAACGGCCGTAACGGTGGCCACAGCGAAGTCACGCCCGTCGTGTGCCCAGAGGTTCAGTTCCTTGGCAATGTCCAGCATGGTGCTTCCCCTAACGGCCCTGGGCCAGTGGCGGACTGCCGGCGAACGGGTGAGCGTGCACAGCACGGTGCACCGGTCGGTCCCGGGGTTCGCGCACCGGGGCGTTCGCGCGCAGGCATGCCGTGCGTAACGCTTCAAAGCTCGGGAGGCGCGTCTTATCGCGCTCGGCCGCGAGAACGGTCGCCCGCCGCCCGGCGGCGGGCGACCGAAACGAACGGCGCGATGGCGCCTGGGTCGGCGAGGGACCCCACGCTGACCACGGCGTCTGCGCTCCGGCCTTGGAGGATCTCCTTCACCGGCGTCTCCAGCCTCTTGCCTGTGAGGGTTCGGGGCACCGACGGCACGGCTTCGATGGTGTCGGGAACATGACGGGGTGACAGCTCGGTTCGCAGTGCTCCGACAAGCTTGTCGCGCAGACCCGCGTCGAGTGCGACGCCGTCGTGCAGGACGACGAACAGAAGCAGTTCGCCAGGCGTCCCGCCAGCATCCTCGAGGTGGACGACGAGGCTGTCGTCTATCTCCGGGAGTTCGTCCACGACGGCGTAGAACTCGGCCGTGCCGAGCCGCACCCCGCCGCGGTTGAGCGTCGCGTCCGAGCGCCCGCTGATCACGCAGCTGCCCCGTGCGGTGAACTCCGCCCAGTCCCCGTGTCGCCAGACACCAGGAAAGGTGTCGAAGTAGGAGGAGCGGTAGCGTTCACCGTCCTCGTCGCCCCAGAATCCGATCGGCATGGACGGCATCGGCGCACGCACCACCAACTCGCCCCGCTGCCCAATAACTTCGTTCCCCTCCTGGTCGAACGCGGCGACGTCGACACCCAGTGCGGGGCCGGAGAGTTCGCCGCGGAATACGGGCAGCCAGGGGCTGCCCGCGACGAAGGCGCTGCAGACGTCCGTGCCGCCGCTGATGGAGTTGACGAGCACCTGGTCTGCGAATTGGTCGTGCAGCCAGTCGTACCCCTCGTTGGGCAATGGTGCCCCGGTGACACCGAGAGTGCGCAGACAGCCGAGATCCCGGCCGGCCACGGGGTCGACACCGGCGCGCCGGCAGGCCATGAGGTAGGCGGGACTGGTGCCCAGGAGCGTCGCCTGTGTATCGGCGGCCAGCTGCCACTGGGCAGACTGATCGGGCCACTGCGGGTTGCCGTCGTACAGCACGACCGCGGCGCCGTGCAGCAGCCCGGACACGAGGATGTTCCACATCGTCCAGGCCGTCGTGGTGAACCACAGGAGCCTGTCACCGGGCCGCGTGTCCAGGTGGAACGCATGCAGTTTGAGGTGCTCCACCAGGATGCCACCGTGCCCGTGGATGATGGCCTTGGGCAGTCCGGTGGTCCCGGAGGAGAACAGGACACAGAGCGGGTGGTGGAACGGAAGCGGGTCGAACTCGAGCGGTCCCGGCGATGCCAGCAACTGGTCCCAGGTCAGTGCATCGCGCAGCCCCGGGCCGTACGGGATCTCCACGACGTGCCGCACGCTCGGCAGACCCGCCCGGACGGCGTTGGCATCATCCCGCTTGTCGATGGCTTTGGGACCGTAGGTGTACCCCGAGACCGTGAGCAGCACGGTGGGCTCGATCTGGGCCAACCGGTCGATCACGGATCGCGCGCCGAATTCCGGAGCGCACGAGGCCCATATGGCGCCCAGGCTCGCGGTCGCCAAGAACGCAACGAGCGCTTCGGGGATGTTCGGTAGGTAGCCCGCCACCCGGTCACCACGACCGACGCCGAGCCGGATCAGCCCGGCGCGAGCGCGCGCGACCTGATCACGCAGTTCGCCGAACGACAGCTCGATCGGCGGACGCGTCTGCGAGTACGCGATCACCGCGGTTGTCCCCTTGTCGGCCGCCTCGACGCCGAGGTCGCCGAGCATGTGTTCGGCGTAGTTCAGGGTGGCCCCGGTGAACCAGCGGGCACCGGGCATGACGGCCGAGTGGAGGACACGCTGGTAGGGGGTGCGTGCGCGGACGCCGAAGTAGTCCCAGATCGAGGCCCAGAAGGCCTCGGGCTGCGCAATGGACCAGCGCCACAGTGCCGCGTAGTCGGTGAAGGAAAGAGAATGCTCAGCACTCAGCCAAGCGCGGTAGCGGCCGATGGCGCCGGTGTGCACGTCGGCGGAGGGTGCCCGCAGCATCGCTCCTGTCGCCGCCTGCCCGGCTTGCGGGGCGCTGTGGCGGATCACCTTTGGCGTGGGCTGCACGTGTCCTGTCCTGTCAGGTCGATGGGGCCCGCAGTCGGAGGCCGACGAGGGCGGGCAGCACGTCACGGGTGTGGTCGGCGGGCGCCGCTGATGCCTGTGGTCAGCTCACGAACGGGAGAGCCGTGTCGCGGGCGCGCCGCAGGCCTTCGGCCAGCGGCAGGGCTCGGTGCTCGGTGGAGAGGATCTCCACGCCCCAGCCGCCGTTGAAACCGAGCCTGCGCATCGCGTCCACAAGGGCGGCGATGTCCATGTCGCCCTCCCCGCAGTAACGGCGATGGTTCACGGTGTCGATCAGCAGGGTGTCTCCCGCAGGTTCACGGTCGGCGTCGGTCATCTCGACCGCCCAGACCTGCCCGTGAGGCACCGTATCGAGGAGTTCTTCGATGGTGGTGCCCGCGCGGAAGACGTGCCAGAAATCGACAAGCAGGCCGACGTTGGCGAGGTTGGCGCGGCTGACGAGTTCCGAGCCTTTGGGGATGGTGTTCACCGCCGACACCGCGGCCGGCTCGAGGACGACGCGTTGCCCGCGGGCCGCGGCCTTCTCCCCTACCTGGCGCAGGGGCTCGACGAGGAAGGAGATGTCGTCGGCCGGTTCTCCGAACTCGGTGCCGATCTTGATGAAGGCGGCGCCGAGCTCTTCGGCCGCGTCGAGGAGGACATCGAGATTGTGCCGGGACGCAGCCCCGGCCGGACCGTCCAGCCACCAGTCCGTGAGGAACTCCACCTCGACGTGGTCGATCCCGGCCGCGTCCAGCTGCCGGCGCAGATCCTTGAATGCTCCGGCGTCGCGGATGATCGCCAGTTCGTCCTGGGTGAATCCGATTCCGGACCAGCCCTGCTCGGAGAGGGTTTCGAGCCGCTCGGGCAACGGGACCGGGCTGACCCAGCGTGCGTCGAAGGGCGTCACGTCGCCTATCGCCGTCCATGAAGTGGCGATCAGTCGTGGTGCGTTCGGCATGGCTTCTCCGTATGCGATCGATGCGGGGAGCGGGGGCGCGCGTTCGACGGAGCCCAGGAAGCGGGCAGCGTGCGGGCCGGGTTCAGGCGTAGCGCTCGTTGAGCGCCGCCAGGCGGTCGAGGTAGGTCAGCGTCTCCGCCTCCGGGGCCGGTTCGAGGAGAAGGGCGACGCGCTCGGCCCCCGATTCCTGGTACGCGTCGAGTACCGCCAGGTTGTTCCCGTCCGCGCTGAAGACACTGAAGGGCATGCCCGGGGCGTGCTGCGCGGCCATGGCCGCCTGTGCGCGGACCTGTCCGGGGGTTGCGGCAGCTGTGGCGAGCCAGCCGTCCCCCTGCTCTTGGACACGTCGCAGGGTGGATTCGCTTCCGCCGCCTATGTAGATCGGAGGGTGTGGCCGTTGGACGGGCTTCGGCCAGGCTTGTATCGGATCGAAGTCGACGAACTTGCCGTGGAACTCGGCCTCGTCGTCGGTCCAGATCTGTTTCATCGCCGCAAGTTGCTCGTCGAGGCGGGCGCCGCGGGTGCGCGGGTCCGTCCCGTGGTTGCGCATCTGCTCGCGCATCCAGCCCGGGGCTACACCGAGCATGACCCGTCCCCCGGACAGGTAGTCCAGGCTCGCGACCTCCTTTGCGGCGTAGATGACATCGCGTTGGGTGAGCAGGCAGATCCCCGTGCCGAGTGTGATGCGCGAGGTCACGGCGGCGGCGGTGGCGAGCACCAGGAACGGGTGCAGGATGCGCGCGTAGTAGGCCGGCAGCTCTCCGCCTCCCGGATACGGCGTCTGTCGGGACACCGGGACGTGGGAGTGCTCCGGAACCAGCAACGATTCGAATCCGCGCTCCTCGACAGCGCGTGCCAGTACGTCGGTTCGGACACTCTGGTCGGTGAGGAAGGAACCGATACCGATCTTCATGACATCTCCTGACGGGCATCAGCGGAACCAGGCCCCGACCGGTTGACGGCGGCAGGCGATTTGCCGCGGCCGTGCCGACCGCACGGCCCTGCCATCCGGACGTCGCACCATCGTGTTCGCCAGGACGTGCACCTGTGTTGTCCCAACTTGGCACAGCCCGCTGAGCCGGAATCCGTTCAGATCTCTTGACACCCCGTGACGCGACTCCCATAGTCGGTCGACAGGCGACAGTCGCCCAATCAGCCTCATTCGGGCAAATCCGTAACTGTTCACCGCCGGACACAGCTTCCCAGCCCGTCCGGTGCGGGAGAACCGAGGAGATGTCGATATTGCCTGCACTGTCCGTGTCACCTGAAATGCGCGCGCCGTCCGGCGCCGGCACCGAGTCCACACCGGCCTTCGACCACCGACAGCTCGACGAACTGATGGCGCGGGCCGGCCTCGACGTCCTTCTGGCCACGTCGAAACACAACGTGCAGTATCTGCTCGGCGGACACCGCTACTTCTTCTTCGACTACATGGATGCGATCGGGGTCAGCAGATACCTGCCCGTGGTCGTGTACGTCCGAGGGCGCCCCGAAACGACCGCGTACATCGGCAATGCCACCGAGGCCTGGCAGCTCGACAACGCCCCGGTCTGGGTCAACCACGTCGAACTGTCGAGCTGGGGCACGGCCGACGCCGTCGAGAGCGCCCTCGCCCATGTGCGCCGAGTCGTCCCGGGGGCCGTCTGCGTGGGAATCGAGACGGCCTTTCTCCCCGCCGACGCCTTCCGCCGTCTCACCGCTGAGGACGATGTCAGGCTGCTCGACGCGCACTTCGTACTCGAACGGCTGCGCGCCTGCAAGACCGCCGGCGAGCTGCGCGTCATCAAGAAGGCGTCCGAACTGATCGTCGACGCGATGACGGCCGTGTTCGCGCAGCACGGCCCGGGCGCCACCAAGCACGACCTCGTGCAGTCACTGCGTACCGAGCAGACGAGCAGAGGACTGACCTTCGAGTACGCGCTGGTGAGCATGGGCGCAAGCCATAACCGGGGAGTCTCGCAGGAGGCGTGGCGCAAGGGAGAGGTGGTCTGCCTGGATTCCGGCGGAAACCTGGGGGGGTACATCGGCGACCTCTCCCGGATGGCGGTCCTCGGCCCCGCCGATGCCGAACTGGAGGATCTCCTGGGGTACGTGGATCTCGTCCAGCAGGCCGCGCGGGGTCCGATCAGGGCCGGCAGGATCGGCGCGGAGATCTTCGCTGCGGCCGAAAGCGCGATGCGGGGCAGCGCACACAGGGCCGACACCTCGTTCGTCGCACACGGCATGGGCCTGGTCAGCCATGAGGCTCCCCGGCTCACGAGCACGGGTCCGGTGCCCTATCCGGCGGACGACGGCCCTCTGCCACTGCAGGAGGGCATGGTGCTGTCCATAGAGACCACTCTGCTTCACCCACGGCGGGGATTCATCAAGCTGGAGGACACCGTGACCGTGACGGACGACGGGTACGAGGCCTTCGGCGACACCGCGCGCGGCTGGAACATCGCACCGTGCTGACCTCTGGATTCCTGGACGGCGGCCTCAAAGCACGGCTGCGCGCGGGGCACACGCTGCTCGGCACCTTCGCCGGTCTCGGCAACGCATTGGCGATCGAGGCGGCGTCCGTGGCGGGCGCCGACTGGGTGCTGGTCGACCTCGAACACGGCGGCGGGGGTGAAGCACAGGTCCGGGACGCCGTCACCGCGGCGGGCTCATACGGGGTGCCCCTGCTGGTCCGGGTCGAGTCCTCGGCGCGCATCCGGGCGGGGCGGGTACTCGATCTGGGGGCCGCAGGAGTCATGGTCCCCCGGGTGGAGGATGCGAGCGAGGCCGCGCGCATCGTCCGAGCGCTGCGCTACCCGCCCGCCGGGGACCGCGGAGTGGCGCTGTACAACCGGCAGGCGGCCTTCGGCCTCAGCCCGGAGATCCTCAACGTGCGCAACGGCCAAGTCGTCGGGGTCGTCCAGATCGAGACACGTGCCGCCGTCGACGACATCGAGGCGATCGCCGCGACCGACGGAGTGGACGTTGTGTTCGTCGGCCCCGTCGACCTCTCCTACGCGCTCGGCGTGCCCATGCAGCTGAACTCGCCCACGGTGCGCAAAGCCCTCGACTCGGTGCTCGCCGCGGCGGAGCGGGCCGGTGTCGTACCGGGAATCATCTCCGGTACGGGGCATGCGGCGGCAGAGTACGCGCGACAGGGCTTCCGGTTCCTGGCCGTTTCCTCGGACGCGTCGCTGCTCGCACGCGCCTACCGCGACGAGTTCCGCGCCGGCCGCGGGACCAACGACGCCATCGGTGACGGCTGACGCCCCGCCTCAACGAGAGGAGGACAAAGATGTCCACACCTCACGCTCACTCGGTCCGTGCGGCTCGCGAGGAGTTCCTTGCAACCGGCCGGATCCCGGACCGGCTACGCCCGGCGATACGGCCCGAGATCGCCGCCTCGTGGTCGCGGTCGCGGGCCTACGGTGCGGCCCGCTCAGGACAACAGCTTCCGTTCAGCCCCGACTTCGCCCCGGAAAGCGGCCTGCTCGCCGCAGCCCGGCAGGTGCTCGACCGCCTCGCCGAGGAGCTCGGCGGGCTGGGCGGCGCGCTGATCCTGGCCGACGGGCACGCCCGGCTGATCCGCAGTTGGATACCCGACGAGAGCGTCCAGCGGCCGCTGCGCAGAATCCTGGCCGACCCCGGAGCCGACTGCAGTGAGGAACTGGTCGGCACCAACGGCATCGGCACCGCACTGGCCGACGGCCATATGAAGATCATCGGCGGTGCCGAGCACTGGGCCGACCTCCATCTGGACATGACGTGCGTCGCCGCGCCGATTCTGCATCCCGTCACCCGGCGCTCTGTCGGCGTGATCAACGTGACCATGATGGAGCAGCAGGTTCACCCCGCACTCAGCGCACTGGTCCGCTGGGGCGTCGACGCGGTCAGAGAGCGTCTGCTCGACCAGTCCGGGCGGGCCGAGCGCGCTCTGTTCGAGGAGTTCATGGCCCACCGGCGCACTGACCGTCCGTCGCTCATCCTCAGCAAACGCCTCTTCCTGGCCGACCCGGCAGTCGCCGACCTGTATCCCGACCTCGACCCGGACGAGTTGTGGGAGCGCCTGCAGAGCGACGGGAATCCGACCGAGCTGGAACTGCCCGACGGTACCGCGCTGCCCGTGAGGGTCACCGCGGTCGGGGACGGCAGCGACGGCCGCGGCCTCCTGGTCGAGCTCCGGTCGGAGGGACGTCCGGCACTGCGTCGGTCCGGCAACCGGCCGCCGGGGCCCAGCCCTGCGCTGGCCTCGGCCATCTCCGCCGCGGCCGAGGCCCTTGCGCTGCGCCTCCCACTGCTGGTGATCGGCGAGAAGGGCGCAGGCAAGACGACGCTGGCCCAACGCGTCGCGCATACCAGGTATCCCGAGAACGGCATCGCCCGGTTCGACGGACACACCGCACTGGACGATCCCGGGCGCTGGTGCGCTCTGGTCCGTGCCGCGGCAACTCGTTCGCCGGTGATCGTGCTGCGGCACCTGGACCAGCTCTGCCCGCGCACGGCGGCCCTGCTCGTCCCGCTGCTGGACGAACTGACCGCCGACCCGACAGGGCCGCAGCTCATGGCGACCGCGGTGAACGCGACACGGCACGACAACCCGGAGGCGGCGGCCTCCGTGCTGGCCCTCTTCGGCCGGTTCGCCAGGGCCACGGTCGCCGTCCCGCCGCTGCGGGAGCGGCCGGCTGATCTTCCCTCGCTGATCGCGGAACTGTCCGCGCGCACCGACCGCCGAGCGCGGTGGAGCGCAGAAGCCCTCGCCGTGCTGACGCGGTACCCCTGGCCGGGCAACGTACGCGAACTCGAATCGGTGGTGCACCGCACCTTGAGCGGTGCCAGCGGGCTGATCCGCGTGACCGACCTGCCGCTGGACATCCGCCAGGGGGCAGGGCGGCTTCGGCTCACACGGATGGAACGGGCCGAGCGGGACGCCATCCTGACCGCACTGGACGCCTCCGGCGGCAACAAGGTCATCGCCGCCGAGGAATTGGGCATCTCCCGGTCGAGCCTCTACCGCAAGATCGAACGGTACCGGCTCGCAGACTCCGGTCAGGTCGAGGTGCGCAACCGGGCCTAGAGCGGGCCACGTGCTTGCGGGTGCCGGAGCGTCTGCGGCACCCGCAAGCACGGGAAGATCAGGGGACGACCGACAAGACGAGCTTGCCCCGGTTACGGCCCCGCTGGCCATACCGATGGGCCTCCGCAGCCTGCTCGAGGGGGAACACCGAGTCCACTTCGGTACGCAGCACACCCTTGGCGACGAGTTCCGTCAGACTGCGCAGAGCGTTGCCGTCCGGCTCGACCAGCATCCACGTGACCCGCGCATCGGACCGCGAGGGCAGCAGCGAGGAGTCGAAACCGGCCGGCGGGATGATCGACACCAGCGTGCCCCCGGTGCGCAGTGTGGACAGCGAGCGGCGTGTGATCTCACCGCCGAGGGTATCGAGGACGACGTCCACGTCATGAACCACGCTCTCGAAGTCGCGGACCGTGTAGTCGATGGCCTCATCGGCCCCGAGACCCCGCAGGAACTCGTGGTTCGCGGTGCGCGCGGTCCCGATCACATGGGCGCCCTGTGCCTTGGCGATCTGGACCGCGAGATGGCCCACCCCGCCGGCCGCCGCGTGCACGAGGACCCGCTGGCCTGCGGCCACATGGGCCGTGTCCACCAGTGCCTGCCAGGCGGTCAGGCCCGACAGCGGGAGTGCGGCGGCGTGCACGTGGTCGAGTCCCGCCGGCGCGGGTGCGAAGTGTCGTGCCGGGCCGGTCACATACTCGGCATACGCGCTCGCGGGATGGGGAAACCGCGGCATGCCTATGACCGCATCGCCCGGGGCGAACACCGTGACACCCGGTCCGACGGCTTCGACGACGCCCGCGACATCGAACCCGAGAACGAAGGGCGGGGCTTCGTCCCCGTAGAAGTAGCCACGGGTGCGGGTCTTCCAGTCGGTCGGATTGACACCGACCGCATGCACTCGGACCAGGATCTCGGTCGGGCCCGGCACAGGAACCTCACGCTCGACCAACTTCAGCACTTCGGGGCCTCCGGCCCGCTCCACGCTCACAGCCTTCATCGTCGCAACCACAACACCCTGCTTCCTTCGACCTGTTGGTCTCTTCCGGAGCTCTCCCCCAGTCGCCTGTCGACCGGCCCACAGGGCGAAGTCCTCCGCCCCTCAAGGGGGCACAAGGTCCAAAAGGCAGGGGATGTCGACAGGCCTCGTGACGGTCGCCACCCGCAAAGGACGGAAGGCCGGGCATACTTGGCGACGGTCGGCTGTCGACCGGATGCTACGGTCGGTTCAAAAGTCATGTCAACGGGCGGTGCGGCGCCCCGTCCACCTGAGGAGCTGCTCATGAACACGCCCGGACCGCAGTGGGAGACACTGGACGTCGACGCGAGGGCCCCGAAGCGCGCCCCTTCCCTCTCCGAGCAGGCATACGAATCCCTCAAACTGTGGATCGTGGACGGTGACCTGCCCCCTGCCGCGCCCCTGAGCGAAAACGACCTGGCCCGGCGTTTCAGCATGAGCCGTTCGCCGCTGCGCGAGGCGATCCGCAGGCTGCAGGACGAGGGGCTACTGGAACCGTCCGGTCCCCGCGGGTTCACGGTGCCGCCCATCAGTGTCGACCTCGTCCGCGACGTCTACGGTGTACGCAGGGCGCTGGAGACGGCCGCGGCGCAGACCGCGTCCGGGATCCCGCGCGCGGAGGTCCAGGCCATGCGTGAGCGCATGCCGGGCCTGATCGCAGCCGCCCGGCGGGGCAACCTCACACCCTTCAACGAAAGCGACTTCGCCTTCCACGACTTGTTCATCGCGCACTGCGGCAACCGACTCCTGATCAGTCACTTGAACCGGCTGCGCGGCAGCATCCAGCGAATCATCAACTACGCCGGCCGGTTCCAGGAGCACACCGAGGCTTCGTACGAGGAGCACCTGGCGATCCTGGAAGCCATCGAGTCGGGCCACACGGACGAGTTGCGGCGCACCGTGGACGCGCACATCGCCGCGGTGACGCAACGCCTCATCGTCACGCTGCAGGCCCCCCAGCCCTGACACGGCGGCACCGGCCCACCCCTCGTTCTTGCCGTCCCAATCTGGGACAACTCACAGGCAGCCACCGCGCATAACGTCCCGCTCATGAAACCCCCACCGTTCTCGTATCACCGGGCGCGCAGTGCCGAACACGCTGCCGAGCTGCTCGCCGAGCTCGGTGTACAGGCCCGGGTCCTGGCCGGCGGGATGAGCCTCATGCCCATGCTGAACCTGCGCCTCGCCTCACCGACGAACCTGGTCGACATCGCAGCCGCCAACGACCTGGGCCACATCAGCCGCTTCGGCGACACGCTCGTGGTCGGCGCCATGGTCCGTCAGTCGGCAGTGGAGAACTCCGCGGAGGTCGCGACGCTGTGCCCGTTGCTCCACGAAGCCGTCAGGTACGTGGCGCATCCTCCGGTCCGGCACCGCGGGACCGTCGTCGGCAGTCTCGCACATGCCTCCCCGGTCGCCGAACTGCCGTGCGTGGCCCTGGCCCTCGATGCCGAGTTCGGCGTCCTGGGCGGCGGGGGCGTGCGGGCCGTTCCGGCGGCGGAGTTCTTCGCCAGCCCGTTCCGCACCACGCTACGGCCGGGCGAACTGGTCGCCGAGGTGCGGTTTCCGGTCGCGGGAGCGGGCACCGGGCAGGCGTGGTCCGAGTTCGCCGTGCGCCGGGGCAACTTCCCGGTGGCCGGAGCGGCCGTGTCGCTCGTACTGGACGGCCCGGTGGTGCGGGACGCCGCGATCGCGCTGAGCGGAGTCGCGGACCGTCCGGTGCGCGCGAGTGCCGCGGAAGACCTGCTGCGCGGACGGATTCCGACGCCGGACGTGGTCGCGACGGCGGCCGAGGTCGCGACGCAGGGGCTCCAGCCGCGCCCTCAGACCGACCTCGCCGCACACATCCTGCCCGTGCCGGCGTCTCCGGTGCCCGCCTGGAGCTACCGGACACGCGTGGCGAGAACTCAGGTGCGGCGGGCGCTGACCGCCGCAGTAGGGCGCGCAGGAGGAGCCGCATGAACCATCGGCCTCAACCGGACATCGCCTCCGCCGGCACCGGCGGAGCGACCGCGGAAATCGACACCGACCCCGCAGCACTGCACGAAGTGACAATCACCGTCAACGGGACGGCCCGGAAGCTGGCGGTGGAGGGCAGGCGTCTGCTGGTCGACGCGCTGCGCCAGGACCTGCGTCTGACCGGCACCCACACCGGATGTGACCAGGGCGTGTGCGGGGTGTGCACCGTACGGCTGAACGGGGAGACCGTCCGATCCTGCCTCACGCTCGCCGTGCAGGCGGACGGCTGTGAGGTGACCACGATCGAGGGCGTGGCTCCGGGCCCGGACCAGCTCCACCCGATCCAGGAGGCCTTCTGGGAGCAGCAGGGCCTGCAATGCGGCTTCTGCACGCCCGGGATGGTTCTACGGGTCCAGGAATTCCTCGAGGAGAACCCGCATCCGACCCGCGAGGAGGCCCGCGAGGGGATCTCCAGCAATCTGTGCCGCTGCACGGGCTACCAGTTCATCGTCGATGCCGTCATGAACGCGGCAGAGCGGATGTCCGAACGGTCCGCGGACAAGCAGCCGTCCGCCCCGCCGGTGGAAGGAGCCGCCCGATGACCGTGCCTGAGACCCCGCCGGCCCGGACACCCGTGCCGAACCGCAGGTGGATCGGAAAGTCCATCCGAAGGGTGGAGGACCCCAAACTGCTGCGCGGCCAGGGCCGCTACATCGACGACATCGTCCTTCCCGGCATGCTCTTCGCCGTCGTGCTGCGCAGCCCGCACGCGCACGCCCGGATCGTCTCCGTCGACGCCCGGGCCGCACGCCGGGCACCTGGGGTGGTGGCGGTGCTCACGGGCCCGGAAGCGGCAGACATCCTCGACCCGCTCCCAGACTTCGGCCCCGCACCGGACAAGCATGTGTGGCGGGTGCTGGCAGCCGACAAGGTGCGCTACGTCGGCGAGGGCGTGGCCATCGTCGTCGCGGAGAGCCGTTACCAAGCGGAGGACGCCCGCGCGCTGATCAATGTGACGTACGAGGTCCTGGAGCCGGTGGTCGACCCGGTGACCGCCGCCGAGAATCCCGGACCGCTGGTGCACGAGACGCTCGGATCCAATATCGCCTACGAGCGCACGTTCACCTTCGGGGCGGTCGAAACGCACTTCCGCGAGGCCGATGTGGTGGTCAGGGACCGGCTGCGATGGCGCCGGCAGACAGCGCACCCCCTGGACACGACAGGCGCGGTGGCCGACTACGACCCCGGTACCGGTGAGCTGGCCGTCTACACCAACAGCATCAGCATGACGTGGACGGTGCCGGCCGCGGCGGCCTCATTGCGGATGCCGAGCAACCGCATCAACCTCATTCCGGTCATCGCGGGCGGCAGTTTCGGCTCCAAGCAGTTCTGCTGGCGCTCCACGATCACGGCATCGATCATGTCCAAGCTCACCGGACGGCCTGTGAAGTACGTCGAGGACCGCCTCGACCACCAGCTCAACGGAGACCAGCACGGCTCGGACCGCACCTACGACGTCGAGCTGGCCGTGCGACGCGACGGGAAGTTCACCAGTCTGCGCATCGATGTCGTCGACGACTACGGTGCGTACATCCAGTTCGGGCTGGGCGCTCATGGCAACGCGCTCGCGCAGGTCACCGGGCCGTACACCATCGAGAGCACCGAGTACCGGGTCCGGGCGGTCCTGACCAACAAGACGCAGCAGGGCGCCTATCGCGGCTTCGGCGCCGATGCGGGCAACTGGGCGCTGGAGCGCATCATCGACAAGGCCGCACGAGAACTGGGCATGGACCCGGTCGAGATCCGCCGCCGCAATCTCATCCCGCCGGACCGGTTCCCCTACAAGATCCCGGTGGGGAACATCTACGACTCGGGCAACTACGAGCCCGTACTGGACCAGGCGCTGGAACGCTTCGGCTACGAGCAGTGGCGGGAGCGGCAGAAGCAACTGCGCGCCGAGGGGCGCCACATCGGTCTCGGTGTCGTCACCGCGAACGAGCGAAGCGTGTACGGAGCCACCGAATTCTGGTTCTGGTTCGACGACCCCCAAGTGAAGACCACCAGCACACCCGAGGGCGTCTCCCTCGGCGTCGACACGGCCGGCAATCTGACGGTCACTCTCTACTCGACGCCGTTCTGGGGGAACAGTTCGGACACGGTGGCCGCGATGCTGGTCGGCGAGGAGTTCGACGTCGAGCCGTCCGCCGTCGCCGTACAGCACCACGGCACGAAAGGCGGCCTGCCCGCGGCCGGACCCGGCGGGAGCCGGCTCACCGTCATGCTCGCCGGTGCCGTCCGGGGAGCCTCCCGCAAGATCAAGGACAAGCTGAGGGCCATCGCCGCCGAGGATCTGGGGGTGGTCGACGAGAGCGACCTGGAGTGGGTCGACGGCGGGTTCCAGCTCCGCGGTGACGCGTCGGTGCGGCGCACCCTGGCAGAACTCGCCTTCCTCGCCTACATGGTCAAGACCTCCCTGCCCGAGGGCATGGAAAGCGGCCTGCACGAGAACTTCGTCTACGACCACCCGTATCTGACGATGCCGAAGGACGACCGCAGCGACCTGGGCGTGTTCTATCCGATCGTCGGGCACGCCTGCCATCTCGCCGCGGTGGAGGTCGACGTGGACACCGGCGCGGTGGAGATCCTCGACTACGTCGCGGTGCACGACTCGGGAACGCTGGTCAACCCGCGTTCCTACGACGGCCAGATCCTCGGCGGCACCGCCCAGGGGGTGTCGACGGCACTCGCGGAGGAGCTGTCCTTCGATTCGGGCGGCAACCCTCTGCCCGTGACGTTCTGGGACTACCTGATGCCCACGGCACTCGACGTGCCGGAGGTGAACATCGGTCACGAACAGACCCCGTCGCCGATCACGGCGCACGGCGTCAAGGGCGGCGGCGAGGCAGGCCGGCTGATGGCGCCGGGAGCCCTGTCGGCCGCGATCGACGACGCGTTGCGCGACTACGGCGTGCGCGTCACCGAACTGCCGGCCACGCCGGAACGCATCATCGGCTGGATCGACCGGCCGAACCGGCAAGCGCAGTAAGCCGTCGAGGGGGCCGGGCCGGCAGGGACCGCACGGGCAGGAAGGGCAACACCACTTTCACGAAGGGGCACCAATGGGACGTCTGGACGGCAAGGTCGCTTTCATCACGGGTGCAGCCCGCGGCCAGGGCAGGAGTCACGCGGTGCGTTTCGCCGAGGAAGGCGCGGACGTCATCGCCGTCGACGCGTGCGCCGATGTGGGTTCGGTTCCCTACGGACTGGCCACACCCGCCGACCTGCAGGAGACGGTCAAACTGGTGGAGGCGCACGGCCGCCGGGCGGTGGCGCGCCAGGCCGACGTCCGGGACCAGGACGCGCTCACCGCCGCGGTGTCCTACGGAGTCGGCGAGTTCGGGCGGCTGGACGCGGTGCTCGCCAACGCCGGCGTGGTGTCGTTCGGCACCATGGGCGACATGCCGGAGCAGACCTGGCAGGACATGATCGACATCAACCTGACCGGCGTCTGGCACACCGTCAAGGCCGCCCTTCCGCATCTGACCGACGGCGGTTCGATCACCATCACCAGTTCGGTGGCCGGCTTCAAGGGATTCGCGAACGCCGGACACTACGTCGCCGCCAAGCACGGAGTCGTCGGGCTGATGCGCACGCTCGCCAACGAACTCGGACCGCGAATGATCCGCGTCAACACGGTCCACCCCACCGAGGCCGACACGGACATGCTCCACAACCCGACGCACTACCACCTCTTCCGGCCCGACCTGGAGACCGTCTCCCGAGAGCAGTTCGCCGAGGCCACGACAGGGCTTCACCTGCTGCCGATCCCCTGGGTCGACCCGCGTGACGTCTCCAACATGATGGTGTTCCTCGCGTCCGACGATGCGCGTTACATCACGGGCTCCACCATGTGGGTCGACGCGGGTGCCATGACCAGGTAGCGCATTTCCGGTGTCCTTATCCGGGACACCTTTCCCTTGGAATTCTCCTCTACTTTCGAGTAAAGCCGCAGCGTAGAAGGGGGATCCGGAAATGGGACGTCTGGACGGCAAAGTCGCCCTGGTCACAGGTGCGGCCCGCGGCCAGGGCCGATCGCACGCACGATTACTGGCACGGGAAGGCGCGGACATCGTCGCCGTCGATATCTGCTCCGATATCGACGGGCTGGGATATCCGCTGGGAACGTCCGACGAACTCGGGGAAACCGCTGCTTTGGTGGAGGCCGAGGGCCGCAAGGTCCTCGCCCGCCAGGCCGACGTTCGGGACGTCGGTGTGCTCGAACGGATCGTCCAGGACGCGTACACCGTGTTCGGCCGCATCGACGTCGTGTGCGCGAACGCCGGCATCTGCCAGGTGGGGCCCCGGACCTGGGAGATCGCCGAGGACATGTGGGACGCCCACAGCGACGTCGTGGCCAAGGGCGTCTGGGCCACGGTCAGGCCGGTGATACCCAGGATGATCGAGGCCGGTCGCGGTGGCTCGATCATCATCACCAGTTCGCTGCTCGGGCTCAAGGGCATGCCCAGGACGGCCTCCTACACGGCGGCGAAGTTCGCCGTCGTCGGTCTCGCCCAGACGCTCGCGGCCGAGGTCGGACAGTACGGCATCCGTGTGAACACGGTGCATCCGAGCACGACGGCCACCGACATCAACTTCAAGAACGAGCCGCTCCTGCGGGCCTTCCGGCCAGACCTCGACCACCTGCCGAGCCGCGAGGAGTTCGGCGAGGCGTCCTCGACGCTGCACCTCCTCCATGAGCCCGGGCCGGCCTCCCGGCACGCCGTTCCGTGGCTCGAGGTCGAGGACATCAGCAACGCCGTGCTCTTCCTCGCCTCCGATGAGGCACGGCACATCACCGGCCTGCGCATGACGGTCGACGCCGGAGCGCTGATCAAGTGAGCCACCGGGGCGACACCGGTCGCATCCACGTGCAACACGCCAAGAAGGAGAGGCAGATGAGCGAATCCCAGAAGGCAGTCGTGCGGAGCTTCGTGGAGGCCTTCGCGCGCGGTGACATCGACGCGGCGCTGGGCCACCTCGCCGAGGACTCACTGGTCGACGAGGCCGACGGCCTCCCGTTCTCGGGGAAGTACGTGGGGCCGGCCGGGTTCAAGCAGCTCCTGGACACCATGGGGTCCCGCCTCGACGCCACGGTGGACTCCTGCGACTACATCGACGGCGGCAGCGTCGTCATCACGGCCATGGCGCTGACCTTCTCCTCCCGTGCCACCGGCCGCAAGGTCCCGATCCGGGTGACCGAGCTGTACACGGTCAAGGACGGGCGGATCACCCACCTGGACTCGTACTACAAGGACCCGGCCGGTATCGCCGCGCTCTTCAACGAGCGCTGACCAGGAGGCAGGACACCATGGCCATCGACCCGACGCAGGAAGCGATCAACACCCTCCTCGAGCTGCCCGACGGGCAGCCGATCATCCTGATGAACCTGCTGCGCTTCGCAGCCGGCGGCGAGAAGACGTACGAGGACTACGTGCGGCACTGCAAGCAGCACGGGCCCCGGTTCGGGGTCGAGTTCGTCTACCTCGGCAAGGGCGGCCACGTCATGGTGGCCGAGGACGGCCAGTCCTGGGACGCCGTATGGATCGTGCGCTACCCGGACTCGAAGGCGTTCTTCGCGCTGCTACACGACGCCGATTTCAAGTCCGGTTTCCACCTTCGCGGCGACAGCCTCGTCGAAGCCGTGCTCCAGGTGACCACTCCTTGGGAGGTCTGACATGGGCCGCCTCGAGGGTCGGGTCGCGCTGGTCACCGGAGCCGGCCGAGGTCAGGGCCGGTCTCATGCCCTCACCCTGGCCCGTGAGGGCGCGCACATCGTCGCGTTCGACGTGCCCGGCACCCTCGCCACCATCGAGTACGAGACGGCGGGCAGCCAGGATCTGCAGGAGACGGTCAAATGCGTCGAAGAGGCCGGCGGCAGGATCGTGGCCGTCGAGGGTGACGCCCGCTCGCAGACGGCCGTCGACGAGGCCGTCGCCGCCGCCGTCTCCACCTTCGGGAAGATCGACATCCTGGTCGCCAACCACGGCGTCCTCAGCATCGACCTGTTCTGGGAGATGAGCGAGGAGCGGTGGACCGAGATGCTCGACGTCAACCTGACGGGCATCTGGCGCGTCACCAAGGCTGTCGCGCCGCACATGATCGAGCGGCGGCGGGGTTCCATCATCATGACGGCCTCCATCAACGCCTTCGAGACCGCGCCCGGCTACGCGCACTACAACGCCTCCAAAGCGGGCGTGCACAGCCTGATGAAGAACGTCGCGCTGGAACTCGGCGGCTACGGCATCCGCTGCAACTGCGTCTGCCCCGGCCCGGTCAACACCAGCATCGTTCACTGGCAGGGCCTGTATGACCGGCTGGTGTGGCCGGGCGCCGGTGCCGACGACCTGATGGAGGCCACGCGCAACTGGACGGCGCTGCAGGGGCGCAAGCTGCTCGATCCGCAGTCGATCAGCAACGCCGTCCTGTGGCTCGCCTCCGACGAGTCCGCGGACGTCACCGGGGTTGCCCTGCCCGTCGACGCGGGGCACCTGATCCTTCCCGGATTCAACGGCTCACCTGCCGACGGCTGAATCAGCGGTACCGACAGCAGACCTCCGTCGCCGGACACAGGCCCACCGGCGACGGAGCCCCTGCGGCACTGAGAGAGGCGCGGCCCGATGTCCGTGACACCGTTCGCCATAGATGTGCCGGAAGAGGTGCTCGGCGACCTCCGCGACCGCCTGCACCGAACCCGCTGGCCCTTCGACGCCGGCAACGACGACTGGCGCTACGGGGTGCCGCGGCAATACCTCGAGGAGCTGGTCGACTACTGGCTCCGCCAGTACGACTGGCGTGAGCACGAGCGCCGGATGAACTCTTTCTCGCATTTCCGCACGACGCTCGACGACGTGCCCATCCACTTCATCCACGAACCAGGTGTCGGGCCCGCGCCGGTCCCGCTGGTCCTCACGCACGGCTGGCCGTGGACGTTCTGGGACTTCGAGAAGGTGATCCGGCCGCTGGCCGATCCGGCCGCGTTCGGTGGCGATGCCGCCGACGCCTTCGACGTGGTCGTGCCCTCCCTGCCGGGCTTCGGGTTCTCCACTCCCCTGCGGCGCACCGGCGTGAGCTTCCATCGCACCGCCGATCTATGGGTGCGGCTCATGCGAGACGAACTCGGTTACGCCCGGTTCGGCGCTCAGGGCGGCGACTGGGGGCAGCTGATCACTTCACAGTTCGGGCACAAGTACCCCGGGCACCTCATCGGCGTGCACCTGAACCTGGCATTGCCACTGGACTTCTTCGAGGCCGAGCTGCCCACCGAGGACGCCTACGCCGAGGACGAGAAGCACCACTTCCACCACACGCAGGCCCGGATGGCCCATGCCACCAGCCATATCGTCGTACAGAGCACCGAACCGCAAAACCTGGCCTACGGACTGCACGACTCACCCGTTGCGTTGCTCGCGTGGCTGCTGGAGCGCCGGCGCTGGTGGAGCGACAGCGGCGGCGACGTCGAGAACCGGTTCTCCAAGGACGACCTGATCACCTTGGCAACGCTGTACTGGGTCGGCGAGAGCTTTGTGACCAGCGCCAGGTTCTACTGGGAAGCCCGCCACGACCTCTGGCGTCCTGTCACCGACGAGCGACCCGTCGTCCGGGCACCGACCGGAATCGCAGTCTTCCCGCAGGAACTGGTGATCATGCCGAAGGCATGGATGGAAGGCTATTTCAACCTGCGCCGGGTCACCTACATGAAGTCGGGCGGACACTTCGCACCCGCCGAGGAACCCAAAGCCCTGGTGGAAGACATCCGTGAGTTCTTCCGTCCGTTGCGGCAGGAGGCCTGAACAGGTCACATCACCGGCGAGGCCGCTGCGCGCCGGCGGACAACGGGCTGTCGGGCCCGCACAGAAGCTGTCCCATTGTGGGACAACACCCGTGAGCGAGGCCCCGAGACGATGAAGGTGCCTCGGGACGCATCCCGCGGTACCCGCTGTCTCCCTCGCGGCAGTCGTCCCCGCAGCAGCCGCCTCCAGAGCCCGACGGCGTCCACACGCCGCCATGTGCCCTGCCCATCCCATCTCATCCTTACGGAGATTCCGTGATCGACTACATCGCCACCACAAACGGACGGGCCGAGCAGGCCCAGCCGACGGACTGGACCGAGCGGGCCGACGACGCCCCGGACCGGCCGCTGGCCGACGAGGTCCTCGTCGAGGAAATCTCCATCGACGGGATGTGCGGTGTCTACTGACACCGCTGTCGGGTCCCTCGACTTCGAGGCGGCCTGGCGGATACACCCGAAGGTGTCGATCCGTCCGGAGCACTTCGGCGCCCTGCTCTACCACTTCGGCACCCGGCGTCTGTCCTTCCTCAAGAGTCCCACCTTGCTGGCCGTTCTACAGGCTCTCAGCAGCCGGCCCAGCGCCCGCGCGGCCTGCCTCCACGTCGGCGTCCCGTCCGAGGAGTTGCCTCGCTACCGTGCCGCGCTCGCCCAGCTCGCCGCATCCGACATGATCTGCGAAAGGAGCGGGCCGTGACCGCAGCACTACCGTTGGCCGAGCAGTTCCAGTACGGCCTGGAGGCGCCGATCTGCCTGACATGGGAGCTGACGTACGCCTGCAATCTGTCGTGCGTCCACTGCCTGTCCAGTTCGGGACGGCGCGACCCACGCGAGCTGAGCACTCGGGAATGCAAAGCGCTGATCGACGAGTTCGAGCGGATGCAGGTGTTCTACGTCAACATCGGCGGCGGCGAGCCGACCATACGCCCCGACTTCTGGGAGCTGGTCGACTACTCGACCGCGCACCACGTCGGCGTCAAGTTCTCCACCAATGGTTTCAAGATCACCCCAGCCGTCGCGGCGCGTCTGGCCGGGAGCGACTATGTGGACGTGCAGATATCGTTGGACGGCGCCAGCGAGGCCGTCAACGACGCGGTACGCGGGCTGGGTTCGTACCGCACCGCGCTGCGCGCCATGGAGAACCTCGCCGACGCCGCCTTCGGCGGATTCAAGATCTCTGTGGTGGTGACCCGGCAGAATGCCGGTCAGCTCGACGAGTTCAAGGAAATCGCCGACCGTTTCGGTGCTCAGCTACGGCTGACGCGGCTACGGCCGTCGGGGCGCGGCGTGGACGTGTGGGACGAACTCCACCCCACCGCCGGACAGCAACGTGCGTTGTACGACTGGCTCGTCACCGCAGGCGAGGACGTACTGACCGGTGACTCATTCTTTCATCTCGCCGCCTATGGCGAGGCGTTGCCCGGACTGAACCTGTGCGGGGCGGGCCGCGTGGTATGTCTCATCGACCCGGTCGGCGACGTGTACGCCTGCCCGTTCGCCATCCACGAGGACTTCCTGGCGGGCAACGTCCGCAGCGCGGGAGGCTTCACCGAGGTGTGGCGGGAGTCGGCGTTGTTCGCCCGTCTGCGTCACCCGCAGACCAGCGGGGCGTGTACCTCGTGCTCCGCGTTCGACGCCTGCCGCGGTGGCTGCATGGCGGCGAAGTTCTTCACCGGCCTGCCCCTGGACGGCCCTGACCCGGAGTGTGTGAAGGGACATGGTGCGGCGGCGCTGTCCTTTGTGCAGGCCGGGAGCGCGCCGCGTCCATCACCAGATCACTCGCACCGCACGGGGCGCGGCCCGGTCCCGGTCACCATCGGCGTACGCAGGCCGCCGGACCGAGTCTGCAGCGAAAACCCCCTGGCGGGCTTCACACCGTCAGGACACTGACGTGGTCAAGCCGACAGAGCGGCCTGAGCGTGCCATGACGCTGGCAGACCTGGCCTGGCCCGACGTCCGAGACCGCACGGCGGTGGGCGCGCTGTTGGCGGTGCCGCTCGGGTCGACCGAGCAGCACGGCCCGCACCTGCCGTTGTCCACCGACACCGACATCGCCGTGGCCCTGTGCGAGCGGCTGGCGTCGGCCAGGGACGATGTGCTCGTCGCGCCGCCACTGCCGTACGCGTCGAGCGGTGAGCACTCCGGATTCGCGGGCACCCTGTCCATCGGCCAGGAGGCGACGGAATTGCTCGTCCTGGAGCTGGGGCGGTCGGCCACGGAGACGTTCACGCACGTGCTGTTCGTGTCGGGGCACGGGGGAAATGCCGAGCCCGTGGCCCGTGCTGTGGCGCGCCTGCGTGAGGAGTCCCGGAAGATCGCGGTGTTCGCGCCTCGCTGGTACGGCGACCCGCATGCCGGGAAACCGGAGACAGCCATGATGCTCGCCGTGCGCCCCACCGTCGTCCGGCCCGACCTGGCCGTGCCCGGTGACGGCCGGCCGATCCATGAACTCATGCCGCTGCTGCGTGCCGGAGGAGTACAAGCGGTCACCTCGACCGGGATCCTGGGCGACCCCACCGGCGCGACGGCGGCCGAGGGGCTCGCCCTGCTCGACGAACTGTCTGCCGCGCTGCTGCGGACCGTGGAGTCATGGTGCCCGGCGGCGTGAGCGGGCATGGCGCCCCGACGGGCACCGGACGTGTCGCGGTGGTGACCGGAGCGGCGCGGGGCATCGGCGCTGCGACGGTGCTGACGCTCGCCGAACACGGCTGGCGCGTACTGGCCGTGGACCTGGCGGCAAACGACCCTGCCCTGTCCTACCCCATGGCCACCGAGGACGACTTGTGCGCGGTGGCCGAGGAGGCCGGCCGGCGCGCCGCACAGGCCGACAACGTCCGCCACTGCGTCGCGGATGTGCGGGACCGGGATGCGTTGCGGCAGGCGGTCGGCAAGGCCGAGGCATGGTGGGGCGGAGTCGACGCCGCAGTCGCTGCGGCAGGCGTGATCGCAGGGGGCGTCCCGCTCTGGGACCTGCCCGAGGAACAGGAGAAGGCAGTGCTCGACGTCGATCTGGCCGGGGTGATCAACCTCGCGCGGGCCGCGGTACCCGCGCTGCTGCGCAGGCCCGAACCACGGTCAGGGCGGTTTCTGGCCGTGGCCTCCGCCGCCACGACCCGCGGGCTGCCGATGCTGGCCGCCTACTGTGCGGCCAAGTCCGGCGTCGCAGGCCTGATCCGGGCCCTCGGCGCGGAGCTGGGCGGCACCGGAGTCACGGCCAACGCCGTCAGCCCCGGCTCCACGGCCACCAGAATCCTGGACGAGAGTGCCCGCCTCTACGGACTGGGCGGGGCAGATGACTTCGCGGCGCAACAGCCGTTGGGACGGCTGCTGGATCCCAGAGAGATCGCGGCAGTCCTGGCATTTCTGGCCAGCCCGGACAGCAGCGCCATGACCGGCGCGGTAGTGCCCGTCGACGGGGGGCTGGCCCTGTGACCGCACCTCTGCCCGCAGGATTCCGGATCGTCCTCGACCCGGGCACGACCCAATTGACACCGGACACTTGGTTTGGTGGGTCCCCCGCGCGGGCACTGCGGCTGACGCGAACGGGACGCCAGGCCCTGCGTGAACTGCTGGACGGCCCGGTGACCACCCGGGCAGCCGGTCTGCTGGCCCGGCGGCTCACCGACACGGGACTGGCGCACCCGTCCCCCGGTACGGGCTCCACCACGCCGGACGTCACCGTCGTGATCCCGGTCCGTGACCGCCCGACGATGCTCGCCGGCGCTCTGGCCGCCGTCGGCGGGAAGTACCCCGTGGTCGTGGTCGACGACGGCTCGCACGATCCGCAAGCGGTGGCAACGGTGGCCGCCCGGCACGGAGCCAGGCTCTTGTCCCGGCCGGTCAACGGAGGTCCGGGAGCAGCCCGCAACACCGCCTTGGAGACACTCGACTGCGAGTTCGTCGCGTTCCTCGACAGCGACTGTGTTCCCGGCCCGGAATGGATCGACGAGTTGGCCGCGCACTTCGCCGATCCGCTGGTGGCAGCCGTCGCGCCTCGCATCACCACCGTCGGATCCGACGGCTCCGCGGTCCCCGGCGCGAGCACTCTCGACCTGGGAGATCAGGCCGCCCGGGTACAGCCGAACACCCGTGTTTCCTTCGTCCCCACAGCCGCGCTCCTGGTCCGCCGGGCCGCACTGCTCGATGCGGCCGGGGCAGGCGCGGTATTCGACCCCGAACTGCGGGTCGGTGAAGACGTCGACCTGGTGTGGCGGCTGCACGCGGCTGGCTGGCGTATCCGCTACGACCCATCGGTGCAGGTCGGCCACCGCGAGCCCACGACCCACGAAAAGCTGCTGGCACGCCGGTTCCGGTACGGCACCTCGGCTGCCCAACTCGCACTGCGGCATCCGGGCTCCGTACCCCCGCTCGTCCTGCATCCGTGGCCCGCGCTGACCGCGCTCGCCCTGCTTGCCCGCCGCCCCGTCGTCGCCGCTGCCGCGTACGGCATCTGCGAACTGACCATGAGACGCACCCTGCGCCAAGCGCGGATACCCGCCCTGGGCGTCACGCGTGCGATGCTCACCGCGGTCGGTCAGACATGGCTCGGCATCGGGCACTACGGCACCCAGTACGCCGCACCTTTGCTCACCGCGCTGCTGGTGGCACCCGGCGGTCGTACCCCCGCCACCAGGTGGGGCCGGCGGGCCGCGGCCGGATCGCTGCTGCTCGGCCCGGCGCTGACGGCATGGACCGCACAGCGTCCGCGCACGGATCCCCTCCGGTTCGTCGTGGGCCGTCTCGCCGACGACATCGCCTATGGCACGGGGGTGATAGCCGGCTGCCTGCGGCACCGCACGAGTGCCCCGCTCCGGCCGGTAATGGCCTGGCGGCCCCTGCGCCTGGAATCGGCAGCCCACGACGACTCGGCTGGACGTATTGCCCCGACAACCCGGAAGTGAGCGAGGTATCCCATGTCCACCAATTGGTTCGAGACCGTCGCCGAAGCGCAGCGAAGAGCGAGGAAGAGGCTCCCCAAGGCCGTGTACAGCGCGCTGATCGCGGGCTCGGAGAAAGGCGTGACCCTTCGGGACAACCTGGAGGCCTTCGACGAGTTGGGCTTCGCCCCACGCACAGCGGGGCATCACGAGACGCGGGACCTGTCCACGACGGTGCTGGGCCAGCAACTGTCCCTGCCGGTGATCATATCGCCGACCGGTGTGCAGGCGGTTCACCCCGACGGCGAGCTCGCCGTCGCCAGGGCGGCGGCCGCGCGCGGGACCGCCATGGGCCTCAGTTCGTTCGCCAGCAAGTCCGTCGAGGACGTGGTCGCCGCCAACTCGAAGACGTTTTTCCAGATCTACTGGATCGGCAGCCGCGACGACATGCTCCGCCGCGTCGAGCGGGCACGCTCTGCCGGAGCGGTGGGCCTGATCCTGACCCTGGACTGGTCCTTCTCCCATTCCCGCGACTGGGGAAGCCCGCGTATCCCCCGTCGTCTGACCTTCGCGGAGATGATGAGGTTCGCGCCCCAAGGGCTGGCCCGGCCCCGGTGGTTGATGTCGTACGCCAGGACCGGCCGTATGCCGGATCTGTCGGTGCCCAACATGTCCGACGCGGCGGGGTCGGTGCCCGGGTTCTTCGACGCTTACGGGCAGTGGATGGCAACGCCCCCGCCCAGTTGGGAGGATGTCCGCTGGCTGTGCGGGCAGTGGAACGGGCCCTTCCTGCTCAAAGGGATCATCCGGGTGGATGAGGCCCGGCGGGCCGTGGACGCGGGGGTCAGCGCGATCTCCGTGTCCAACCACGGCGGGAACAACGTTGACAGTACCCCGGCACCCGTCCGCGCACTGGCCGCGATCGCGGAAGCCGTCGGCGACCAGACGGAGGTCCTGCTGGACGGCGGGATCCGGCGCGGAAGCGACGTCGTCAAGGCCCTCGCGCTGGGCGCCCGCGCCGTCATGATCGGCCGTGCCTACCTGTGGGGCCTGGCAGCGGGCGGTCAGGCCGGCGTGGAGAACGTGCTGGACATCCTGCGCAACGGCATCGACTCCACCCTTCTGGGCATCGGGCGAAAGTCCGTACACGACCTCGACCGCAACGATGTCCTCGTCCCGCCGGGTTTCACCCGCATGCTGGGCACCGGCAGCGGAAGGGCGGCCACGTCAGGCCTGCGACCACGCTGAGCCTTTCCAACGTGTGGTCAAGCAAGCACAGTTGATGATGCCCTGCCCGGATACGAATTCGCTGGCGACGGCTGTCAACAGGACGTCAGCTTTGCCGGCCCTGCCCACTTGTGTTGCGGGACACCTACACTCACCTGGCGCCGCCTTCCTGGTGGACCTCCCGGATCAGCATCAGCCCGGTCAACCACGCAGCTGCTGCGGTGTGGCCGGGGTGCGCTTGTGTTTGTAGACGGACCCCGACCACGTCCTCGTGGACGGCACCCCGGCCAAGTGCGACTGGGTCGGCGACGGACGGGCCGACCACTCCCGCAGCAGCCCTCGGTGGCGGGCACACCGTGCGGCGCCCGGGGCAACGGGAAGCGCACACCCGGTCATCTCCTGGCCGGCGGCTCATCGTTCAGGGCACGTACGAGTATCGCCTCGACCGTGGCGGCGTCGGCCGGAACCGGGTTTGCGCTGCCCGCCACGTCGGCGGCGACGGCGCGCAGATCTGCCCGGCGCGCGCCGAGCCTGGCGAGGCTGGTGGTAAGGCCGCACCGTAGAGCGAGCTCCCACAGCCCGGTGGCAGGATCGGCGCCCAGGTAAGGCTCGAGGCGGGCCACCAGGTCCGGGACCGCCGGCGTGTTGAGTGCAACGACGTGCGGGAGCACGGCCGCATGCGCGTCGGCATGTGAGAGGTTCAGCCTGCCGCCGAGGCTGTGGCAGATTCGGTGCTGGAGGCCGGTCCCAGCCTTGCCCAGTGCCGTTCCCGCCAGGAACGCGGCGTACTGCAGGCCGGACCGGGCGGCGATGTCGCCTGGGTCGTTGCGTAGCGCAGGAAGCGTCGCGACAACGGTACGGATCGCGTCTGCGGCCAGGGCGGACGTGAGCGGGTCCCCCTGCGGCGACCAGAACGCCGCAAAACAGTGGGCCATGGCGTTGAAGGCGCTGGGACCGGTCACTTCGGCCGGGAGCCCCAGGGTGAGTTCGGGGTCGTAGACCACGACCCGGGGCCGGACCCGTTCGTCGGTTCCGGTCCGTTTGCGCTCCTGATCGGTCATGCCGTAGACGGGCGTCAGCTCGGAACCGGCATAGGTGGTCGGGACGGCAACGATAGGGCACCCCGTGTCGAGCGCGACGGCTTTCGCCAGGCCGGTGGCGGAGCCGCCGCCGACGCTCACCAGGCCATCCACCGACGCTGAGAGGGCGGCGTCGCGCGCCCGCTCGGCAATCCTGACCGGAACGTGTTGGACGATCTCCGCCCAGTGCACGGCCAGCCGGTCGCCCAGTGCGCCGAGCAACTCCGGACCGCCCGGGGCACGCTCGTCGGCGATGAGCATCACCCGCGACACTCCGAGCCGGTCCAGTTCCGCGGCCACGTCGCTGACGCGCCCGGGCCCGGATACCACCCGAACCGGGTGTGCCTCGTAGTCGAATCCGGCGACCGTGTTCATGCGGCCCCACCCCAACACCGGGCGTAGAGCGTCCACGTCGACCTGCCCGGCAAGATCGGGACGAGTGTGAGCCGCTTCCCCCTGCCAAGGTGGCGTTGACGCCCTGGGCATCGGGGACTTCTGTGCTCCGATGACGTCACTGACGGTAAGAAACAACCAACTGCCTGGTCAACGCGATGTCCGATTCGGCAAAGGTCGCTCCGCCCAAAGCCGAACGGGCCGAGGCGGACGCCGGCGATCCGGAACGGCAGCCGCGCCGGCGCGGGACTCCTCGCTCGGCGCAGCCCCCTTGGGAGGCACCGAACGCGGCCGTTGCCCGCACCGGGGGTGTCAGCCGATCGTGGCGAGCCGAGGCTCCGGACACGCGTTCGGAGGCAAGCGCGGACGTGTCCATACGGCCTCTGAACGGCTCCGGCACAGCCGTCTCCTGACGGTCCGAACATGGGGCAGGAGGACCGGGCTCATGACAGTGCCTCTCTGCGCTGTGCCATATCGGCCATCCTCGTGAGCGAGGTTCCCAAGAGTGCCACTATCCGTCCCCGACAACCGGTCCGCACACTCGATGAGGAGTCCACGATGGACATTGCCACGATGCTCAGGTACGCCGACGCGCACGGCAGGGCGATCCGCGAGGGCGACGAGGCGCACGCTCAGGCCGATCTCGCCGAAGCCTTCCGGGAGACGGCCAACTCGATCGCCACAACACTGCCGCATCCGGTGACTTCCTACGAGGTGGTGGCTGTCCGCGTGGACAGCGGCGTCGGCACCGTTCAGATCCGCTACGACGGCACCGGTCCGACCCGAATCATCGAATCGAAGTCGGAGCACCGCGGCGGCAGGCCGATCCTGTTCGACGCCGCCCCGGTGCAGTGACAGGCACTGACAAAGTTGGAGGTTCTACAGTCGACGCCAGCAGATGATGCCTCAGGCCAGGCTGAGAAAGGCTTCGTGGATGTCGTCGCGGATCCCCCAGCGGATGCGTAGCGCGCACGGGATGGCACGCCGCGGCGGACCGTGCTGGGTGGCGACACCACGGCGAGCGCCGTCGACGGAATCCGCGACCTGGTGTGCACACCGTCGCGGCGCAGCCCCCGGGTCATGAGCCGGCCGGCAGAAGGAGATGCCTCCGCCCGTCCGCCGGATCCCAGCCCAGGACCCGTGTGCCTGCCCGCTCAGTGGTCCCGGCAAACGGCGTTGAGCATGACGTGGATCAGGCAACACCGCATGCCGCCAGAACCGGTACCTGCCGCGATCGCAACCCACGGTCGGCGCACGGCACGGGGGGAAACGGTGCTTGCTGTCCGACCGTGCGCAGCCGTTCGGCAGGGACCTGTTTTGGGCCCCCGCCGAACGGCTCGTACCCGAGACCGGTCGATCTTCGCCCCGCCCCGTCCGGCTTCTCCCACCACCACGGCTTCCTCAGCGGTACGGCATGCAGCCGACCGCGGTCAGAAGCCGCCGGCAGTCATACCCGGGCCGAAGCTCAGCCCTCACGCCCCCACGGTCGCTCCCTGGCCCGCTTCGACCTCGACGGCTCCGTCACCTGTCCGATCAGCGGACACGGCAACGAGCGCGCACGCCCGCCGCCGTGTAGCGGCGTCATCCGAACAGCAGCTCGGCCTCGGTGTACCGGGCGTCGGGCACGCGGTTCAGGGACTTGACCGCGTCGCCGAGCGGGACCTCGACGATACGGGTGCCGTTCAGGGCCAGCATGGAGCCCCAGCGGCGCCCTCTCACGGCTTCGGCGGCGGCCATTCCCATGCGGGTGGCCAGTACCCGGTCGTATGCGCTCGGAGCTCCGCCGCGCTGGAGGTAGCCAAGCGCTGTCGATCGGCTCTCGACACCGGTCGCCTCCTCCACCACGGGCGCGAGCATCTCGGCGATGCCGCCCAGTCGGGGCCGGTTGAAAGCGTCGAGTCCGCGGGTGGAGTGCGCCTCGCCCATCTCTGCCAGACGGAACGCTTCGGCGACCACGACGAGGGGTGCCTCGTCCCGGTCCCGCACCCTGCGGACCCATTCCGACACCTGGCCGATCGAGTGCGGTTTCTCGGGGATCAGAATGGCATGTGCTCCGGCAGCGAGACCGGCGTGCAGCGCGATCCAGCCGGTGTTGCGCCCCATGACCTCCACGACGATGCACCGCTTGTGCGACTCGGCGGTGGTGCGGATACGGTCGATCGCCTCCGTCGCGATACCGACGGCGGTATCAAATCCGAAAGAGTAGTCGGTGCCCGAGATGTCGTTGTCGATGGTCTTGGGCACGCCGATCACGGCGATGCCGTCCTGGTGCAGGAGTTCGGCGACCGTGAGCGTGCCCTCTCCGCCGATGGCGACAAGCGCGTCGATGCCCATGTCCGCGATGGCCTCCCGGACACGGCGGGTGCCGCCGCCGGGGCCGTCGAGCGGGTTGGTGCGAGAGGATCCCAGGATCGTCCCGCCGAGTCCCGCGACTCCGCGTACGTCCGCGCGCTCGAGCTTGACGAACTCACGGTCGACGATTCCTCGCCAGCCGTCCCGGATGCCGACGAACTCCACGTCCGGCATGCCCAGCCCGTTCAGCACCGCTCCGCGGATGACCGCGTTGAGACCCGGGCAGTCGCCTCCCGAGGTCAGTATCCCTACGCGCATGTCAACACTCTCTTTCTCGCCGCTGCGCGCGAGTGCCGACGACGCTCCAGGCCTGAGTGGCAGCCGGCGTCGTCGGCACTCGAGGTTCACACCGTGACGTGTCCCAGCAGCGACTTGACGCTCGTCTGGATCCCGTCGGCGTCGTAGCCGTAGTAGTGGTACAGCTCGTTGGACGAGCCGATCAGCCCGAAGGCGTCCGGCACTCCCAGACGCACCATCTCGATGGTGATTCCCTCATCGGTGACCACCTCGGCGACGGCCGAGCCCAGGCCGCCCACCCGGAAGTGATCCTCGACCGTGACGATGCGTCCGATCTCCCTGGCCGCGTCGATCACCGCCACGCGATCGAGCGGTTTGATCGTGTGCATGCCGATCACACGGGCGCTGATGCCTTCCGTCTCGAGACGGCGGGCCGCCTCCAGCGCATCGTGCATCATCGTCCCGCAGGCGATGATCGCCGCGTCCGTGCCCTCGCGCGCGATGATCACCTTACCGATCTCGAGCGGCTGGTCCTCGGGGTAGATGACCGGGTCCTCACCGCGGCCGAGCCGGATGTAGACCGGGCCGGGGTGTTCGATCGCCAGCTCGACGAAGCGCGCCACCTGCTGCGGGTCACCGGGGGCGATCACCGTCATGTTCGGTATGGCTCGCATGACCGCGAGATCCTCGATGCCCTGGTGGGTGGGGCCCATCTGGCCCGCGGTGAGCCCGCCGACCGTAGCGATGATCTTGACGGGGAGGTTGACGTAGCCGATGTCGCTGCGAACCTGTTCGTGCGCCCTCATCGAGGCGAACGCCGCGAACGTGGAGACGACCGGGATTTTTCCCGTCGAGGGCGAGCCCCGCGGCAATGCCCATCAGGTTGGCCTCTGCGATCCCGACGTTGAAGTAGCGGTCGGGGAAGTGTTCGCGGAAGTCGCCCAGCTTGTTGGACTTCGCCACATCGGCCGTGGCGACGACAAGGCGGTCGTCGGTCGCTCCGAGTTCCGCCAGGCGCCGCCCGTAGACCTCGCGCGGATTGACGAAGAGATCGTCGGCGTTCAGTGCACCAGCCACTGCTCTTCCTTCCTTGCTGCCTCGCGCTTTTCTTCGAGCTCCCGGTAGCACTGCTCCAGGGTCTCGGCGTCCACCGTTCCGGCGTGCCAGGCGACCTGGTTCTCCATGAAGCCGATGCCCTTGCCCTTGATGGTCTTGGCAACGATGGCGGTGGGCTTGTCCGACTCGACCGGCGGCAGGTTGTCGAAGACATCGACGAGCGCGGCGACGTCGTTGCCGTCCACGTTCACCGTGTTCCAGCCGAAGGCCTCGAACTCTTCGTCAAGCGGGTTGAGCCGCATGATCTCGTCCAGCGGACCGTCGAGCGAGAAGTCGTTCTTGTCGACGATCGCGACCAGGTTGCCCAGCTTGAAGTGCGGGGCGGCCTGGACGGCCTCCCACACCGAGCCCTCGTTCATCTCGCCGTCGCCCATCAGGGTGACGACGCGGTGCTTGGCGTTGTTCAGCCGTGCCGCGAGCCCCAGCCCGACGGTGACCGACAGCCCATGACCGAGTGATCCCGTGGACGTCTCGACGCCCGGCAGGTGATTGCGGCACGGGTGCATGCCGAATGCCGAACCCAGCTTGCCGTACGTCCGGTAGATCTCCTCGACGTCGAAGAATCCTCGGTTGGCCATCGAGATGTACAGCGCGCCCGCTCCGTGCCCCTTGCTGAGCACGAACCGGTCCCGCTCCGGCCAGTCGGTCCGAGCAGGATCGACCTTGAGGAAGTGCTCGAAGAGCACCGTCATGATCTCGGTCATCGAGAAGTCCCCGCCGAGGTGAAGCATGCCGCTCTCATGGGACAAGCGCAGCAGCCTCGGGTGGGGACGGCGCTGGCGCCACGGGCGTCTCCGAGGAGCTTGCAACGCGCCGGGCCTTCCCTCGGCCGCGAGCCGCGGATCAACCGGAACGCGGGCACGTCCGTGCCCCAACCGGAGCCGGACGCCCCCGCCTGGCAGCGGTGCCAGGGTCAGAGGCGGACGACGACCAGAGCGGTGTCATCGGCTGCGGCGCTCAGGGCCATCAGCGCCTCGGCCAGGTCCTCGACCTCGTACTGGTGGTGGCGGGAGAGAAGGTCGGCCAGGCGCTGAAGGCCCACGTCGATGTCTTCTCCACGCCGTTCGATCAGCCCGTCGGTGTACAGGACGAGTGAGGCGCCCTCGGCGTAGATGGTCGTGGCCTGTGGGCGGGGGCCGTGCTCGAGGCTGGCCCCCAGCGGAGGGTCGGTTGCCTGGTCCAGGAACTGTACGGTGCCGTCAGGATGGACGAGAGCCGGGGGCGGGTGGCCGGCGCTGCTGTAGGTGATGCGGTGGTTGCCGCAGTCAATGACGGTTTGTACAGCTGTGGCGGAAACGGCGCCGTCAACGGAACGTGCGTACATGTCGAGTCCGTCGAGTGCGGATGCGGGACCGTCCACAACACGTATGGCCGCGCTCAGGGCACTGCGAAGCTGGCCCATGACACCGGCTGCCTCCAGGCCGTGCCCGACGACGTCGCCCACCGCGATGGCGTAGTCGCCGTCTGCGAGCTGCGTCACCTCGTACCAGTCCCCGCAGACGTTGAGCGCGTTGGCGGCGGGGCGGTAACGCACCGCCGCCTGGTGACGTGCGAGCCGGCCGGGCGCGGGAAGCATGGCGTCTTGGAGCGCGAGGCCCACCTGACGCTCGCGCGCATGGGCCTGCCGCAGGCGTTCGTTGACCTGCTGCAACTCACGGGACCGCGCATACAACTCGATTCCCATCTGCCAACGCCGCCGCTCGGATCCCGCACCCTCGGCACGGACGAGGCCTGTGATCTCTTCCAGACGGTGCACGACCATCACGATGTGTCCCTGGGAGTCCAGGACGGGAGCGTTGATCGGGCTCCAGTAGCGTTCCACGAACACGCCGGGCCGGTCCGGGTCCTCCACGTCGTGACGGATCGGCCCTGCGACGTCCTGGACGCGGCTCTCCAGCATGCGCAGCAACGACGCCTGCAGGTCATCGATGCCGTCAGGTTTCGGGAAGACGTCGAACACATAGCGGTTGATGAGCTGATGCCGCTTGCGTCCGACCAGGTCCTGATAGGAGGCGTTCGCGTCCAGGATGAGGAGGTCGGGAGTCAGCACCAGCATCGCGCTGGGCGACGCATCGAAGATGGCTTTGTAGTCGATCTCCAGTTCCCTCATCGTGCTTGCCGCACGCTGACCATGGGCCATTTCAACATCTTCCGCTTCGTACTGGATGTTCGAGGGCGACAGCGCCAGTGATCGCCTGCCGCTACCGGGGGCGGCACGCGCCCGGTCATTCCCGCTGGTTGATCCAGGCATCAGAAGATCGCGGGGTGGGGGCGGGACCCGGTTGCTCCTTGAGTCCGTGCAGCGCGTCGGCGGCCGATGCGTGCGAGTTCGCGGCGGCAAGGTCTTCCTCGGCCCAGACGACCTTGCCGTCGGATGCCGGGCGTGCGCCCCATCTGCGGGACAGCTGCGCAACCAGAAACAGGCCGCGGCCGTTCTCGTCGACGGAACGCGCGCGAAGCATCCGCGGTGCACCGACGCCGGTGTCGAACACCTCGCAGGTCAGGGCCTGATGCTGGATCAGGCGCAGGCCGATCGGGCCGGTGCCGTGGCGGACGGCGTTGGTGACCAGCTCGCTGACAATCAGCTTCGTGGAGTCCTCGAGACCTTCCAGACCCCATGCACTCAGCTGACTGGCTGCCATGTGCCGGGCACTGCGGACGGCCGTCTGGTCAGCCGGCAGAGTCCAGGACGCGACCTGGGCGGGGCCGAGTGAGCGGGTCCGCACGAGGAGCAGGGTGACGTCATCCGACGGCGCCTGACCCGGGACGGTTTCCATCACGCGGGTGCAGAGGTCTTCCAGGGAACGACTCGGCCGCGCCAGAGCGGCGCCCAAGCGGCGCATCCCCTCGTCGATGTCGTGGTCGCGGTTCTCGATCAGGCCGTCGGTGTACAGGGCGAGAAGACTTCCCTCGGGCAGTTCAAACTCCACAGCCTCGAACGGGATGCCCATTCCGATGCCGAGCGGGGGTCCCGCAGGAAGGTCAGGAAAGGTGACCTGACCGTGCAGGTCGATGACCGCGGGCGGCGGGTGCCCGGCCCGCGCCATGGCACATGTGCGGGTGACCGGGTCGTAGACGGCATACAGGCAGGTGGCGCCCACCACTGCGGCGGGCGTCTGGTCCGAGGCGCGGGCGTCTTCCTCAGCCAGTCGCTGGACCGTGTCGTCGAGGTGGTCCAGCAGTTCATCAGGGGGCAGCTCCATGTCGGCGAGGGTGCGCACGGCAGTGCGGAGTCTGCCCATGGCCGCGGCGGCGTGCAGGCCGTGCCCGACGACATCGCCGACGACGAGAGCCACCCTGGCGCCCGGCAGCTGGATGACATCGAACCAGTCGCCCCCGACACCGTGCTCCGTATCGGCCGGCACGTAGCGCGCGGCCACCTCGACCGCTACCCCGGTGCTCAGACCGTGCGGGAGCAGGTCACGCTGGAGAGCGAGGGCCTCGGTGTGCTCACAAGCGAAGTGACGGGCGTCGTCCAGCGACAGCGTCGCACGGCGGACGAGCTCTTCGGCGAGGAGCAGGTCGAACTCCTGGAACGGCACCGGGTTGTCGGTGCGCAGGAACAGGGCCACGCCCAGCAGGGCGCGCCGCGCACGGATGGGCACGATCATCACGGAGTGCACGCCGTTGTCCCGGATCACCCGCGCCCGGGCCGGATCGTCGTCGACCCATGTGCCGGGTCCGCTCTCCAGGACTGGTTCCAGATGCGGCCTGCCGGTGCTCAGGGCATCCATGAAGGGCGATGAGTCGGGGGGCGCAGGGACGGGCTCACCGCGCGCCCAGGGGGATTCCGGGACACCCTGGTGGATCGAGGTCAGGCCGGCACGGCGGAACGCGAACGGGCGCTCACCCATCCGACCGGCGCGGCGTGGGGTGCCCTCCGTGAACGGGACGGCCTGCTCGAGGTCGACGGCGGCGCAGTCGGCGAGCAATGGTACGGCGAGGTCGGTCAGTTCCTGGCTGGTCTGCATCACGTCCAGTGAACCGCCCAGCCGAGCACTGGCCTGGCTGAGCACGGCGAGGCGCTCGCACGCCTGTCGGCTCTCGGTGACATCGACGCTGATGGAACACACCCCGAGCGCTTGTCCCTCGGCGCCCTGCAGGCGGAGGAACGAAACCTCCATCGTATGCTCGCGGCGCGGATTCGCGGGGGGCCGCATCTGGTAGCGGTGGACCTTGATACTGCCGTCCTTCAGCACCTGACGCATCATCGTCTCGACCGTTTCGGCTTCGGCGTCGGGCAGCACATCACCGAGTCGGCCCCCGAGCCGTCGGCCGCGGGCGATGCCGTCGTGGTCTTCCACCGTGTCGTTCACCCACGTGCACCGCAGCTGGGGGTCACGAACGACGATGCCGATCGGTGCGCGGGTAAGGAGCGACTCCCGCACCGATCCGTGCATCGCTTCCCGGGAAAGCATGCCGATGTCGGTCACGGACACGAGCCACCGGACCGGACCATTCAGTCCTCGCAGCATCGAGATCCGCAGGTCGGCGCTGAGCATGTGGCCGTTCCGATGGCGCACCGCCGTCGTACCCGCCCAGCCGTTCCGCGTACGGGATCGCGCAAGGAGCTCCGATACCGTCGACGCCCGCTCGGAAGGGAGCAGTACGGCTGCGGCGGAGCGGCCCACCACATCCCTCGCCGCGTACCCGACCAGCCGCTCGGCGGTCTGTGTCCAAGCGAGCACCATCCCGTGCTCGTCGCACATCACTACCGCAGGCTGTGCCGCACTGTAAGCAGCTTGATCGTCGCTGAATGCAACGTTAGGGCTGGCAGTCATCGGGCCTCTGTCCTCACATGCAGAAACGGGCAGCACGGAGCATCGAAGCTCGAACCCAGGACGATTGGGGCTACGCCTGGATCGATCGAGATCACGGAGGGCAGGCACCCGGGGGTGCCGGGCGCAGATGCCCGCGCGACCTCGATCCGATTTGCACCTTTTACGTAAGAGACCGGATGATGCCGCGATCTGTGACAGGGCCGAAGCCACAACCGCCGGGTCGGTCACCAACGCCGTAGTCGACCTACGTGGCGGACGAGGTGAAACGGACAGCACTATCGCGGCAGCCGCAGGTCTGGCGCCCTTGGCCGGCGCGCCGAACTCGCACGCATCCGGCGCGGCACCCGTGGACCGGCGGGATTGGCTTGTCCGGTCGTTCGCCTTGGCGATCGAGGCGTTGCCGCCACAGGAGCTCATCAACGAACTCCTCAATGACTCGGGCACGGCAGCACGCATTGCAGGATCCGCAAAGGGTGAACAATTCCACAGGATCATGAGCACCGCCTGAGCATTTCCAGGCGATCATGAGCGCCGGCGTGGAACGGGCGGCCACGTATCGACGCGATGCGCATCGTGGGTGTCAGCGTCGTACGTCGTGCTGATCCACATCAGTCAGGACGCGGGCGACAGTCGCGAAGTCGTTGTCGCGGTGCAGGATGGTCAGGCCGTGGTGCGCGGCAGTCGCGCAGAGTACAAGGCCGATGACTCCAGCTGCCCTGTGCTGGCCGGTCTGCGTCAGCTTGTACTGTGCGCTCTCCACCCAGCGCCATACGTCCTTGGGAACGTGCACCGTACCGAACAGGTCAGCCAGGTCGGCCTCCATCGAGTCTCGGTCAGCCGGCCCGGTGGCGCTGAACAAGACCTCTGCCCGTGTGGCCTCGCACATGCCAAGGGCCCCGGTTTCTATCTCGGCCTCCCAGCGGCGCATGTCGGCCGGATGGGTGGCCAGGTGGATGTATGCGCTGGTGTCGATCAGGTAGGCGATCACTCGGCGGCCTCGGCGCGCTGCGCGGCCTTACGTGCCTCCCGTACGCGCCGGGTGGGTTCGAAATCTCCGCGTGCTCCGCGCTCGGCCAGCCGCTCGGCTGCCTGACGGCGCTTGTAGCGCTTAACAACCTCGGCGAGGGCAGCGTTGATCGTGTCCTTCTTGGTCGTGGTGCCAAGGAGCGCGGCGGCCTCGGCGAGGGCCTGGTCATCCAGGTCGACGTTGGTCACGCTCATACATGCCCCTCCGCCCATGTGGCTCAGGTGGGAAGTCAACCCATAGCTCATACATTGTAGCGCGTGTCCCCACTCAACGGCCCCTCATTCTTGCGCAGGGCCGGCTACAAGGTGGTCGAGGCCGGGCGCCCGGACCGGCGGCTGCGGCGCATGAACGGAAAGTCCGACACCCTGGACACCGAGAACGCCGCCCGCGCGGTGCTGGCCGGGTTCGCGACGGCCACGCCGAAAACCGCCGACGGCGAGGCCGAGAGGATTCGCCAGCTCAAGATCGCCCTGACCAGGCCGTTGAACAGCGTGTGGCGGCGATGGTCACCATCAAGGCGATGCTCGTCCACGCCTCGGACACCCTGCGTCGGGAGACTGCCGGCACACAGACGTGATTCCGATTCCGTTCCCGCGCCACACCTCACAGGGCGAAACGCTCAGTAAGAAAACCCGGCATCGCACCAGAGGTACTCATCCTGCTGAGGAGCTCTGACTGCCGCAGGGTGTCACCGGCATCCGGCGGGGTTCCGGCACGCACTGCGGCGGCGAAGGTCGCTACGGTGGCCGCCACCTGATCGTGTGGCTCCAGGCGGATCTCTTCGGTCTTCGCGCCGCGGTGGAGGCCGATTACGGGGACGTCCCGGGCGGGCGGGGTGAACGCCCGGTCAACGGTCAAGCTGCCCTGGCTGCCCCACAGTTCGTATGCCGAGCGGTAGGCGTGCTCCATGCCGAAGGTGATCTCGGCCGTGACGCCGCCGGGGGTGCGCAGCAATGCGGCGCCAGAGGTGTCGACCTGCCGTCCCGCCCCCCGGACGAGGCAGGCGCCGATGATGTCGAGTTCGGGGCCCAGTAAGTGCAGTGCGGCCCGCAAGGGATAGATCCCGACGTCCATCAGGGCGCCGCCACCGAACTCCGGCCTGTACCTGATGTCACCGTCCGCAAGCGGCGGGATGGTGAATGCCGCGTGAAACGAGCGCAGTTCGCCCAGCGCCCCGTCCGCGATCAGGTGCCGCACGACTTCGTGCCGGCGGTGATGGACGAACATGACGTTCTCCATGAGCACCAGGTCACGAGAGGCGGCGAGCTCGAACAGGTCACTGGTACAGCCGTATTGGATGGACACGGGCTTCTCTGCGAGTACGTGTCTGCCTGTGCGCAACGCCGCCTCGACCCACCGGGGGCGCAGGGCAGCGGGCAACGGCACGTAGACGGCATGGATGTCGTCCAGTTCCAGGAGTTCTTCATACCCGTGGACGGCGCGGCAGTCGAAACGCTCGGCGACCCGCCGCGCCTTGGCCAGGTCGCGGCTGGCCACCGCCGCGACCTCGGTGCCGGGACTGGCGGCGAAGGCGGGAAGCATCCGGCGTACCGCGATGTCCGCGCATCCGATCACTCCCACCCGGAGGGGGGCGGTCATCGGGTTCCGGTCTTCGTCGCGTTGAGACAGGCAAGCATGGTGCGGGCCTGGACGTTGAGGTAGTGGCTGTGCCGGGCCAGGGAAGTGAGCTGCGCGGGGGTGACCCAGGCGTAGCCGGGCGGAGGATCGAGCGGAACGTCCGCCTCGACGATGAGGCAACGGCTCTCGGCATTGAGGAAACGGCCTCCCTCCTCGGCATGCACGACGTCGTAGCGGACGCGGTCGCCGGCGGCTCGAAGCACCGATTCAGCGAAGGGAGGGCGCTCCTTCTCCTGAAGGTGGGCGTAGTTGTGCGGGGTGTACTGCACGGTCGGTCCCAGCTCGATGGTGTCGACGAGTCCGGGCTCGGTGCGGGCCTGCACCAGCACGTGCGGGGTGTCCTCGATCTCGCGGGTGAGGAAGGCGAGGACGCCCGGGCCGGCCGGCTCGAACAGAGGCTGGGTCCAGCCGGTCACCTCACGGTTCTCCCCTTGTGCGGACACCGCCACGACGTTGAAGTAGCGGCCCGTTTCGTGTTCGATCGCGTCGGCGCCGCGCTTCCAGCCGGGAAGGCCGCCCAGCGGGGCCGGCTCGGTGCGCACACAGTGCCGGGTGCGCTCGCCGGTGATCCACGAGAGCAGTTCGGTGTCGGACAGCAGGGCGTCGCCCGGCACGTCCCCGACGGGCAGGCACGACAGCACCGTGCGCGAGTCCATGTTGACCACGTTGTCCCGCCGCAGCAGTTCATTGATCTGTCCGAGAGTCAGCCAGCAGAAGTCGTCCAGCAGCGGCACATCGCCCGCCGCCTCCACCACCATGTTGCGGTTGGTCTTCCGGAAGAACCACGAGCCGTGCTCGGACTGACGCACGTCCACGACGACCCTGCCGCGGTCCGGCCCGACGAAGTACTCGATGTACTTGACGTCCCCGCCCTTGTGGGCCTTGGTGTAGTTGCTGCGGGTCGCCTGGACCGTGGGCGAGAGCTGGAGCAGGTTCGGGTTGCCCGGTTCCATCTTCGCCTGCATCAGAAGGTGCAGCACCCCGTCGAACTCCTTGACAAGGATGCCGAGGACACCCACTTCGTGCTGCCGCATGATGGGCTGGTACCAGTCGCTGTACAGGCCATCGCCGTAAGGCCGGCCTTCTTCCGTGAAGTGCAGCCCTTCGACGGTGAAGAAGCGGCCGCTTCGATGCACCAGGTTCCCGGTGTGCTCCTGAAACGACCAACCGTCCATGTCCGCGAACGGTATGCGGTCCACGCGGAAGGTATGGGCTGCGCGCCGTTCGGCCAGCCAGGCGTCGAAGTGCTCGATGGGCAGCTGCACTCCGTGAGTGGTTGCGGCCGATGCGGCGAGACGTGCCGGCAGGCTCTGGGCCTCACGCCGCTGGAGGACTTGGGACGGCATCGACGTAACTCCCTGGCTTTGCGGTGATGTGGACGCGGTGGGTTCTCAGCCCCGCGCGGCTACGAACTCCTTGATGGTGGCGACCACGTAGTCCAGCATTTCGTCCGTGAGCCCTGGGTAGACGCCGATCCAGAAGGTGTGCTCAGTGATGATGTCGCTGTTGGTGAGGTCGCCGACGACACGGTGAGGACGCCCGATGTAGGCCGGCTGCCGGGTGAGGTTGCCGGAGAACAGCCGCCGGGTGCCGATCTTCCGTTCCTCCAGGTGCGCGACCAGTTCGGCGCGTGTGAAGCGGGCCTCGGGGTCGACGGTGATGACGAAGCCGAACCAGCTCGGCTGGGACCGCGGGGTCGGCTCAGGAAGCAGCAGGCCCGGCAGACCGTCCAGGCCTTCGCGCAGGCGGCGCCAGTTGCGGCGGCGTGCCTCGATGAAGCTGCCGAGCTTGGCGAGCTGCGTCAGGCCGAGCGCCGCCTGGATGTCGGTGCCCTTCAGGTTGTAGCCGACGTGGGAGAAGATGTACTTGTGGTCGTACCCGGCGGGCAGGTTGCCCATCTGGTACTCGAACCGTTTGAAGCAGGTGTTGTTCTTGCCCGGTTCGCACCAGCAGTCCCGTCCCCAGTCGCGCAGCGACTCCACCACGCGGGCCAGGCGGAGGTTGTCGGTGAGGACGCAGCCGCCCTCACCCATGGTGAGGTGGTGCGCGGGGTAGAAGCTGACCGTGCTCAGGTCGCCGAAGGTGCCGGTGATCCGGCCGTCGTAGGTGGTGCCGACCGCGTCGCAGTTGTCCTCGACGAAGAAGAGGTCGTGGTCCTTGGCGAGTTGGGCCACCTCGGCCACCTCGAAGGGGTTGCCGAGCGCATGGGCGATGATGATCGCCCGTGTCTTGGGGCCGATCGCCTGTGCCACCCGGTCGGCCGTGGTGTTGTACGTCGTCAGGTCCACGTCCACGAAGACGGGTATGAGCCCGTTCTGCAGAATCGGGTTCACGGTGGTGGGGAACCCCGCCGCGACGGTGATCACCTCGTCCCCCGGCTTCAGGCGCCTGTCACCGAGCGTCTCCGAGGTCAGGGCGGAGACGGCGAGGAGGTTCGCCGACGAACCGGAGTTCGTCAGATGGGCCTTTCGCCGCTTCAGGAGCTTGGCGAAGCCGGACTCGAACTGCTTGGAGCTGGGTCCGGCGGCGATACGCAGGGTGAGTGCGGCCTCGACGACGGCGACCCGGTCCTCTTCGTCCAGAACCGCGCCCGACGGCCAGATCTCCGTCACTCCGGGCTTGAAGCCTTCGTCCGACGCGGTCTCACGGTGGTACCTGCGGACCGCGTCCAGCACGATGTCCTTGTCGGCGGTCATCGTCGTTCCCTTCCCGCACCTTCGGTTCCGTACTTGACCGACTTCCACCAGTGAGGGTTGTCGCGGTACCACTCCACCGTGGCGGCCAGGCCGTCGTCGAAGCCGGTCAGCGGCGCATAGCCCAGTTCTTCCCGGATCTTGGAATCGTCGATGGCGTACCGCAGGTCGTGCGCCTCGCGGTCGGCCACGTGGCGGATCATCTCCTGCCCCTGGCCGGTCAGATCCAGGAGGCGTTCGGTGATGGCGCGGTTGGTCCGGTCGTTGCCGCCGCCGATGTTGTAGATCTCGCCGGGCCGGCCGTTGTCGAGCACGAGATGGATGCCGCGGCAGTGGTCGTCCACGTGCAGCCATTCACGGATGTTGCGCCCGTCGCCGTACAGCGGCACCTGCTTCCCCTCGAGCAGGTTGGTCACGAACAGCGGGATGAGCTTCTCGGGGTGCTGGTACGGCCCGTAGTTGTTGGAACAGCGCGTGATGGAGAGGTTCAGGCGGTGTGTGGTCCAGTACGTGCGGGCCACCAGGTCGGAACAGGCCTTGGAGGCCGCGTAGGGGCTGTTGGGCAGGAGCGGGCAGTCCTCGGTCCAGGAGCCCTCTTCCACCGATCCGTACACCTCGTCGGTGGAGACGTGCACCACCCGCTGGACACCGCTGTCCAGCACGGCGTGGAGCAACGTCTGGGTGCCCAGGACATTGGTGCGGTAGAAGTCTCCCGGGTCGGCCAGCGAGCGGTCCACGTGGGATTCCGCGGCGAAGTGCACCACGGCGTCGTGTCCGGGCAGCAGTTCGTGCAGCAGCCTCGCGTCGCAGATGTCACCCCGGACGAACTCCAGACGCGGGTGCGCGGCCGGCAGATTGCCGCGGTTGCCCGCGTAGGTCAGCTTGTCCAGGACGGTGACCTGGGCGTTCTCCCAGCCCGCGTAGGTGTTCGCGAGGAGGTTGCGGACGAAGTTCGAACCTATGAAACCGGCTCCACCGGTGACCAGGATCTTCATGCCGCGACTTCCACTTGGGTGTGGTCTCCGACGACCAGGCGGTAGCGGTCCGTGCTCTGCGTGGTGATGCCGATGGAGGCGGAGCGGCCGACCAGGGAACTGTGCAGGCCCCGAACGCCGGTGACCGTCGCCTCGTCCAGGACGATGGAGCGCGTCAGCCGGCTGCCGACGACCGCGCAGCCGCGCCCCACGGACGTGTGCGCGCCGATGTGGCTGTCCTCCACCACGGTGCCCGCACCGATGATCGCCGGTCCTTCGATGCGGGAGCGCACGATGCGTGCCCCCTTCTCCACGACGACCGGCCCCACGAGCACGCTGGTGTCGTCGACCACGCCATCGACACAGGGACGGAAGCCGTCCAGGATGCGCGCGTTGCACGCCAGGACGTCGCCGACCTTCCCGGTGTCCTTCCAGTAGCCCTCGTACGTGCTGGCCCGTACGTCCGCGTCGTGTGCCACCAGCCACTGGATCGCATCGGTGATCTCCAGCTCGCCACGGGCACTGGGCGTGATGGCGGCGATCGCCTCGTGGATCGCGGCGGTGAAGAAGTACACCCCGATCAGGGCCAGGTCACTGCGCGGCCGCTGTGGCTTCTCCACCAGGCGCAGTACCTCACCGTCGGGCCCCAGTTCGGCCACGCCGAAGGCAGTCGGATCCTCGACCTTGCACACCACGACATGAGCTGCCGGGCGGCCGGCGATGAAGTCCTCGGCGATGTCCGATATCCCGTCGGGCAGCATGTTGTCGCCCAGATACATCACGAAGTCGTCGTCTGCGAGGAAGTCCCGGGAGATGGTGACCGTGTGAGCAAGACCGAGCGGATCCTCCTGGCGGATATAGGTCAGCTGGGCTCCGAACCGCGACCCGTCCCCGAGGGCCCGCTGGATCTCGTTGTCGTGGCCGTTGACGATGATGCCGATCTCGTGCACGCCGAGATCCAGGATGTTCCGTACGACGTATTCCAGGACCGGCGTGTTCGCTATGGGGATGAGCTGCTTGGGCATCGAGTAGCTGAAAGGCCGTAGACGGGTGCCCGATCCGCCGGCCAACACCAGGGCTTTCATAGTGGTCCTCTCCATTCGTGCGGGCTGCTTTTCAGCCACGATGCTCCGCGGTCAGCCTCTCCACTATCGGGATGACGTCCTTCGGTGCCGGGGCGGCCAGCATGTCCTCGTACAAGTCGCGGGCCCCGGCACGGAACGAGGGTTCCGTGATCAGCCGGACGAGGTCCTTTCGCATGCTGTCGACGTCGAGCGCCACGGGATCGAGGATCAGTCCCCCGCCTCGGCGGCTGATGTACTGCGCGATGACCTTCTCGTCCCACAACGGAATAGGCACGATCAGCTGCGGTACCTGGAACGCCACGCAGGCACCGGAGGTGCCGCCACCGCCGTGGTGGATGACTGCCGAGCTGGTGGGCAGGATCTGGTTGAGCGGCACGTATCCGATGGCGCGGACATTGTCCGGGAGCGCACCCACGGTGGCCAACTGGTCGCTGTTCAGCGTGGCGACCATTTCCAGGTCCAGGTCGGACACCGAGTCGAAGAACTCTCCCAGCGGGAAGCCGCCCTGCGGGCCGTCGAGGAGCCGACGGGTCTGACCCAGTGTGAACACCACCCTGGACCGCTCGGGCCGGGTGTGCAGCCACTCCGGAAGCGCGCTGCCACCGTTGTACGGGATCCAGCGGACCGGTACGTACCGAAGATCCAGCGGATACTGCATCCGCGCCGCGGTCAGATCCATGGTCCACTGGCCGAGCAGCGTCTCCTCGGTGAAGTCGAGACCGTACCGCTCGAGCACCGGCTCCAGCCACGGCAGCCACGGGTCCTGCGTCAGGCCGGAGGACGGATCGGCCAGCTCCTGCCGCGTCTTGGAACGGACCAGACCGACGTTGTCCATGCCGAACAGGAGGCGGGCGTGGGCAGCGCCGCAGGCACGCGCGGCCACCGCACCGGTCGGGGCCAGCGGGTCCCACAGCACCAGGTCCGGGCGCCAGCCCCGGGCGAACTCCACCAACGTGTCCAGGACCGGCCGGCGACCGCCGCTGACCGACTCCCGCGGATAGTGCGCGCCGAGCAGGTCGATCAGGATGTCCCGACAGGTGCGCCAGGTGTTCTCGTCGTCCGGGTCGATCTCCGCGGTACGCCGGTTGGGGCGGTTCGCATCGGCGAGCAGGGGTGCCAGCGAGTCGGCGAGTTCCTCCTTGCCGCCCAGTGGCACTGCGGTAAGGCCGGCCGAGGCGATGTTCGTGAACAACTTCGGGTCGATTCCGGCCTCAGAGGTGGCCATCACGACTTCGTGACCGGCGCTCTGCAGTGCCCATGCCAGTGGGACTACTGGATATACATGTGACGATGCCGGAAAGACGTTGAAGAGGATGCGCATCGATGACCTTCCTTGAGGTTGTCCATACGACGCTGGCGGCTGCCGTTCGCCAGCAGCGTGCAGCCCTGTTCTAAAGGTCTACTTGCGCTGTGCACCCGCCGACGGTGCCCCGCGCGGACGCGCGGTAGCGGGCCACGTGGTCGGCGGTTGCTTTGGCCAGTCACAAGTCCTCCTTCCTAACGTGCGGTGTCCGTCGGCTTCGCTGCGCGTGCGCCGTCCGCGATGTCTAGGAAAGGGGGCCGCCGGTGGTCGTTCTGGCACTGGAAGGCAAAGGGAAAGACGGAGAGGTACCTAGGAAGACAGTGCGCCGACTGGACCGGGTGATCATCCGGTTCGCGGGTGACTCCGGTGACGGTATGCAGCTGACGGGTGACCGGTTCACCTCGGAGACGGCGTCGTTCGGCAACGATCTGTCGACGCTGCCGAACTTCCCGGCCGAGATCCGCGCCCCTGCCGGCACGCTGCCGGGTGTCTCCTCGTTCCAGCTGCACTTCGCCGACCATGACATCCTCACGCCGGGCGATGCGCCGAACGTTCTGGTGGCGATGAACCCGGCGGCGTTGAAGGCGAACATCGGCGATGTGCCGCGCGGGGCCGAAGTCATCGTGAACACCGATGAGTTCACCAAGCGGGCGATGCAGAAGGTGGGCTACTCGCAGAGTCCTCTGGAGGATGGTTCGCTGGAGGCCTACAACGTGCATCAGGTGCCGTTGACGACGCTGACGGTGGAGGCGCTGAAGGAGTTCGACCTCTCGCGCAAGGAGGCCGAGCGCAGCAAGAACATGTTCGCGCTTGGCCTGTTGTCGTGGATGTATCACCGGCCCACCGAGGGCACGGAGAAGTTTCTGAAGGCCAAGTTCGCCAAGAAGCCCGAGATCATGAAGGCGAACCTGGCGGCGTTCCACGCGGGCTGGAACTTCGGCGAGACCACCGAGGACTTCGCGGCCTCGTACGAGGTGGCGCCGGCTCGCCCGGGTACGTTCCGCCAGGGCCGGTACCGCAACATCTCCGGCAACCTCGCGCTCGCCTACGGGTTAATCGCCGCGTCCCAACAGGCGGACCTGCCGCTGTACTTGGGCTCGTACCCGATCACTCCGGCCTCGGACATCCTGCACGAGCTGTCCCGGCGCAAGAACTTCGGGGTGCGGACCTTCCAGGCCGAGGACGAGATCGCCGGCATCGGCGCGGCACTCGGGGCGGCGTTCGGTGGCTCGCTGGCCGTGACGACCACATCCGGCCCCGGTATGGCGCTGAAGTCGGAGACGATCGGCCTTGCGGTCTCTCTCGAACTGCCGTTGCTGATCGTGGACATCCAGCGCGGCGGGCCCTCGACCGGCCTTCCCACCAAGACCGAGCAGGCCGATCTGTTGCAGGCCATGTACGGCCGCAACGGCGAGGCACCGGTGCCGGTGGTGGCCCCCAGGACCCCGGCGGACTGTTTCGACGCGGCACTGGAGGCGGCCCGGATCGCGCTCACCTACCGCACTCCGGTCTTCCTGCTCTCGGACGGCTATCTCGCCAACGGCTCCGAGCCGTGGCGGATCCCGGAGATCGATGAACTGCCTGATCTTCGGGTGCAGTTCGCGCAGGGCCCCAACCACACGCAGGCCGACGGCACCGAGATGTTCTGGCCCTACAAGCGTGACCCGAAGACCCTGGCGCGGCCGTGGGCGATCCCGGGCACACCAGGTCTTGAGCACCGTATCGGCGGCATCGAAAAGCAGGACGGCACCGGGAACATCTCCTACGACCCGGCCAACCACGACTTCATGGTCCGCACCCGGCAGGCCAAGATCGACGGCATCGACGTACCGGATCTGACCGTCGTCGACCCGGACGGCGATGCCAACGCCCTTGTCCTGGGCTGGGGTTCGACCTACGGACCGATCACCGCCGCCGTCCGCCGCCTGCGGACGTCCGGTGAGCGGATCGCGCAGGCCCATCTGCGCCACCTCAACCCGTTCCCCCGGAATCTGGGTGAGATCCTGAAGCGTTACGACAAGGTGGTAATTCCCGAGATGAACCTCGGTCAGCTCGCCACCCTCATCCGGGCGAAGTACCTGGTCGACGCCCACAGCTACAACCAGGTCAACGGCATGCCGTTCAAGGCTGAGCAGCTCGCCACGGCTCTCAAGGAGGCCATCGATGGCTGAGACGACCACGGAAGGAAACGGGGGCGGCAGCGTGGAGACGCTTCTCTCCCTCGTCCCCAAGGCCGAGACCAAGCAGTCCATGAAGGACTTCAAGTCCGACCAGGAAGTGCGCTGGTGCCCCGGCTGCGGTGACTACGCGGTCCTGGCCGCCGTGCAAGGGTTCTTGCCCGAACTCGGCCTGGCCAAGGAGAACATCGTCTTCGTCTCCGGTATCGGCTGCAGCTCCCGCTTCCCGTACTACATGAACACCTACGGGATGCACTCCATCCACGGCCGCGCCCCCGCCATCGCCACCGGCCTCGCCTCCTCCCGACGCGACCTGTCCGTGTGGGTCGTCACCGGTGACGGCGACGCCCTGTCCATCGGCGGCAACCACCTCATCCACGCCCTGCGCCGCAACGTCAACCTCAAGATCCTGCTGTTCAACAACCGGATCTACGGCCTCACCAAGGGCCAGTACTCCCCCACCTCCGAACTCGGCAAGATCACCAAATCGACCCCCATGGGCTCCCTCGACGCCCCCTTCAACCCGGTCTCGCTCGCGATCGGCGCGGAGGCGTCGTTCGTGGCCCGCACCGTGGACTCCGACCGCAAGCACCTCACCAGCGTGCTGCGCGCCGCCGCCGACCACCGCGGCACCGCGCTCGTGGAGATCTACCAGAACTGCAACATCTTCAACGACGGCGCCTTCGAGGTGCTGAAGGACAAGCAGCAGGCCGAGGAAGCCGTCATCCGCCTCGAACACGGCCGGCCCATCGTCTTCGGCGCCGAAGGCTCCAAGGGCGTCGTACGTGACCCAGCCACCGGCGACCTCACAGTCGTACCCGTCACCAACGACAACCGGGGCGACATCCTCGTACACGACACACACACCACCTCACCCACGACCGCCTTCGCCCTCTCCCAGCTCGCCGACCCTGACACCCTGCACCACACCCCCATCGGTGTCTTCCGCAACATCGAGCGTCCCGTCTACGACACCCTCATGGCCGACCAGCTCGACACCGCCGTCGAACAGAACGGCAAGGGCGACCTCGCCGCCCTTCTCGCCGGCAACGACACCTGGACCGTGGAGACTTCCTCATGACGTACGTGATCGCCCAGCCCTGCGTGGACCTCAAGGACAAGGCGTGCGTCGATGAGTGCCCCGTCGACTGCATCTACGAGGGACCACGCAAGATGTACATCAACCCCGACGAATGCGTGGACTGCGGCGCCTGCGAACCGGTGTGCCCCGTCGAGGCCATCTACTACGAGGACGCCCTGCCGGATGAATGGGCCGAATACGGCTCCGCCGACCAGGAGGTGTTCGCCATGGCCGACGTGGCGGGCGGCGCGTCAGCGGCCGGGCCGCTGTCCGCGGACCACCCGGTGGTCCAGGCCGAGCCGGTGAAGGAGGCCGGCTGAGTTCCACGGCACACGGGCCGGGGCCCTTCCCAGATGTCTGGGGAGGGCCCCGGCCGTAGTCGAACTATTCGAAGAAGATGCCCTCCGGGCCGTGAACTCCCGCACAAGAGTGAGTAGTTCGCCCTCGCCGCCGACACGTCGGGTGGGGTGGCCGCCCAGCCGCCCGGCCGCCCGGCCGCCCGGAGACAGATCGCGCTGGTGATCAGGATGTCACGCAGAATCCACCGCGTGCCGGTTCTCGATGGCCTTGCGCACGGCCGTCGCAACCGTGTGCACCTCACCGTCGCTCAGGCCGGGATGCAGGGGCAGGCACAGCGTCCGGTCCGCGGCCCAGTCCGAGTGAGGCAGCTGCAGGCTCTGGGAGCCAAACGCGGGGACCTTGTGCAGCGGTGCGTAACGGAAGGTCGTGTAGATGCCGTCCTCATAGAGGTTGCCGGCCAGATTGTCCCGGATCTCCGGCGCGGTCTGCACCCAGTAGAAGTAGTGCGTGGACTCGTGGCCGTCCGGCAAGGCGGGGGGAAGCAACAACCCTGGAACGTCGGCCAGTTCATGGTCGTACAGCGCACAGATCTCCTGGCGCCGGCGGATGAACTCGGGCAGTCGGCGCAGCTGTACCGCGCCGATCGCGGCGGTGAGGTCGTTGCCGATGACACGGCGGCCGGGCTCCGGGATGTCCAGCTCCCACCAGCGGGAGGAGACCTTCGCGTAGCCGAAACCGCTGGGCTGGGCCAGCCCGTGGTAGGCAAGGCGCCTGATCCGTGCGGCTCGTTCCGGGTCCTTGACGTAGATCATTCCGCCGTCACCGGTGACCAGGACCTTCATGGCGTCGAAGCTCCACATGGCAAGGTCGCCGAAGGTCCCCACAGCCCGGCCGTCCACCCGGGACGCCACCGAGCAGGCCGCGTCCTCGACCAGGGTGACACCGAGCTCCCGGCAACGGTCCGCGATGCGCACGATGTCACCCGGCGAGCCGCCGTAGTGCAGGACGATGACGGCCTTGGTGCGGGGGGTGAGCGCCTGCTCGATGTGCTCGACCGTGGGGTTGAGGGTGCGGGGGTCGACGTCGCAGAAGACCGGTCGGGCACCACAGGTGACCACGGCATTCGCGGCGGCGACGAAGCTGAGGGACGGCAGGACCACCTCGTCGCCCTCCCGCAGGTCCAGCGACTCCAGGGCGAGGAAGAGCCCTGACGTACCCGAGTTGAGGAAGACGACGTGCTCGGCGGGCACATCGATGTGCTCCGCGAACGCGGCCTCGAAGGCCAGAGTCCGCGGACCGTGTCCCAACCACTTGTCATCGAAGGTCTCGGCGACCGCGGCAAGTTCCTCCGCCCCGACTTGGGGCTGAAAGAGATTGATCATGACTACCTTTCGTGTCTCCGCCTGGCAGGTCGAGGCTGGCGTCCGGCACAACGCCGCCTTGACCGGGGACCCGCGGCGTCCGTGCCGCGGGCCCTCGGTCGTGGCGGGTCAGGTCATGCTGGTCTCTCGGTGCCGCTGCGGGGCTGTGGACGGCGGGGTGGGGCCGGCCTCTGTCACTGAGGACTCCATGCGGTCCAACCGCAGCCAGGTGTGCAGTCGGCGCAGCGGGCGAGGGGCCCACCAGTTGGCGCCGCCGAGCAGAGCCATCAGGGAGGGCACCAGCAGTGCGCGGACAAGCGTGGCGTCGATGAGTACCGCGAACGCGGTGCCCAGGCCCAGTTCCTGGACGAAGACCAGCCGGGACAGCGCGAGGGCGCCGATCGCGATGCAGAACAGCGCTGCCGCGGAGGTGACGACGGGTCCGGTCCTGGCCAGGCCCTCGGCGACCGCCTCGCGGTCGTCCAGGCCCGCGCCCTTGCCCTCCTTGATCCGCCCGAGGAGGAAGACGTTGTAGTCGGTGGACAGGCCGAAGGCGAGCGCGAAGAGGAGCACAGGGGTGGTCACCTCGATGCCGTTCTGCGCGGTGAAGCCGAGGTTGCCGTCCTGGAAGACCCAGACCAGCAGCCCCAGGGCGGCGCCCGTGGACAGCAGGTTCATCACCAGCGCTTTGATCGGCAGGACCACCGAGCCGGAGAAGGCGAACAGCAGGAGCAGGGTGATCAGGGCGAGAGCGGCCGCGGCGAGCGGCACCTTGTCGCCGATGCTCGCCTGCTGGGCCAGGAAGTCCGCGGTCACACCGGTGTAGCGGGCCTTGGCCGGTGGCGCGATGTCCTGCACCTCGGCCGCCGCGTCCTTGGCCACGGTGCCCTGCGGCTCCCCGCTCAGCACGGCTTCGATCTCCCAGTGCCCGCTGTCGAGGCGGAAGGGTTTGCTGACGGACGCCACGCCGTCGACCGCACCGATCTTCTTCGCGTACGAGGCGAGCTTCTCCCCGGACGAGGTGTCCAGGACGATCTGCAGTGGTGCGGAGGACGGCTTGGCGAAGTCCTGCGCCAAGGCCCGGGAGACCTGCCCCGCGCTGGTCGAAGCAGGCAGGGTGGAGGCGTCGGCGCCGCTGAACTTCAGGCCGGTCACGGGTGCGGCGACCAGCAGCAGCACCGCCGTCGCGGACAGCGCGACCACACCGGGCCGGCGCATCACCGCAGAGGCGATGCGGTGCCAGCGGTTGCCGGCCTCCTGGTGCGCCGTGTCCTGCCGCTGCCAGCGGCGCGGGGCGAGAGAGTTGATCCGACGGCCGAGGACGGCCAGCAGTGCGGGCAGCCCGACCAGGGCGAACAGCGCTGCCGCTGCGACCGTGAGGACGCCGGCCAGTCCCAGGGAGCGCAGGTACGGGTGCGGGAAGAACATGATCGCCGCCAGTGCCGCGGCCACCGTCAGCGCGCTGAAGAACACCGTCCGGCCGGCACTCGCCATCGTGCGCCGGAGGGCTTCGGGGCCGGGTCCGTGGACGGCCAGTTCCTCCCGGTAGCGGGAGACGATCAGCAACCCGAAGTCGACTGACAGGCCGAGCCCCAGAGCGAAGGCGAGGTTGAGGGCGCCCGAGGAGACACTCATGGTCTCGGTGGCCAGCCGCAGCCCGGCCAGCGTCAGCAGCAGGGAGACCGCGGCGCCGACCACCGGCACCAGCGCGGCCACGACGCCGCGGAAGACCAGGAAGAGCAGGATGAGGATGAACGGCAGCGCCAGCCCCTCCGCCTTGGAGAGGTCGGCGCTGGAGACCTGCTCGACCTGTGCCTGACCGGGGGTCGGGCCACCGAGCCAGGCACGTCCCTTCAGCCCCGGTGTGCCGGCGATCGCCTTCTGCAGTTCCTTCTCGGCGGCGGTGGTGTCCTTGTCCTTCATGGGCCCGACCGTGGCCAGGACCACCGTGCTGCGAAAGTCCTCGGAAATCAGGGCCGGGTTGGCGGCGTAGTCGACCACCTGCTTGACCTCGGGTCGTTCCCGCAGCACAGCGGCCGCCGCCGCCACCGCGGCGGGCGGCTTGGCCTTCGGGTCGATCGGCGCACCCATGCGCACGAGGATCGCGTAACCCTGCTGGGTATCAACCCCCGTGGCCTGCTCGATGATGCGGCGGGCCGCTACGTTGGCGCCACCGGGATCTTCGTAGTCGGACAAGCCGTTGGTGAGCCGGCTTTCGACCGTGCCGCCGAACACGGCAGCCACGACGGCCGCGAGGCCAACCAGCAACAGGCTGATGCGCCGCCCCTTGTACAGGGCGGCGCCCAGGGCAGAGAACATGGATCGTCACCTTCCGTCGGGAAGCCCACCGTGACGGCAAGGGCTTTAGCCCCGCTGAAGGCGGCCTGCCGATCCGCGCGAACGCGTGGCGCGGTCTGAGCTGCGGGCGGCCGCCGGGCCACCGCGCAAGCGGGGCTTCAGCGTGCGAGGCCAGGCTCGTCCGGGGCGCGCACCGACGCCGGCCCCGCCTGTGAGCGCGAGGAGAGGACCAGCGATGCAGTCGACGTACGACGAGGATGTGCGCACGTCCCCTCTCGCGGCCCCACCGGACCCGCGCCGCTGGGCGGTCCTCGCGGTCCTGTCCCTCGCCCTGTTCGTGATCATCCTCAACAACGGGCTGCTGAACGTTGCGCTGCCCAGCCTGATGCGGGACCTGGACATCGGCATCAGCACGACGCAGTGGATCGTCGACGGCTACGCGCTGGTCTTCGCTGCCTGCCTGCTCACCGCGGGCACCCTGTCCGACCGGTACGGCCGCAAGCGGGCCACCCTGCTCGGCGTCGCGCTGTTCGGCGTCGGCTCGCTCCTCGCCCTCGCCTCCGGCGGAGCGGGCCAACTCATCGCCGCACGAGCGGTGATGGGGGTGGCCGCGTCGCTCGTCATGCCGGGAACCCTGGCCATTTTGGTGGACGTGTTCCCCGAGCACGAGCGGCCGCGCGCCCTCGCTGTATGGGGCAGTGCGTCCGCGCTGGGAGTGGCCGTGGGACCGGTGCTCGGCGGTACCCTCGCGGGCCACTTCTGGTGGGGTTCGGTCTTCCTGGTGAACCTGCTGCCGGTCGCCGTCGTCCTGGTCGCGGGTCTGCTGTTGCTGCCGGAGTCGGCGGCCCCCGTGCCCCGGCCATGGGATCCGGTGGGCGCGGTGCTCGGCTCCGCGGTCATGGTGGGCCTGGTGTTCGGCGCCATCCACGCCTCGGGTGGGGGATGGGCATCGGCCGCCGTCCTCGGTGCGTTCGGCGGCGCGCTGGTGTGCGGCACCGGTTTTGTGGCGTGGGAACGGCGGCACCCCAGCCCGATGGTCGACTTCACGCTGCTGCGCCACCCTGTCTTCCTCGGCGCGAGCGCCGGCATCATGCTGCTCTTCTGCGGCCTGGCCGGCAGCCTCTTCGTCCTCACCCAGTTCCTTCAACTCGGCTTTGGCTACGGCCCGTTGAAAGCGGGACTCGCACTCGCCCCGGTCGCGGTCGCGGTCGGTGCCGGATCGGCCGTCGCCCCGTGGCTGGCCCGCCGCACCGGCCCGCGCGGCAGCGTCAGCACCGGTCTGGCAGCGGCCGCGGCCGGCGCCCTGACACTCGCGGCGGCCGACGGCTACCCGGACGTCCTGACCGGGCTCACGCTGATCGGCGTGGGCGTCGGCCTGGCCCTCGGACCCGCGACGGACACCGAGCTGTCCCTGGTGGCCCCCGAACGATCGGGCAACGCGGCTGCCCTCAACGACACCATGATGGAACTCGGCAACGCCATCGGCGTCGCCGTCATCGGCACCGTGCTCGCGCATGGCGCGGCCGGCACCGCGGCGCCCGGCGCCCGCGTCGAGGCCGCCGCGCCGGCGGGCTTCGTCACCGCGGCGGTCATCGTTGCGGCCGGCGCGGTGCTCGCCGCATGGCTGCTACCCGGTCCGGCCTGCCCCGCAGCACACGAAGAGACGGGCGAGTCGGTCGTCCGCACCCCGCACACGGGGAAGGATGTGCCCGTCCGGCCGGCCTGAGCCGGATCATGACGACCGATGTCCCGCGCCGCCCCACCGACGTGCCCCGGCTCAGGCCCGCCGGCCCTCACGTCCACGAGGGCGATGCCTCATCGGGCAGGACGCGCCAGGAGCGGGTCGCATATCCGGTGCGTGACACACACTGACCGGCCGTCGACTTGACGATGTGCCATATCGCGACTCCCGACGTACGGGTCGCCACCGCTTCCGCGTTCCGCTGTCACCACACCACGCGATCCTCGACGGCGAACCGGCCCTGCCTCCCCACCCGGCTGATTTGGCTGTCTTTTAGCGGTCAACCGCATGCTCGTGGTGTGCCTGCCGGGACCCGCTCCACCGTGCGTCGAGGTGTCCGGCCGGTCGGGCAGGTGCCCGTGCGCGTTCGCACACCGGGACCCGGACGTCCGCCGCCCCTCCGGTCCGTCCTCCTCGCCGCCCACGGTGCCGCGGCCCCGGCGGGCGTCCAGACCAACCGGACGAGCCCGAGGCGGAACGGAATGACGCGTTACCTGTCCCACACCTCCCCGACGGACGACGCCGAGACCGGGGTGCGGCTGTTCTGCTTCCCGTACGCGGGCGGCGGGGCGTCGGCCTACCGGCGCTGGCAGCGCGGCCTCGACATCCACGCTGCGGGCGCCCGGGTGCTGCCCGTCCAACTGCCCGGCCGCGAGGGCCGGATGGCCGAGCCGCGCTTCACCGACCTGCACGCGCTCGTCGCCGATCTCGACGAGCAGCTGGACGCGGAACTGGAGCACCCGCACCTGTTCTACGGGCACAGCATGGGCGCCCTCGTGGCGTACGCGCTGACCGCCCGGCGGCAGCGCCGCGGCGCGCCGCTGCCCATGGCGCTGGCCCTGAGTTCCTACCGGGCGCCGCACCTTCCGGCGCCGAAGATCGCCGACCCGGGAGCGAGCGACGAGGAACTCGTGGCCTCGCTCGCCGCGTTGGGCGGCATCCCCCAGGTGATCCTGGAGCACCCCGACTTCCTGGCGGCGCTGCTGCCCGTCGCCCGCGACGACCTCATGCTGTGCACGACGTCCTTCGCACCGGACACGGAGGCCGTACGGGTGCCGCTGCATCTGTTCATCGGCGCCAGGGACCGGCTCGTGTCGGTGCCCGAGGTGGCGGCCTGGCGACGCCACGCGGGACGCGGCTACGAGGTACAGGTCGTGCCGGGCGGGCACTTCTTCATCCGCGCCCACGAGGACGTCTTCCTGCAGGAGCTCGCGTCCGTGATCCGCCAGTACGACAGGGTCCCGGTGCTCGCCGACGCCCTGTCCGCCTGACCTACGGAGGTTGTGATGTCGCATCAGGAGACGTACACGGAGCGGGTGCTGGCCCGGGTACACGAGCGGGGCGGGGCCGAAGCCTTCGCGTTCGTCCGCGGCACGGGGGTGGAGCGGCTCGGCTACGCGGAACTGGACGAGCGGGCCAGAGACATCGCTTCCTGGCTCCAGGAACGCGGCTTGTCCGGCCGGCAGGTGCTGCTGCTCTACCCGTCCGACCTGTCCTTCGTGACGGCCTTCGTCGGCTGTCTCTACGCGGGCGCGGTCGCGGTCCCCGCGCCGCTGCCCACCGACCGCACCCGCCACTTCGAGCGCTTGTCCCGGATCGCGGGCGACGCCCGGGTCGGTGCGGTGCTCACCACCGCGGCGGCCGAACCGGACATCAAGTCCGGGCTGAGCGCCGTCCGGTCCGTGCCCGTCGTGGCCACGGACGCCGGCCCGGTGGGCGACGCCTCCCAGTGGCGCGCACCCGCCCTGCGCCCGGACGACCTGGCCTTCCTGCAGTACACGTCGGGCTCGACCAGTACCCCCAAGGGCGTCATGGTCTCGCACCGCAACCTCATGGCCAACGAGGCGGCGATGCAGCGCTCGCTGGGCGCCACCGGCGACTCCGTGTTCGGCAGCTGGCTGCCGCTCTACCACGACATGGGGCTCATCGGGCACGTACTGCAGCCGCTGTGGCTGGGGGCGCGGGCCGCGCTCATGGAACCGGGCGCGTTCCTGGGCCGGCCGGTGGGCTGGCTGGAGATGATCGGGGAGCACGGGGTCACCATCGGCGGCGGCCCCAACTTCGCGTACGACATGTGCGTACGGCGGGTCAAGGACGCCGATCTCGCCCGGCTCGACCTGTCCGGCTGGGAGTCCGCCTGCAACGGCGCCGAGCCGGTGCGCGCCGACACCCTGGCCGCGTTCGCCCGCCGCTTCGCGCCCGCGGGCTTCAGGCCCGAGGCGTTCTTCCCGTGCTACGGCATGGCGGAGACCACGCTGTTGGTGGCGGGGGCGCCCCGCGGGGCCGCGCCCGTCACCCGCCGCGTCGACGCGGCCGCCCTGGAACGCGGCGAGGTCGTCCCGGCCGTGGCGGACGGCTGCGCCCGCACTCTGGTGAGCAGCGGCACGGTCCGCGCCGAGGACTTCGAGGTGCGGATCGTCGACCCGGCCACGTCACGGGCCGTGCCGCAGGGGCAGGTCGGGGAGATCTGGGTGCGCGGGGCGAGCGTCGCCGGCGGGTACTGGGCGCGGGCCGAGGCCACGGCGCAGACGTTCGGGGCCCGGCTCGCCGACGAGGCCGGGCCGTCGGCCAGGGGCTGGCTGCGTACGGGGGACCTGGGTGCCGTCGTGGACGGGCAGTTGTTCGTCACCGGCAGGCTGAAGGAGATGATGCTGGTCAACGGCCGCAACATCTATCCGCACGACGTGGAGGCCGCGGCACGCGCCGCGGACCGGTCGCTGGGCACGGGCGCCGCGTTCACGGTGCCGGCCGGTCCGGAGGGCCGGGAGCGGCTGGTGCTGGTGGTCGAGGCCACGGGTCTGGACGCGGCGCCGGACATCGACGCGGCAGGCCGTGACCTGGTCGGCCGGGTCCAGGCCGCGGTCGCCGGAGAGTTCGGGATCGCGGCGGGCAGCGTCCTGCTCGTGGCGCCCGGCACGGTGCGCAGGACCACCAGCGGAAAGATCCAGCGGATGCTGATGCGCGGGCAGTTCCTCACCGGGCGGACGGCCGCGCTGCACGCCGTGGTGGAGCCCGAGGCCGAGCGCCTCGTGGACCGGTCCGCAGAACTGGTCCGGGGATGAGCGCGCCGGTTGGCGGCTGACGAACCCTGCGGACTGTGCGGCCGCCGTCGTCGCCGGGCCGGCGCCCCCGTCGGGGCGCGTACAGGTCGGCGGCGGCGCCGCGCAACCGCCGCTACAGCCGAGGCCGCCACGATGGCCGAAAGGCACCCCGCAGCCGGCGCACCACCAGGTTCTCCCGCGGTTTCGACCCAGTTTTCTCCCCAGATATCCAGGAGCGGATGTGCAGGACGACCGGGCGCAAGCCTTCATGACGACCTTGACGCAACACCTCGCCGCTGTGCGCCCCGAGACGGCCCGGCGGCAGATCACCGAGCAGTCCCGGCTCACCGGAGACCTCGGTCTGGACTCGGTCGAGCTGGCCGAGCTCTTCGAGCGCATCCGGGAGACGTACGCGGGAGTGGAGATCTCGGACTGGCTGGCGATGGCGACCCGGGCGGAGGGCGACACGGTCGGCAGCCTGGTGCGCTATCTCGCGCTCGCCGTGCCCGAGGAGCGGCCGCTGGTCACGGGGGGCGCCCGATGACCGTCACCCAGGACGCCCCCGCGCGCACCGACTTCGTCGCGCTCGCCCAGGAGCTGGCGCAGCGGTTCGCCGGCCGGGCCGCGGAGCACGACAGGGCAGGCGACTTCCCGTACGAGAACGTCGCCGAGCTGGTCTCCTGCGGCTACACCGCGATGACCGTGCCGCGCGAGCACGGCGGCGGCGGAGCGGGGCTCGAGGAGCTGTGCCGGGCGCAGGAGACCCTCGCGACCGGCTGCGCGAGCACCGCCTTCGCGGTCAACATGCACGTCCACGGCATCGCGATGATCGCGGGCATCGGCGGCCCTGCCGCCGAGCGGGCCTACCGGGCCATCGTCGACGACGGCGCGGTGATCGCGGGCGGATTCAGCGAACCCGGCGTGGGCGGCAACTGGTGGCACCCCACCACCAAGGCCGAGCCCGTGAAGGGCGGTTACCTCCTCAACGGGCGCAAGGGCTTCTTCACCGGGTTCCCGGCCGCCGACCTGCTGTTCCTGTCCGCGGCCCGCACCGACGACCGGGGCCTGCCGGAGCCGGTCGGCTTCCTGGTGCCCAAGCCGGAGCGCGGGGTGAGCGTCACCGCCGAGTGGGACGCGGCGGGCATGCGCGCCACGGGCAGCCACTCCCTGCTCCTGGACGACCTGTTCGTGGCGGACGCGCACATGGTGGGGCAGCCGGGCGCGCTGCCGCTGATGTTCATGCAGGGCGTGCACTGGGCGTGGTGCAGCTTCGCCTCCGTCTTCCTCGGGATCGCCCGCGGCGCCCTCGAGACGGTGGTCCGCGAGCAGCGCGGCCGCACCCTGCACGTCCTGGACCGCACTGTCGCCCATCTGCCGGGCGTGCAGTTCCGGGTGGCCGAGATGCGCACCAGGCTCGCGGCCGCCGAGGCGCACCTGTACCAGGCGGTGCGCGCCGACCACGACACCGCGATCGCCGAGGACCCGCTCGGCCACTACATCGAGATGAGCGTGATGAAGAACAGCGTGTGCCGCCTCGCCCACGAGGTGGTCTCGCTCGCGATGCAGGTCCAGGGCGGCTCCGCGCTGATGTCCGCGCACCCTCTGCAGCGCGCCTACCGGGACGTGGTGGCCGGGCTGCTCGTCCCGCCGAACTCCGACGTGACCGCCGAGTGGGCGGGCAAGCACGCGCTCGGAGTGCCGGTCTTCGCCGAACCCCGCTGGGAGGGCTGAACGTCATGACGACCGCCACGCCGGTCAAGGGCAGTGAACGGGCCCTGCACTGGGCCGAGTTGCAGGACCGTGCCCGCGCCCTCGCCCGCCGGTTCGAGGAGCGCGCCGAGAAGACGTACGCGTCCGGCGAGTTCGTCGGCGAGAACATCCGTGACCTGATCGACGCCGGGATCACCGCGGTCAATGTCCCCGCGGACCTGGGCGGGTTCGAGGCCACCCTGGAGGAGAACACCCGGCTGCTGCGGATCATCGCCGGGGGCTGCGGGTCCACCGCCTTCACGCTGGCCATCCACGCCGTGCTGACCGGTTCGATGCGCAGCGATCTGAGCGTGGCCGTGCGCGAGCGGATGTTCGGCGCGGTGCGCGACGGGGCGTTCGTCGTGGGCCCGTTCACCGACGAGGGCTCCGGCGGCAACTGGGTGCGGCCCTCCACGACCGCCCGCCGGGTGCCCGACGGCTTCGTCCTGGACGGGCTCAAGCACTTCGCCACCGGCTTCGACGCGGCCACCCACCTGGTGGTGACCGCGGGCCTTGACGACGCCCATCTCGAACCTCCCTTCAACCTCGCGGCGTTCTTCGTCGACAAGCCCGAGCAGGGCGTCGAGGTGGTGGCTCCCTGGAGCGGCTTCGCGCTGCCGATGACGGGCTCGCACTCCCTGAAGCTGGACGGCCTGCGGGTCGACGCCGACGACTCGGTCTTCCCCGACGGGCTCACCCCGCTGTTCGTGATGGCCCGTCAGCAGTGGGGGCACTACTGCTTCGCGGCCGTCTTCCTCGGGCTGGCCGAGCGGGCCTACGAGCTGGCCGTCGAGCGCACCCGGGGTCGCGCCACGACGGCCGTCGCCGACCTGGCCCGGCTGCCCGGCATCCAGTTCGCGGTGGCCCGGATGCGCTCCTCGCTCGCCACCATGGACGCCCTACTCACCGAGTACGCCACCCGGCACGTGGACCCGGGCGAGGACCTGCCGGCGTTCGTGGCCGACACCTGCATCCCGAAGTACCACATCACCAACGAGGCCGAGCACGTCGTCGCCACCGCCTTCGAGGTGATCGGCGGCTCCGGCATCCGGGACGGCTCCCGCATCGGCCAGATCTGGCGGGACGTCAAGGCGGGCCCGCTGCTGCCGTTCACCAACGACATGGCCCGAGAGTTCATCGGCAAGGCGACCCTCGGCATCAGCCCGGTCGAGACCCCGAGGTGGGTGTGATGTCCGCGGCGCCGACGATCGACAACGAGTACTACGAAGAGGTCGGCGACGACTGGTGGAACACCGAGGGCCCCCTGCGCGCCCTGCACGAGATGAACCCGGCCCGCACCGCGTACTTCGACCGGATCATCAAGGAACGCCACCCGGGCCGACCCGCCGGCTCGCTGCGCGTCGTCGACCTCGGCTGCGGCGGCGGGCTCGTCGCCGAGGAGCTGGCCCGCCGGGGCTACCGCGTCACCGGCATCGACCTCTCCCCCGGTACCGTCGCCGCCGCCCGCAGGCACGCGGCGGCCTCCGGTGTCGAGGTGACCTACGAGGTCGGATCGGCGTACGGCACCGGCCTTCCGGACGGCTGCGCCGACGCGGTCGTCGCCTCCGACGTCCTGGAGCACTTCCACGACCTGCCGGCCGCGCTCGCCGAGATCGATCGGCTCCTCGTGCCCGGCGGTGTGCTGCTGTTCGACACGGTCAACCGGACGGTGCGCAGCTACCTGCTGCTCATCCTCGTCGCCGAGAAGCTCCTGGGCATCATCAAGCCCGGCACACACAACTGGAAGATGTTCATCCGTCCCGCGGAACTACGGGTGCTGCTCGCGTCCGCCGGACTGCGGCTCGCCGACACCCACGGGCTCGGCCCCGCCCGGCCGCTGCCGCTGCTGCTTCCCGGTCTGCTGCGCCACCGGCGCCTGGGCGCGTTCACCCTCACCGGCGATGTCTCGGCCAGCTACATCGGTCACGCCGTCAAACGAAGCACCTCGTGAAGGACAGGACAACCATGGTCTCCATACGCTCCGCCAGCGTCGCCGGCACCGAGGTGAAGGCCGATCCGGACACCGTGCGCGCGCTCCTGCTCGACGTCGTGGGCTGCGGCCTGCTGATGCCGGGCGTGGAGAGCCTCACGGCCGAGGACGACGACGTCTACCACTACGTGCTGGCCACCATCTCCAACGGTGCCGTCAGCCACACCCCCGACCACCGCACCCGCTTCGACACCAGCGACGCCGCCCGCATCCGCTGGGAGCCGGTCGGCACCCACAACTTCCGCTCCTGGGGCGAGTTCCGCACCGCCCCCGGCAGTGAGCCGGGCACCACCTTCCTGGAGATCGACACCCGCTCCGAGGCGGACGTCGACATCGCGCCCGTGGTGCTGCCGCTGGTCGAACCGTTCGCGCGCCAGCAGAGCGACCAGGTCACCGACGGATTTCTCACCGCCATCAAGGAGCGGGTCGAGTCGGGCGCCGGGGCTGCGTCATGACGACGGTCTCCGAGGCCCCGGCGGCCGCCCGCACCCGCACTTGCGGCGTGGCGAAGCTGCTGGCGCTGCGCACCGCGGCGCCCGACACGGTCGTCCCGCAGCAGGACGCGTTCGAGACGTACTACCGCGAGCGGTACCGGGAGGTGCCCAAGGCCGAGGAGATCTTCCGCGGCTCCGGAGTGCGCACCCGCCACATGGCCTGGGACCCGCGCACCGCCTATGCCGACGGCCACCCGCCCATCAAGCCGCGCATGGCGGCCTGGGAGGAGAACGTCCTGGCGATGAGCCGCAGCACGGTGGGCGCGATCCTCGACGTCGCGGGCGCGGCGGACCGCGACCGGCTCACCGACCGGATCGGCTCGTTCGTCATGGCCAGCTGCACCGGGTACGCGGGGCCCACCCCCGACATCCTGCTGGCCAAGGAGTTCGGGCTGCGCCAGGACCTGCGGCGCACCTTCATCGGGCACATGGGCTGCAACGCCGCGTTCAACGTGCTCAAGACCGCGTTCGACGCGCTGGCCGCCCGCCCCGGCGAACTGGTCCTGGCCGGCAGCGCCGAGGTCTGCTCCGTCCACCACCGGCCCGAGTTCACCGCCGAACAGGCCGTCGTCAACGCGCTGTTCGGCGACGCGGGGGCGATGACGCTGCTGGCGGCGGACGACGGCGGGTCCACGCCGGGGCCGGTGTTCCTCGGCACCCACACCGAGACGCACCCCGAGACCACGCACGCCATGAGCTGGCACATCGAGGACCAGGCGTTCCGCATGACGCTCTCCCCGTACGTGCCGTTCTACATCGGCGAGAGCATCGAACCGTTCGTCGAGCGGCTCATCGCGCCGCACGGCCTGGGCATCGGCGACGTGCGGCACTGGGGCATCCACCCGGGCGGCCCGAAGATCATCGACTTCGTGGGCGACAAACTGGACCTGACGCCCCATCAGCTCGCGCCGTCCCGGGCGGTCCTCGCCGACCACGGCAACTGCTCATCGGCCACGATCCTGCTGATCCTCGACCGGATCCTGCGCGAGGAACGCCCTGCTCCCGGGGAGCACGCCGTGCTCATGGCCTTCGGCCCCGGCCTGACCATGGAGTCGGCGCTCGTCCGCTTCTGACCCCGCCCCGAACCGAACCATTCGAACCGAGGGACATCCCGCCATGACGATCACGACGACGAGCGCGCTCGAACCCCGCTGGACCACCCCCGACCTGCACGCCGCCATCAAGGACCACTACGACGGGCTGATCGAGCTCTACGAGGACCTGTGGGGAGAGCACATCCACCACGGGTACTGGGCCGACGGCGAGCCCGACCCCGGACGGCACGCCGCCCAGGTACGCCTGGTCGAGGAGCTCGTCGCCTTCGGCCCGGTGCCGCCGATGGCGAGGGTCCTCGACGCCGGCTGCGGCATCGGCGCCTCCGCGATCCACCTCGCCGGCCGCCTGGGCTGCACCGTCGACGGCATCACCATCAGCGCCGAGCAGATCACCCGCGCCGAGGCCAAGGCGAGCCGGGCCGGCATCAGCGATCAGACCACGTTCCGGCTGGTCGACGCGATGCACACCGACTACCCCGACGGCACCTTCGACGTGGTGTGGGCGTTGGAGAGCTGTGAACTGATGCCGGACAAGAAGGCGTTCCTCGCCGAGTGCATGCGCGTGCTCAAGCCGGGCGGCACCCTCCTGGTCGCCACCTGGTGCGCCCGCGACGAGAACCTGAATCCCGACGAGACCCGGCTGCTGCACCGCATCTACCGCGACTTCGTCGTCTCACACGTGCTGCCCCTGGAGCGTTACGCGGAGCTGGCCGGGGAGCTCGGCCTCACCGACGTGCGTACGGCCGACTGGTCGGAGCGGGTGTGGGACACCTGGAAGCTGTCCACCGACATCGTCAAGCCGGTGGTCCGCGACCCTTCGATGATCTGGAAGCTGGTCCGCGCCAAGGGCATGGACATCTTCCGGTTCCTCAACTCCGTTCCCCTGATGAAGCAGGCCTACGAGCGTGACGTCATGCGCTACGGCGTGCTGCGTGCCACCAAGCCGGCCGGGAGCTGACCCATGACGACCACCGCCCCCGCCGCGCCCGTCGAGTCGCTCGTCGCCGACCTGCTCACCCAGCCGTGGCTGATCGACCTGTTCGCCGAACTTACCGACCGCCAGAAGGCCTCGAGCGCCGCCACGGAGCAGCTGCGCGCCAAGGACGCGGCCACCCACGTCTTTTGGCCCTTCCACTCGCCGCAGTTCCCTCTGATGGTGACCGAGGCGCACGGCAGCCGCATCGTCGACGCCGACGGCAACACCTACACCGACTGCCACCTGGGCTTCGGCGCGCAGGCGCTGCACGGCCACAGCCCCCAGATGGTCGTGGACTTCGTCCGCGACCATCTGACGACCACCACCGGCAACGGTTACTGCACGCCGATCGAGGCCCAACTCGTCGATCTACTCGGCGAGTTCGTGCCGCACTGCGAGAAGTTCGCGTTTCTCAACTCGGGCACCGACGCCACCGCGGCCGCCATCCGGCTCGCCCGGGCGCACACCGGCCGCCGGATGGTTGCCAAATTCGAGGGCTCCCTGCACGGCGTGCACGACCTCGGCATGCACAACACGGCCTTCTGGTACCACGGCCACCCGACCCAGCCCTTCCCCGGCGACACCGCGGACGGCGGCATCGAGCGCCAGTCCGCGCTCACCGGCGTGCCCGTCGCCGACCCGCGCGATCTTCTGGTGCTGCCCAACGACCCGGCCCGGGCCGTGGAGTTGATCGAGCGGCACAAGGACGAGCTGGCCTGCGTCCTGACCGAGGCGGCGTCCTCGTCGTTCCCGTTCGTGGAGCACACGATCCCGCTCCTGAAGACGGTCTCCGAACGCTGCCGGGCGCTGCGCGTGCCGTTCGTCCTCGACGAGGTGCTCACCGGTTTCCGCTACGGTCCCGGCGGCGCCGCCCAGTACTTCGGCATCGAGGCCGACCTGTACTGCTACGGCAAGGTCCTCAGCGGACTGGGCATCCCGCTGTCCGCGGTCGGCGGCCGCGCCGCGCTGCTCGACCACACCCAGACCTCCGGCCTGCCGCTGACCGACATCGGCCGCAAGACCTGCGTGCAGACCACGCACGCGGGCAATCATCTGGCGTTGTGCGCGTCGTACGCGAGCCTGCGCCTGCTGCACGAGCAGCGCGACACGTACTACACCGAGACCCGCGCGAAGGTGGCCCGGGTGCAGGAGCGGCTCGCCGCGTTCCGCGCCGAGACGGCCATTCCACTGCGGCTCGTCGGGTTCGGTGACTTCATCGGCTCGTTCGGCTTCCTGGAGCAGGACTCCTACGACGACTACCGCACGTTCGCCAGCTCGGTGAACCCCATCGCGTTCTTCCTGCTGACCCTGATGCTGCGCCGCCGCGGCTTCTACACACTCAGCCTGCCGATGCTGTTCACCGGCGGCGCGCACAGCACCGAGGACCTGGACGCCCTGGTGACGGCGGTCATCGACGCCGCCCTCGAACTCGACCGTCACGGCTTCCCGTTCACCCTGCCCGGGGCCGGTCGGGCATGAGTGCCGGGGCCGACGAGCAGGCCGACGCGGTCGTCGTCGGAGCGGGGCTGACCGGCCTGGTGGCGGCGGTACGGCTGGCCACGGCCGTCGGCCGGGGGCGCCGGGTGCTGCTGCTGGAGGCCGGCGGCGAGCCGGGCGGGCGGGCCCGCACCACCGAGCACCACGGGTTCCGCCTCGGGCTCGGTCCACGCGCCCTGTACCGCACGACCCGGGGCGAGCTGCGGGCCTTGGGCGTGCGCGTCCCTGGCCGCTCCCCCGACCTTCGCGGGGCCCAGGCACTGCGGGACGGCGCGCTGCACCCGGGCTACGCGGCGGCCGGGCCGCTGCTGCGCACCCCGCTGCTCACCGTGCGCGAACGGATCGCCGTGGCCCGCCTGCTGGGCCTGGCCCGGGGCCGTGCCGACCTGGCCGGCACGGACGCCGCGCAGTGGCTGGGCGAGCGGCTGCCCACCGAGCGGGCCCGGCAGGCCGCCTTCGCCGTGCTGCGCATGAGCAGCTACACGGGCCGCCCCGACCTGATCGGCGCGGACGCGCTGTCGCTGCACTTCGCCGAGGTGCGGCGGGGGGTCGAGTACGTGGACGGCGGCTGGCGGACCCTGACCGACGCGCTGCTCGTACGGGCCCGGGAGCTGGGCGTCGAGCTGCGTACGGGGTGCCGGTGCGCCGTCGTGGAGGGCGGGGCGCGCCCGCGGATCGTGACCGCTCACGGGCAGGCGGTGCGGGCCCGCTCGGTCGTGCTCGCGGGCCTGTCGCAGCGCGCGGCGGGACAGCTGCTGGGCCTGTCCGGGCCGGGCTCGGGCGCCCCGGTCTCCAGCCCGCTGCAGACCGCCTGCCTGGACGTCGCGCTGAGCCGGCTGCCCGATCCGCGCAGCACCCTCGTCTTCGGCGTCGACGAACCCCTGTACCTGTCGGTCTTCTCCCGCACGGCCCGGCTGGCGCCGGAGGGTGGCGCCGTGCTCCACCTCGCCCGCTACGACGACGGTGCCGGGCTCGACGCGACCGAGGTCCGCAAACGGTTGTACGAGTTGCTCGACCTGAGCCAGCCCGGCTGGCGGGACGTGCTGATCCACGAGCGCTTCCTGCCGCGCATCACCACCATGACGGCCCTGCCCGAGGCACGCACCGGGGGCCTGACGGGCCGCCCCGGCGTACGGGTCACCGGCCATCAGGGGGTCTTCGTGGCAGGCGACTGGGTCGGACCACACGGTCTGCTCGCGGACGCGTGCGTGCTCAGCGGAACTCGGGCTGCCGAGGCAGCGGCCGCCCGGCTGTGAGGGCGGCCGTGCCCGCCCGCTGCCAGCCATCCCCTTCCGACACAACGGAGTTGCCATGCGTCCGATCCGTATCGCCGCTCTCGGGGGCTCGTTGCGCTCCGGCTCGGTCTCCGCGGCCGCGCTGCGGGCGTGCGCGGCGCGGGCCCGCCGGGCGGGAGCCGAGGTCACCGTGGTGTGCGGCACCGACCTCGTGCTGCCGCCCTACGACCCGGAGACGGCGGGCCGTTGCGCCGCCGAACTGCGGCTGCTGTCCGCGCTGCGCGCCGCGGACGGTGTCCTGCTCGCCAGTCCGACGTACCACGGCGGCATGTCGGGGCTGTTGAAGAACGCCCTCGACCATATTGAGGGACTGGCCGGGGACGTTCCCGTCTATCTGGACGGACGCTCCGTCGGCTGTCTGAGCGTGGCGTGGAACGAGGTGGCCGGCGGGTCCGCGCTGGCCGCGCTGCGCACCTGCGCGCAGTCGCTGCGCGGCTGGGCCGTGCCGATGGGCGTGGTGGTGCCGGCCGGCACGGAGTTCACCGCAGCCGGCGGCTGCGCGGATCCGCGCACCGCACGCCGCCTGGACATCCTCACCGACCAGGTCCTGGAGTTCGCGGCGCTGCGCCGGGGCGGCGCCTCAGCCGAGGCTGTCCAGGTCCCGCAGCTGTCGGTCTAGCGCCCGCTCGACCGGGCTCAGCGGGATGTCGGGGCGCAGCCGTTCCAGCGGATGGGAGAGGGTCGACCGCGGGTGCCCGCCGGGCAGGTAGATCCACATCTGCCCGTACGCGACCAGGCAGTGGTACGCCTCGCCCAGGAACCGGGCGACGAGCGCCATGGGCCGGAACATCGGGGCTCCTCTCAGCAGGCGCACCCATCGGCGCGGCGCGGAACCCCGATGGTCGGCTGCGGCGCTAAACCCCGGCTAGGGCCCCTCATGCCCGGTGTGTGAAGCGGCTCCTACCCCTTCACTCAAAACCGCGTACTCGGTTTGTTGACGAGGACGGCCGAGCCGCCTTCGGCTGGTCGCCCGGCAGCACGAGCGCCATCCTCGGGTCTCACTTCGCTCAAAGCAGACCGCAGAGTACGCAATAAGGAGTAGGCGGCCGGGCGATCCGAGTGACTCTGGCAGATTCACAGACCCCCATATGTCGCCGTTTTAGCTATTCTTTCGGCCTGAAGCGATACGTACGGCTAGGGCTCGGTCGAGCGCAAACAGCGCGCCCGGTTTGGTATTGACAAACCAGGCGCGCTGTTTTTTACTCGCCTCCGAGGCCTTGAGGTGTACCCGATGAGCCTCGGCCCGGAAGGCGCATCACTGGGGGAGATCGCATGGGCATCGATGTACTGGTGGCGTTCGCCGTCCGGGAGAATGAGGTCTCCAGCACGCCCGGGAGGCGCTCGAGGAGAGCCGGCTGTGCGTACTCGACCAGCTCATCGACGTCGGTCTGCGCCGTGGACGCCACCGTGAGCTGCTCGGTGAGCCGACCGTCCTGGTCGGTCGACACCTCACCCACCGAACCCGGCACGGCCGGCTGATGGCGGCGCTACACCGCTCCGGCCGCCGCAGCGAGGCACTCGAGGTCCACCAGCGGCTGCGCACCGAAGTGAGCTGACCGCCGACGTCACCGCGCGCCATCGACAGGACTCCGTCGCAGAGGACTCTCCATGAATCTCCCCTACTCACCATCCACCGGTTCGCTGCCCACCACCAAAGGAGGCGGCACGGTCACGGACGCCGGACCGCTGCAGGTGCCCCCGCCCGCAGCGGCGTTCCTCGGCCCGCACCATCTGGTCCACCGGCCCGACACCCCGGAGGGCTTCCTGCACTCCGCCACGCCCCCCGGCCGGCACCGCTTCGGCTTCTCCGCCCAACTCCCCGACCACCACCCGCTGTTCGCCGACTCCACCGCCCCGTTCCACGACGTGCTGTACCCGATGGAGTCACTGCGGCAGATGGCGGTCTTCACGGCGGTCCGCTACTTCCGGGTGCCCGGGAACCGGCGGATCCTGCTGGCCGACTGCGCATTCTCGCTCACCGCCCTGCACTCCTGGCAGCGCGACGCGCCCACCGGTGCCAGGCTCTCGCTCGACCTTGACCTGACACCGGCCGACGTGGTCAAGGGAGTGCCCCGGTCGATGGAGTGCGGTGCGACGATCAGCATCGACGACGAGCCGTGCGGGACGGCGCGGGCACGCCTGGTGTTCCTGATGCCGGGTGTCTACCGCAAACACCGGGCGCACAGCCGCCGGGAGAGCGAGCGCACGGCGGGCAGGAACAGCGGCCTGCCGCTGGGGCACGGCATCCCCGGCGCCGAACTCGTCGGCCGTTGCAGCGCCCGCAACGTGCTGATCGGTCTGCCGCTGGAGGAGGACGGCGAGTTCCTGACCTTTCCCGTGAACATCCCCGCCGCGCGCGAAGTGCTGCCCGACTCGGGGCCCGAGGTGCCGGCCGCACTGTTCCTCGAAGCCTCCCGGCAGGCTGCCCTGTTCGGGGTCGGCGAGCTGTACGGGCTCGCCCCGGGGCACGCCGTGCTCACCCGGTGGGAGGCCGCCTTCCACGGGTTCGCCGAGCCGGGACTGCCGCTCCTGTGCTCCGTGCGGCCGCGCCGCCGGGGTGCTCCCGGAGAGGTGCTGCGGGACTCCGCGGGGCGCCCCTTCGCCGAGCTCACGCTCGTCTTCACGCAGGGCATCCGGGTCGTGGCGGAGATGACCACATCCGTCCTGCAGATCTGCTGACGACCGCGCACCGGCCGGGGCGGCACACACAAGGAGCAATGATGCGCTTTCAGGTACTGGGCCCGGTGCGGATGTCCCCGCGCACCCCGACGGCGGCCAAGCCGCGCGTGGTCCTCGCGACCCTGCTGGTGAAGAACAACAGCGTCGTCTCCGCGCACAGCCTGATCGACGAACTGTGGGGGACGACGCCGCCGCGCACCGCGTCGACGACGCTGCAGGTCTACGTGTCCCATCTGCGCAAGGCGCTTGCGGGCACCGCCGGCGAACCGGCCGGCGGCACAAATTCCGGACCGCTGGTGACGCAGCCGCCGGGCTACGTGATGCGGGTGGCGCCCGACGAACTCGACCTCGTCCTCTTCGAGTTGCTGCGCTCCCAGGGGCGGGCCGCGTTCGACGAACGGGACTACGCAAGCGCGTCGCGGCTTCTGGGCGAGTCCCTCGGCCTGTGGCGGGGCCCCGCCCTCTCCGGTATTCCGCACGGCCCCTCGCTCCAGTCCACGGCGATCCGCCTCGACGAGCTGCGCTCGGAGACGCTGGAGCAGCGCATCAGCGCCGACCTGAAACTGGGCCGCCATCACGAGCTGATCGGCGAACTGATGGCGCTGGCCCATGAGTTCCCGATGCGGGAGAGTCTGCACGGCCTGCTCATGGTGGCCCTGTACCGGGCCGGGCGGCAGTCGGACGCCGTACAGGCCTACCACCGGGTGCGGCGCACCCTGGTGGACGAGCTCGGCGTCGAGCCCGACGCCTCCCTCAAGCGCATCCTGGCCCGGCTGCTCGCCTCCGATCCGGCGCTCGCCTGGCGTCCGGCCGGAAGCACCCCGAAGACGCCCGAGCCGACGGGCCGTTTCCGCGCCCGGTCCGTCGCGCCCACGCCACCGGCCGACCCCCAGCCCCCGCTGTGGCTGCCGCCGCCGCTGGCCGACTTCACCGGCCGCGCCGACGAGCTCGCCCACGGCGCGGGGCTGCTCACGGCGACGTCGGCCCCTCGTGTCGTGGCCGTCTCCGGGCGGCCCGGTGTGGGCAAGACCGCCCTGGCGGTCCAGCTGGCCCGCCAGGTAGAGGGGTTCGCCGCGGGCCGGATCCTGGTACACCTGCGGGACCCGGCGGGACGCGCGCTGACCGCCGAGGCCGCGGTGACCGCGCTGCTGCGCCACCTGCTGCCCCCGGGACCCTCGGGGCCCACGGCGCTCCCCTCCGACCTCGGTGAGCTGACCGATCTGCTCCAGCACGCCACCCGCTCCCGCGAGTTGCTGCTCGTCCTCGACGACGCGGTGTCGGAGGCCCAGATACGTCCGCTGCTCGCCGCGGTGCCGGACGCGGCGGTGGTGGTCACCGGGCGCCGTCCGCTGGCCGCCCTGGAGCACGCGCGGCATCTCGTGCTCGACGTGCTCGGACAGGCGGAGGCGGAGTCGCTGCTGCTCGCCACCGGCGGGCCCCGGATGGCGGAGGACCGGGCGGCCGTGGCCCGCATCGCCCGGCTGTGCGGGCGGCTGCCGCTGGCGCTGCGGATCGCGGCCGGCGGCACGGCGGTGCAGCCGCACTGGACCGCGGGCGGGCTCGCGCGCCGGCTGGCGGACGAGCGCACCCGGCTCGCCGCGCTCTCCCTCGGTGACCTGGACGTGCGCAGCAGCCTGCTCACGGCGTACCACGAGGTGTCGGAGGCGGGCCGGCACGCGTTCCGCAGGCTGGGGCTCGCGCCCCTGCCCGACTTCCCGGTGTGGGCCGCGCAGTCGCTGCTCGGGACGTCCCCGCAGGCCACGGAGGAACTCCTGAACGCCCTGGTGCGCGCCCAGCTCCTCGACGTACGGCAGGAGTCGGGCGCGCCCGGCGGAGCCGCCCGGTACAGCTATCACACGCTGCTACGCTCGCTGGCCCGGGAGATGCTGGCCGAGGTCGACGGCGAGGACGCCGTGACCGAGACCGTCGGCAGACTCGGCCGTGCCTTCCTGCTGCGCGCCCGGGCGGCCGACGCGCGCCTGGCTCCCGGACGGGACCGGCTGGCCGGCGTCCTGGAGGCAGCCTCCGGTGCCCTGCCGGCCGACGACCGGGCCGTGGCCACCCCGCTGCGCTGGTTCCGGGCGGAGTCGGCGGGCCTGCCGGAGATGGTGCGCCGGCTGCACGGGGCCGGGCTGTGGGACCTGACGTGCGCGCTGGCCTCGGCGACGAGCGGCTACTACGAGGCGTGCGGGGTGTGGGAGGACTGGCAGGCCAGCCATGAGCTGGCCCTCGACGCGGCCCGCCGCTCGGGCAACGCGCTTGCGGAGGCCACCCTGCTGCGTTCGCTGGGCGACCTGGCCTGGCAGCGCAGGGACACCGCCCGTGCGGTGGACTGCCACCGGCACGCGGCGCGGCTGTTCGCGCTGAGCGACGACGGCGTCGGTGCGGCCCGCTGCGCCACCGGTGAGGCCGATGTCCTGCTCGGGCAGGGCGAGTTCGGGCGGGCCGACGCGCTGTACCGGCGGGCCCTGGAGCGGGCCAGGGCGGAGGGCGACACCCGGGGGTACACGGAGGCCGAGCGCGGCCTGGCGCTCACCGCGCTTCTGGCCGGCCGGCCCGCTGACTGCCTGGCCTCGCTCGCCGCGTGCGCAAGCGCGGCGAGCGCGCTGGGCGACGCCCGCTGGCGCGGCTACGCCCGCCGCTTCGCCGAGCAGGTCCGCGCCGGACGCGGTGCGGTCCCCGTCGCCTGGCCGCACCTCGAAGTGCGCCCGGGGGTGTGGCTGATGAGCGAGGTGCCCACCGCGGAGGGCACGCTGCCCGTCGGGTGAGCCGGAACGGACGGCGGCCCCGTCGCGTCCGCGAGGACGTGGCGAGGCCCTGTGCCGCTGGGGTGTCCCCGGTCAGGCCGGGCGCAGCGCGCGCAGGGTGGCCGGGTCGAGGTCGGGATCGCCGGGGCGGCGGGGCGCCGGGCGGCGGTTGCGGAGCATCTGGCGCCACTGCTCGGGGCTGAAGCTCGCCGGTTCGGTCGTGTCGATGAAGTCGCGCAGCACCGACAGGAAGCGGTCGGGGTCGCTGCGGAACGGGAAGTGGCCCGCTTCCTCGAAGATCTCCAGGCGGCTGCCCGGCATCGAGACGTGCCCGAGGCCCGCGTGCAGCGCCGGGACGACCCGGTCACGGCCGCCCCAGATCAGCATGGTGGGCATGCCCTGCGCCAGATAGCACCGGTCGAGCATGGTGCCGACCTGTCCCCGCCAGTCGACGACGGCCCGCAGGGTGCGCACGAAGGCGTTGCGCGAGGTGGCGTCCGGCAGCGCGTCCACCACCCGCAGCAGGTCGGGCGCGTCGACGGCGAGGTCGGTGCGCAGCCACTGCAGGGCCTTGACGGCGACGCCCACCTGCCAGCGCATGGTGGGCAGTTGCAGCATCTGCAGGACGAGCTCGGCACCGGGCAGCGAGGCGGCGCGCAGCAGCGGGGTGACGTGCCGGCTGATCCCGCCGGTACCGACCAGGACCAGGCGCTCGCACCGTTCGGGGAACTGGTACGCGAACTGCATGGCGACCGCGCCGCCGAGCGAGTGCCCCACGATGGTGGCCCGCTCGACGCCGAGCACGCTGAGCAGGTCCCGCATGCCGTTGGCGTACGCGGCCAGGGAGTAGTCGGCCCGCGGCTTGTCGGAGTGCCCGTGCCCGAGCAGGTCGGGGGCGATGACGCGATGGCTCTTGGCGAGCCCGGGCATGATGTCCCGCCAGGTGTCGGACGAGTCCCCGATGCCGTGGATCAGCAGGACGGCGTCGCCCTTGCCGGCCATCCGGAAGGCCCGGCGATGGCCGTGCACCGTGCGGTGGCGTAGCCGGATGCCCGCGCCGCGGGGGCCGCGGGGCGCGTACTGAGCAAACAAGGACACGGACGTCATGCCTCCTCGCGCCGTCCGTGGCGGCGGGTGCGGCCCGGTCGGCCGTCGGTGGCGAACAGCACCGGGGCGGGCCGGTGCCGTGTGGTCGTCAGGTCGCTCTCGATCACACCGAGCGAGGCGAGCGACTGCCAGGGACGTACGGTCCCGGTCGTGGCCCTGGGCGTCGGTCCATCGGTCATGGCTGTGTCTCCTCGGCTCGTGTACGGGGTCAGGGGCTGGACAGGTGTCCTCTTCGGTCAGTGGCGGCGGCCGGTGAGCCGGGACAGCAGGAGCTGGGAGAAGATCCAGCGCCGCATCGCCCCGAGGTGGCCGGGCGAGCCGTGCACGTCGTCGAACGTCTTCACGCGCAGGTCGGGCAGGGCGGCCAGCAGCTCGCGCTCGGCGGCCGGGATGATCTCGTCGCGGCCGCTGGCGACGTACCGGACCGGCACGTGGACCTGCCGCAACCGGTCCGCGCCGAGGGCGTGTCCGGGCAGCTCGGACCAGAGGGCGTCGTGGTCGGCGGCCCCCGTCAGGCGGCACAGCGTGTCGACGGTGATCCGCGGGATCCGGGGCCGCCAGTCGGTGTCGGTGAAGAAGGCGCCGACGGGGGCGCCCACGGTCAGCACCCGCCGGATGCGCGGGTCCTCGGCGGCGGCGCTCAGCGCGAGGTGGCCGCTGAAGCTGAGGTTGAGCAGGGAGGTGTCGGCGACGTTCGCCCGGTCGGCCAGCCGGTCGAGCAGGTGCGGCAGCAGCTCCCAGGAGTCGGGCCGGTAGGTGAGGGTGTTCTCGCCGACGCCGGGGAACTCCGTGACCACGGCGGCGAACCCGAGTCGGCCCAGCAGGGGCAGGAGCGGCGCCCACTGTTCCTTGACGCTGACGATGCCCCCCATGACGACCAGCAGCGGGCGCCGCCGGGCCGGGTGGAGTCCGGTGGTCCAGCAGGCCAGCGTGCCGTCCTGGAACGGGATCTCCAGGCGCTCGATGCCGCGGCCGCGCCGCCACTTGTCGAAGGTCTCCACGCCGAGCTTGCCCGCGGCCGCGCGCACCGGGTCTGCGTGGTACGGGAAGCGGGCGAGCGCGAAGTGGGCGCAGGCCTCCAGGTGGCGCCCGCGCAGCGCGGCGGCGCGGCCGGCCCGGGTCCAGGTGACGGCCCACGACTCGGGGTCGCCACGCCGGTCGTTGGTGATCCGGGACAGGATGCGAGCGGCCGTGCCCGGTGCCATGCCCTGGCCCCGGGCGTGCAGGAGAGCGAACTCCTTGAGCTCCGAGAGGTGATGCTCCGTCAGGTGCTGTTGGTCCATGATGGCTCCCCGCTGTGTGCGATCAGTGTCCGGGCCCCCGCTTGCGGGCCGGTTGTACGGCCGCCGGCCGGGGTGGGCGGCTCACCACCAGTCATCGCCGCCGCGGCGGTCGTCCTCCTCGGCGCCGAGCGCCTCGGACAGGGCGTCGACGATGCCCGCGTCGAGCATGGTGTGCGCCTGGGTGTCCGTGGTGACGCCGAAGCCGGAGTCCCCCACAGCCACGCTGACCGTGTACTGGTCGAGCAGCGCGTAGGTGCGGAAGGACCATTCGCTGCCGGTGCCCGGGGTGCCGTCCGGGCGGCGTACCCCGGTGGGAGTGCCATCGGTCTCGAACCCGAAGTCCGTGAACCGGAACTGCATGCCGAGCCCGATGGCCTTGCTGTACGCCTCCTTGAGCGTCCACAGCCGCACCATCGCCGGATCCCGGTCCTCGGCCGCCATGGCCTCGATCAGTTCGGCCTCGCGCGGGGTGCACAGATGCCGTCCGAGTCCCGCCCCGTACAGCGACCGGTCGGCACGTTCGGCGTCCACGCCGATGACCGCGCCGGTGGCGAGACCCACAAGCAGCAGGTCCTCGGTGTGGCTGAGACTGATCTGCACGCCGTCGTAGCCGTGCAGATACGGGCGCCCCGAGGGGGTGTAGCCCAGTTCCACCGACTGGGGCGGCACGTGCAGCGCGGCGCCCGCGGCGAACTTCAACAGCACACGGGACGAGGCGAACCGGGTGCGCACCTGCGGGTGCGTCAGGTCCAGGTAGCGGGCCCAGTCCCGGCCGAGCAGCGTGCGCAGCCGCGGCCCGCCGGCCCGCTCGGGACGCCAGTCGTCCAGGCGTGCGTAGAGGATCGCGGTGGCGTGGGTGGCGAGGTCACGTCGGACTCTGTTCCAGTCCCCGCGCGGTCCGGTGATCACGATCGGCTCGCCGAACGTTCGGCTCGGGGAGGGTTTCCCTGGAGCCGTCATCGAAGTCCTCCATGGTCTGCCGGAGATCGCCGAGCAGGTCGGCGGCGGCCGCCCCGTCGATCACCCGGTGGTCGAAAGTGAGCCCGAGCCGCATGACCGGCGCCGCCACGACCCGCCCGTCCCGTACGACGGCGCGGTCCAGGACGCGCCCCGCGCACAGGGTGACGGCGGTGCCGCCCGCGGAGTGGAAGCCGTCGACCGCTCCGTGGCCCAGGGAGCTGACCGAGACGGTGCCGAAGACTTTGGGGCGGCGGCGGGGGTCGCGCAGGGCCGCCGCGAAGGCCGCCCGGCCGAGCGGGACGGGCAACCGCCCCAGCATCCGCACCCCTGTGAACTCCGGGAGTTCGGCGGTGTGTTCGCCCCGGTAGCGGTCCACCTGCTCCTGCACCTGGTCGAGCGAGAGCTGCTCCACTCCGGCCACCAGGGCGGACAGCACGGTGCGTTCGCCGTCCACGGTGCGGTCCAGGGCCAGCTTCGCGGTCACCGAGTCGAACCGTACGGTCCGGGGGCGGCGCAGCGCCGACGGCCAGCCGGGCGCCATGACCGCGTTGGCCTCGGGGTGCCGGGCCAGGGCGCGCCCGGTCGCGTGGAGCAGATAGCTGACGATGGAGTAGCGGATGCCGTCGGCGCGGGCGGCGGCCCGGTGCGCCTGGATCCGGGTCATGTCGATCTCGGTGTCCAGGTGCACGGGCCGCTGTGCGGCCGCCCACTCCAGGAAGTACAAGGTGTGGCGGCGGCGCCGTTCCAGGTGCCGCCGCGGCGCGGTCGTCATGCGGGGACCGCCAGTTCGTAGAACTGCCGCAGGCTGCGGGCCTCCAGGACGCGGCCGACCGGGATGGTGAGGCCGGTGGCCCCCTCCACCGCGGTGACGAGCTTGAGCAGGTGCAGCGAGTCCCACTCGGGCAGTTCGTCGAAGTCGGCGGCGACCTGCTCGTCGGTGACAGGCAGACCCAGTTCGTCGCGGACGGTCGTGACGAAGTCGGCCAGGCTGTAGGCGGGGCGGGTGGTGGTCATATTCTCTCCAGGGCGAAACCGGCCTTGATCCACTTGCTGGACTCGATGGCGACGGCAAGAGCCTTCTGGCCGGCCGACATCTTCTCCAGGAGCCGCTCGATCTGCAGGAACGGCAGCGCGTTGCCGTTGTTGCCGGTGTCGGCGACGCAGGAGATCTCGGTGGCCGTGGGCACGTCGAGCTGTTCGGTGATCTTGCGGGTCATCCGGCCGGACAGTTGCGGCGGCAGGATGTAGTCCAACTCGTCCTGGCGCCAGTCGAGTTCGCCGAGCAGCTCCCAGAGGATCTCCACGGCCATCACCGGGACGTGCTCCTCGATGGCCTTGTAGTCCTCGGTGAGGGCCTGCCGGTCGTCGTAGCGGTCGGCGAGGCCGAACCACTCGATGACCTGGCCGGGCGGGCGGCCCAGGCCGGTGAAGCGGTTCAGGACGTGGCGCAGCACGACTCGGGCGCCGAGCGGTTCGTCGGTGAGCACGGCGGCGCCCGCGCCGTCGCCGAACAGCACGAAGTTGACCAGGTCGCTGGGGGCCGCCTTGGCGAGGTCGCGGTCGACGTCGAGGTGCTTGCTGCACACGTCGCCGCCGACGACCAGGCCGGTACGGTACTCACCGGACGCGATGAGGGTGCGGCCCAGGCTGAGCGCCTGCACCGCGCCCGCGCAGCCGGACTGCAGCTGGAACGTGGGCACCTGGTCGAGGCCGAGCAGGTCGACGACGTTGTTGACGGTGGCCGGCATCAGGGTGTCCGGGGTGGCGGTGCCCAGGACGACGAAGTCGATGTCGCCCGGGTCCGCCTCGGCGGCGGCGATGGCGCGCTCCCCCGCCTGCGCGCACAGGTCGGCCAGCGACCAGCGCACCGCGCCGGTCTTCAGGTCCCGGGCGAAGTGCCGGGTCCTGGTGCCGATGAACATCTCGATCCATTCCTCGTTGGCGCCCAGCACCCGGGCCAGTTCGGCGTTGCCGACCGGGTTGCCGGGCAGGGCGGTGCCGACGGCGGCGAGATGGACCTGACGGTCGTGCGGATGGTCGCTCATGCTGTCCTCTCCTGGGTGCTGTCGGACGCGGGGGCGCAGTACTCCCGCAGGAAGTCCACGAGGTCGCCGACCGACGCGAGGCGGGGCAGCATGTCCTGCACCGTCAGGGCCGCGAGGGCGGGCAGGCGTTCCTCCAGGCGCTTCTTCAGCTCCATGACCATCACGGAGTCGAAGCCCAGGTCCTCGTAGAGCCGCAGCAGCGGGCCGAGTTCGGAGACCTCGTAGCCGCCGACCTGTCCGATGGCGGTGAGGGCGGTCTCGGTCACCGGGTCCGTCGGCGCGGGTCGCTCCAGGACGAGCACCGCGGTGTCCGCGGCGCCCTCCGCCGCCCGGGCCGGCGTCTCGGCCGCGACGCCGGTCAGCGGCGCGCCGGGGCGGCGGGCCGGGCCCGCGGTCCAATACCGGTGCTCGTCGTTGAAGGCGTACGGGCTGAGCCGGTACGGCGTCTGGTCGCGGGCCGGGTAGAGGGCGTCCCACCGCGGGTCCAGGCCGCCCCGATACAGCGCGGCGACGGTGTCCGCCAGGTCCTCGCCGCCGGATTCCGCTCCCCGCACCGGCGCGGTGACCACCGGCCGGGTCCCTGAGGCCGGGGGCGGCAGTTTGCGGGTCAGCGAGGAGAGCACCGGTGACGGGCCGACTTCCACGGTGTGGCTGGGCCCGGCCTCCCCCAGGGCGGTGAACGCGTCGGCGAACAGCACCGGGCGGCGGATGTGCGCCACCCAGTAGTCGGCGTCCATCGCCTCGCCGTCCAGGAGCCTGCCGTACAGCGTGGAGTACAGCGGCACCTGCGGCACTCCCCCGCCGACCTCGCGGGCGACCTCGGCGAAGTCATCCAGCATGGGGTCCATCAGATGCGAGTGGAAGGCGTGCGAGACGCGCAGCGTCCGGGTGCGGATGCCGTCCCGCTCGAACTCCTTGGCCAGACGGTGCAGCGCCTCGGCGTCGCCGGACAGCACGGTGGCGCGCGGCCCGTTGACGGCGGCGATGCCGACCTCCGGCTCGTCCGCGAGGTGCTCGGCGAACTCGTCGCGATCGGCCAGGACCGCCAGCATGCCGCCGCCGTCGGGCAGTTGCTGCATCAGCGCGCCACGGGCCGCGATCAGCCGCGCGGCCGCGTCCAGCGGGAACACTCCGGCCAGGCAGGCCGCCGCGTACTCGCCGACGCTGTGGCCGAGCAGCAGGGAGGGCTGCACGCCTAGTTCCTGGAGCGTGCGGCCGAGTGCGTAGCCGACGGCGAACAGCGCGGGCTGGGCCCACCGCGTGAGGTGCACCGACTCGTCCCCGGTCAGGACGAGGTCGCGCACCGAGCGCCCGGTGTGCGGCCGGAGCGCGGCGTCGGCCTCGTCGAGGAAGTGCCGGTACAGCGGCGAGTCCTGGTGCAGGCCCGCCATCATCCGCGGGTACTGGGAGCCCTGCCCGGTGAAGAGGAACGCGGTGCGCGGGGCGGTGCCGGCCTCCCCGGTGAGCGCGGCGAACAGGGCGGGGTCGGCGGCCGCCGCCCGCAGCCGCTGCACCAGCGTCGCGGTGTCCGGGGCGCTGACCGCGAAGCGGTGCCGGTGACCGGCCTTGACCCGGTGGGAGGTCCAGCCGACGGGGCCGACGGGGGACCGCCGGGCGCCCAGCGCGTCGGCCTGCGCGTGCAGGTTGCGGCGCAGGGCCTGCGGGCTGGGGGCGGTCAGGGTGAACAGCGCGCTGCCGATCCCCCGGGGCCGCTCGTCGCCCTCGGCCGCGGGGCGCACGGCGGTCGGCGGCGCGGACTCCAGGACGGCGTGGGCGTTGGTGCCGCCCATGCCGAAGCTGCTGAGCCCGGCCACGCTGGTGCCACGGGGCAGCCGCAGCGGGGCCTTGAGCAGCCGCAGCCCCTTGCCGCGCAGGTCGAGGCGCTCGTTCTCCTTGGCCGCGAACCGGCTTGCGGGCACGGTGCGGTGGTGCAGGGACAGCGCCACCTTGATGAGTCCGGCGATGCCGGCCGCGCCCTCCGTGTGCCCGAAGTTGCCCTTGACGGAGCCGAGGGCCATGGGCCGTCCTGCGCGCCCGGCGTGGTGGTGGCCCAGTGCTGATACCTCCATCATGTCGCCGAGCACGGTGCCGGTGCCGTGCCCCTCGGTGAAGTCCACCTGGTCCGGATCGACCCCGGCCCTGCGGTAGGCGGCGCCGATGACCTCCTGCTGGGACCAGCGGTTGGGCGCGGTGATGCCGTTGCTGCGGCCGTCCTGGTTGACGGCGCTACCGCGGATGACGGCGTACACCTGCTGGCCGTCGGCGAGCGCGTCCTCGAGGCGGCGCAGCACGACGGCGCCGACGCCCTCGCCGCGGCCGATGCCGTCCGCCTGGGCGCTGAACGGCTTGCACCGGCCGTCCGGCGCGGACAGTCCGGCCTGGTTGTAGAAGATGGACAGGGCGGGAGTGAGCGCCACGTTGACGCCCGCCGCGATGGCGTAGTCGCACTCGCCGGACAGCAGGGCGTTGCCGGCCAGGTGCACGGCGACGAGCGACGAGGAGCAGGCCGTGTCCACGGCGAGGCTCGGGCCCTTGAGGTCCAGGTGGTAGGAGACCCGGTTGGCCGTCATGCAGTAGCCGTTGCCGGAGCCGACCTGGGCGCTGACCCGGTCGTAGTCGGTGAGGTGCAGCTGGGCCCACTCGTTGCCCATGATGCCGACGTAGACACCGGTGGAGGTGCCGGCGAGCTGCTTGGGGGCGATCCCCGCGTCCTCGACGGCACGCCAGGCGCACTGCAGGAGCAGCCGCTGCTGCGGGTCCATGGCGGCCGCCTCACGGGGTGAGACGGTGAAGAACTCGTTGTCGAAGGCGTCCGGGTCGTCGATGAACCCGCCCTCGGTGGTGTTGGCGCGTCCTTCCGCCGGGGTCGGCGAGTGGAAGTCCGCGGCGTCCCACCGCTGTGCGGGGACCCGGGAGACCCCGTCCCCCGAGCGCATCAGCAGGTCCCAGAAGGCGCCCGCGTCGGGCGCCCCCGGGAACCTGCAGTCGAGACCGACGATGGCGATCCGGTCCATCAGCCCGCCGCCGGCTCGGCCAGGCTCTGTGCCAGATGGGTGGCGAGGGCCTGGACCGTCGGGTAGTCCCAGGCGACCGTCGGTTCCAGGATCAGGTCGAAGTCCTCCTCGATGTCGCCGCACAGGCTGAGGGCGGCGACGGAGTCGAGGCCGTACTCGGCCAGCGGCACGCTCGGGTCGATCTCCTGAGGCCTGCGCTTGAGGTAGAGGGCGATGCGGTCGGACAGCCACACGGTCAGTTCTTCGGTGGTGCGTCCGGCGGTGGGAACGGGCATTCTGCGCTCCTCGGAAGGGTTCCTCGGTCGGTCAACTCGGCTGGCCAAAGCGGTGGTTCAGCCTGCCAGCGGGGTGTTGTAGAGGTCGTAGCTACGGGCGTCGCGGAAGCGGCGCAGCACCTCGTCGTGCAGCCGCGTCTCACAGGCGGCCGGCAGGTCGGGCAGGGTGTGGCCCAGGCGTCGGCCGAGGCGGTGCAGTGCCGCGGCGAGCCAGGCCGGATCGGCGAGGAAGTCGTCCTGACCGCCCTGCGCCTGCTGCCACACGCCGATCACCGAGGCGGCGGCGAGCAGCACCGCGTACCGGTCGGCGAGGGCGAAGGTGGCCGGGCTGGCCAGGGCCGTGCGGTCCTGTGGAGCGAGGTCGAGGCTCTGCTCCTGGATCTGGCGCAGTTCGTCCATGAGGCGCAGCGCGGCGCCGTGCGCCGCCCGCTCCTGCGGGCTCGAGCTGGGCAGCCGGTCGACGGCGGCGACCAGGGAGGCGCTCAGGCCGTCCCGGCCGCTGGCGAGGGTGAGCCGGTCGAAGGCGACGTCGGGCAGGTCCTCGCGCGGCCGGAACAGACTCGCGGGCGCCGGGTCGTCCTTGAACCAGGACCGGCGGGCGAGCCGGGACAGCTGCGGGATGATCGTGGCCTGGCAGGCGGCGGAGCCGGCGTGCCCGAGGCTGAGCACCGGCAGGTCACGCACGTGCTTCTGGAAGATCCCGAACTCGCCCTCGCGGGTGTAGAACCGGGCCCCCAGTACGATCGAGAGGTCGTACATGGCGTCGGTGAGCATCTTGGGGACCAGGTACTTGACCACGGCCGCGTAGACGCTGGTCTCCTCGGGCAGCACGTGGACGGCGCGGGTCGCGGCCAGCGAGAGGCTGTCGCAGATCAGCAGGTCGAGGAAGGTCGTCGACAGGGTCGCCTTGGCGTGCGGGATGTCCATCACCGACTTGCGATACAGCTGCCGGCCGAGGGCGAAGCCGGTGACGGTGCGCAGGGCGGTGTCGGTCGCGCCGAGCGCCATGCCGGGCACCGCGCTGCGGGTCACCTGGAAGGCGCGCAGGGCCAGTTCGACGCCCTTGCCCTCCTCGCCGACGAGCGCCGATGCCGGCACCGGGCAGTCCGCGAAGTCCAGGCCCGACAGATGGCAGCCGCGCACCCCGACCGCGTCGTAGCGCGGCAGGACCTGGAACCGGTCCTGGTCCAGGGTGTCCCGCTCGGCCAGGACGACGGAGTGGCTGCGGCTGCCGGGTACCGGGCTGGTCCGGCTGAACAGCACCCAGGCCGCGGCCCGGTCGGCGTTGTTGATGACCTGCTTGGCGCCGTTGAGGAGGTAGCCGCCGTCCACCGGGCGGGCCTGGAACTCATTGCGCACGAAGTCGTTGCCGTGCGCGAGTTCGTGGTAGGCCACCGACACCTTCTTGCCGTCGAGCAGCAGCTCGGCGAGGCGTCGTTGCTGCTGTTCGGTACCGGAGCTCCACACGTTGACGGCCGCCATGAAGGAGGTGACGCCGTAGCCGAGACCGAGGGCGATGTCGCGGCGGAAGACCTGGCGCATCACCCGGACCAGAGTGTCGATCCGCTCCAGGCGTCCGCCATGGTGGACCGGCACGAACTCGGCGTTGAGCCTCAGCTCGTCGAGGGCGCGCTCGCCCGGCTCGGACAGCTCCCCGCGCTCGTCGTCCGCGAGCAGTGCCGCGTACGAGATCTCCCCCCGCTCGTCGGTGGGGTCACCGAGGCGCTGTTCCAGCTCGGCGACGCGGGCGACGGCCCGGCCTTCCTGGCCGCCGGGCGGGCGGGTTCCCTGTGCTCCGGCGGACGCTCCGTGCGGCCCCTTGGCCGCGGTACCGATCAGCATGGCGTCCTCTCAGTTGCATGCGTTGGGCGCGTCGGCCACCGGCTCGGCCGGCGTTCCCGGCAGTCGGTGGGGGTACAGCGAGAAGAGCTCGCCTGCACGCCGGGCGGTGATCATGTAGTCGAGCAGCGCGTCGTACGCCTCGTCGTCCGCGCCGCCGCCTTCGCCGAGGCGGTCCAGGATCCGGTCGAGGGCCGCTCGCAGCCACAGCCCGTCCCGCCACAGCGGTTCGGTGGCGGTGCCCGCGAACTGCGCCGCGCTGTGCGTCCACAGGCCGAGGCAGACCGCCGCGGCATGGCACAGGGCGTAGCGGCGGGCCACCTCAAAGGCGGCGGGAGGCACGTCACCGACGAGCCCCTGCCACTGCTCCATCTCCTGGTGGACCCGGTCGACGATGTCCGCGACACGGCGGGCCGCCGCGGCGGCCAAAGCCAGCGCGGGCCGTTCGCCGGCCAGCCCTTCGAGCCGGGCCACGCACGGCTCGAAGCCGGCCAGGACACCGCTGCCGCGGCGCGCGACCAGGGACAGCCGCCCGGGGTCGAGCCGGGGCAATGGCGTGGACAGGTCGTAGGCGGCCGCGGCACCGGCCACGTCGCCGGTGCCGCGCTGCCGTCCGCGTACCAGTGCACGGAACTGGTTGACCAGGGAGTTGAGGTTCACCAGCGTGTTGCCGTCGAACATGCCGACGATGCGGTGATCGCGCTCCACCTTCTGGAACATGCCGTGCGCGTGCACGCCCTTGAGGAAGGCGCGGGCGCCGAGCACCCGGGTGAGCCGGAAGAGCACGTCCTCGGTGCCGCTGGGCAGCAGGTACTTGGTGACGGCCGCGGTCACGCTCATCTCGTCGGTCTGGGTGTGCACCAGACGGGAGGCGGCGATGCCCAGTGCCTCGTGCAGCAGCACGTCGGCCGCGGCGGTGCCCAGCACCTGGCGGGCCTGCGGCAGCTCGACGAGACGTCGGCCATACAGCCCGCGGTCGAGAGCGAAGTCGAGGACGATGCGCAGACCGTGGTCAGCGGCGCCCAGGGACAGGGCCGCGCACATGGTCCGGGTGAGCTGCAGCGCCTTGAGGACGATCTCCAGGCCCGCGCCCTGGGTGCCGACGAGCGCGGACCGGTCGACGGCCGCGCCCTCGAAGGCGATGCCGGAGATGTCCGCGCCCCGGATGCCGTGGGTGCGCACCTTGGGCAGATGGCGGTACATGGCCGGGTCCAGCTCGCGCTTGTCGACGAGCAGGATGCTGAAGCCTCGCGGTCCGCCGGCCGGGTCGGTCCGGGTGAGCAGGGACAGCAGGCTGCCCCTGGTCGCGTTGTTGATCAGCCACTTCTCACCGTCGACCAGCCAGCCCCGCTCGCTGGGCGTGCCGTGTACCTCGCCGGCGAGCAGGTCGCTGCCGTGGGCGCGCTCGGTCAGGCCGAGCGAGACGGGTACCCCGGCGCGGATGTCCGCGCCGAGCGCGGCGGCCTGCTCGGGGGTGCCGGCCACCCAGACGCAGATACCGCCCAGGTAGGTCTTGCCGTGCCCGATCGCCACGGTGAGGTCGCGGCGGGCGACGGCGCGCATGACCTGGAGCAGCGTCGCGTAGTCGGTCAGCCTTCCGCCGTGTTCGACCGGTACGTAGTGACCGGGGAGCCCCCAGTCGTCGAGGCGGCGGCAGATGTCGGCCGGGAACGCTTCCTTGTCGTCGAGCTCCACGCATCGCTTGTACGAGAACCAGCCGCCGGGGGCATCGGGGTCGCCGAGGAACGCGTCGAGTTCCTCGGCGACCGACACTGTGGGCTCGGCCATGTCAGGCCGTCGCGGCCAGGGCGGGACCGGAGGCGTCCGCGACGATCTGGCGGACGGCCGGCTCCAGCACCTCGTACAGGGGGGTGAGCGCACCTTGCAGGAACAGCTTGCGCATCAGGGTGCGCTGAATCTTCCCGCTGGTGGTCTTGCGGATGGTGCCGGGCCGGACCAGGAGCACGTTGCCCGCCGGGACGTTGAGCTGCTGCCCGATGTGGCTCTGGATGGTCGTGGCCAGGCTGCGCAGGTCGCCGTCGACGGCGCTGATCCGGACCTCCTGCACCACGACGAGGTGCTCGCGGTCGGTCTCGACGGTGAACACCGCGCCGGAGCCGACGCCCAGGGCCTTGTCGGTGGCCTGCACCGCCCGCTCGACGTCCTGCGGGTAGAGGTTGCGCCCGGAGAAGATGATCAGCTCCTTGAGACGACCGGTGACGTAGAGCTCGCCGTCCTCCAGGGCGCCGAGGTCGCCCGTACGCAGCCAGCCGCCCGCATCCTCGCCGCCGTCGCCGTCGGTGATGTGCGCGTCGAAGATCTCCACGTTGGTCAGCGGGCGCTTCCAGTAGCCGCAGGCCACACTGTCGCCCTTGACCCAGATCTCGCCGACCGAGCCCTCCGGGCGTTCGATCCGGGTGTCGGGGTCGACGATCTTTACCGTGAAGTCGTGGATGACGCCGCTGCTGACCAGTTCCCGGCGCCGTCCTTCGGCCACCGGGTCGGTGAGCGTGCCCTGTTCGAGGGCGGCCACGTCGACGGTACGCACGGCGGGGCGGCGGTCCTTGGGGGTACCGGAGACGAGCAGGGTGGTCTCCGCCATGCCATAGCAGGGGAAGAACGACTCGGGCTTGAAGCCGACGGGCGCGAAGCGCTGGGTGAATGCCTCGATGGTCTCGCGGCGAATCGGTTCTGCACCGTTGGCGGCGCACGCCCAGGTGGACAGGTCGAGTTCGGCGAACTGTGCGTCGGTCACCCGCCGCACGCACAGGTCGAACGCGAAGTTGGGGCCGCCGCCGATGGTGACGCCGTAGTCGCCGATGGCCTTCAGCCAGCGGTGCGGGCGGCGCAGGAAGGACGTCGGGGAGAGCAGCACGGCGGAGCCGCCGATGTACAGCGGGTGCAGGATGTGCCCGATGAGACCCATGTCGTGGTAGAAGGGCAGCCATCCGCCGAACCGGGTCTGCCCGTCGGTTCCGGCGGCGTTCTGGATCGCGGCCTCGTTGGCCAGCAGATTGCGGTGCGAGACCATGACGCCCTTGGGGTCGCTGGTCGAGCCGGAGGTGTACTGCAGGAACGCGAGGTGCTCGGGGGTGAGGTCCGGCACCCGGTAGGCGCTCGCGTCACTGTAGTCCGCGGTGTCGGTGGCCAGGCACAGCACGTCGGTGAAGCCCTCGGAGGCGAGCCAGGCGGATATCTCGGGCGCGTTCGCCGAGTCGGTCAGCACCGCGCAGACCTGGGCGTCGCGCAGGATGCCGGACACCCGGGTGAAGTGCTGGCCCTGCTCGGTGGGCAGCGGGGCGGGCACGGCGACGGAACCGGCGTACAGGCAGCCCGTGAACGCCTTGATGAAGTCGGTGCCCGAGGGGTACAGCAGGAGCACCTGTCCGCCCGCGGCGCCGTTCGCCTGCAGCCAGGCGGCGATCCGCCGGGCGTCCCGGTCGAGCCCCGCGTACGACAGGTGCTCGGGGACCGAGCCGTTGGCATCGTCCGGCAGAAAGATGAAGGCGTCCTCGGCACCGAGCTCGGCCGCACGGTCCAGAACCAGTTCCGTGAAGGTTCGGAAGCTTGTCAACGTCTTTGCCTGACCTCTCCGAGATCCGCAGGCGTGGTGCCGGCGAGGGCTGTCTGGGACGTGTCCGAGCCTCGCCCGCTGCCCTAAGGCGCCGCTTGTGCTGCCCGGCCGGGTTCCGCCGGCCCTCGGGCGGGCGGACATGCGGCTGCCGCCCGCCAGAGGGGGGGCTGGCGAGCGGCAGTCGGCACGCGCCGCACGCCAGGGGCGTACGGCTCCCGGCTCCGGGCGGACCGGCCGGCCCCGGGCGCGGCGGGGGATGGTGACGCGCCGGGACGATGCCGGTCCCCGGCCGGAGCCGGGATGTCTGCGGGGTACGGGGTCAGACGGCGGGCGTCACGGGTGGTGTGAAGGCCGCATGGAGCGTGACGTGGCCGGGCCGCGGCGGCAGCCGGGTGAGGTCGTGGCGGAAGTCGAGGGAGCCGTCGTCGCCCCTGCGCACGGTCTCGAAGCCCAGCGACGGGTACAGGTCGCGGACCTTGCCGTTCTTGGCGGTGGGCCGGTACGAGGCGACGACGGCCGGTGCCGCGGTGTCCCGGGCGTGGGCCAGCAGCGCGGCCAGGACGGCCTGTTCGATGCCGCGGGCGAAGACCCGGCAGCTGAGCAGGACGTTGTCGATGCGCAGCGCGTCCGGCCCGCGCTCGGCGAACACCGCCCCGACCAGTCCGTTGTCGCCGAAGCGGTCCGCGGACCGGACGGCCAGGACCAGATGGCGCGGCGAGTTGAGCAGGGCCCGCACCTCGTCGGTGCCCAGCCGCCGGGTGGTGAGGTTGAACTGGTTGGTGCGCAGGGTGATCTGGGAGATTCGGGGCACGTCCGCCTCGGTCACCGGTGCGACGGTGACCCGGACGTCCAGGGCCTGGAGATACTCCTCCATCGACGCGGCGCCGTCCAGGAGTTCCAGGCGTCCGGCGTCGGCCCGGTACTGGCCGGCCCGGCCCCGGTCCGCCTCGGTCAGTTCGCGGACGTCGAACCAGCCGTCGGCGAGCAGCCGATCGATGTGCAGGGCGGGCTCCTCGTCGAGGCGGACCACGGCGATCTCGGGCACGGAGGTGGCGACGAGTCCGCACTCGAAGGGCGAGTCGTCGACGAACACGAAACTGTCCGTGCCGAGGTTGAGCCGTGCGGCCATCTCCCGCAGATTGCCGTCCTTGTGCTGCCAGTTGGCGGTGATCCGCACGAAATCGTCCGGCCGCAGCACCATGTCGGGGTGGTCGGCGAGTACCCGCTCCACGGGCTCCTGGTCGTTCTTGCTGCACACGCAGAGCAGAACGCCCTGGGAGCCCAGCTGGCGCACCACCTTCTGGAAGGCTTTGAAGGCCTCGCCCCGGTAGGTCCCGGCGACGGCGATGCCATCGGGGCCGTCGTCGCCGAGGATGCCGTCCCACAGGGTGTGGTCCAGGTCGACGACGAGCACCTTCTTGGTGCGGCCGCGCAGCGCCCGGGCCAGGTGCGCGACCTCCCGGGCGTACCGGCCGAGCAGTTCACCGCCGAGGTGTTCCTTGGTGTAGACGGCGAGCCTGCTGTCGCGGGCCGGGCCCGACTCCGCGGTCAGCGGATCGAGGTCGACGACGTGCACCCGGGGGTGGGCCAGCGCGATGCGCAGGATTCCGGTGTTGAACTCCCGCCACAGCACCGACAGTTCGGTGCGCGAGCGGTGGTCGACGAGCTGGCGCAGGTGCCCGGGCAGCAGCGGCAGGGTGTTGAGCACGAGGGTTCCCGAGCCGTCGCTCACGTACGTCTCGGCGAGCCGCTCGAGCAGGCCCAGCTTGGCCGCGACCGAGTCGGCGACGTCCGACACCCGCCAGGGCTGCGGGAGTTCGTCGAAGACGATCTGGGCGTCGAGCACGACGAGCGACAGGTCGGTGTCGTCGGCGTACAGCGGTCCCGCGGTGTCCTGCAGATCGCGCCGCCAGCCGTCGTACTCGCCGTGGGTGGCGCGCAGCGGGATGCCGTGGCGGGCCAGCTCGGCGGTGAGCGGGCCGGTGAGCGCGTCCAGCGTGCCGTGTCCCGACACCGTGACGTTCAGCGGCCGGGCGACGGGGTGGGCGGCGTGGATGCGGGCGGGGTCGACCCGGGCGAGCAGCCGGCCGGCGCGGGCCAGGTCGGCCGCGGCCGCGGGCCCCTGGGCGAGTGCGGCCAGCAGGGCGCCCACCGCGGGGAACTCCTCGGCGAGCCGCCCCTCGGTGTGCAGGGTACGGATGCGGTCCAGCGCCTCGGCACGGTCGGCGGGAGCGGGCCTGGTCGTCACGGGTGCGCTCACGGACTCTTCCTCACTTCGCTGCTCGCTTGTCTGACGGTCGGCCGGCGCCGCGGCGCTCAGGCCGCGGCCACGCGGTCCTCGGTACGGCCGCCGCTGAGGCGGTCCCAGGTGCGGCGGCGCAGCCGGCGACCGGCCACCCGGTACAGCAGGCGGACGGGCCCGGGCAGCCGCCCCAGGAACTCGTCCCTGCGGTCGGTCCCGGCGGCCTCGCCCAGCGCGGCGAGCATGTACAGGCGGTGTGCCCGGGGCACGGCGGCCCGGCCGCGCTCGCTCAGCCGCGCCCACTGCGCCGCGGTGAACCGGCCCGGCACCAGCGGCAGGATGTGCCGCTCCTCGTCGCCGAGGTGCTCCTCCAGGGCGGGCAGCAGGGCGGCGCAGGCGTCCGCCACCTCGCCCCTGAGGTCCGGCTCGGCCCGGGCGCCCCACTGCGGCAGGGCCCGTTCGAGACGGCCGAGGGCGTCGGCGATCCGCTCGTGCTGTTCCTCCATCCGGGCCACGAGCCCCGCGTCGACGGCCGGATCGGCCGCGAGCCGCGGCCACACCAGCTCGTCCTCGGCGAGGTGATGCTCCGTCAGCATCTGGCCGAGCGCCGCCAGATGGTCGGCGACGAAGGCGGCACGCGCCGTGTCGCCGGCGGCCACCGCCCGGACCACCGCCGGCGCCGCCGCGTACTCCTGGAGGAACAGGCGGTGCACGACCACCATCTCCCCGGTGTCCGGCGCACCCCGTCCGTTGCTGGCCGACATCCTTCTCACCCTGGCCTTCGTGGTCGGTACGTTGCCGCCGGATCGTGTCCGGCCGGCCTTAAGCGCTTCTTGCGCCCGCATTTTCGCTACATACGTTTCGTTATTCACGGTACGCGGGTCTCCTGCGATTACGCAACGCGCGTTTCGTAATTGGCTCGGACCGGCGGCCCAGCGGGGCCCCGCTTGAGCCGCGCCGGCGCCGGAGCGGTTGGTGGGTGCGGGTGCCGGTGGCCTCGGGCGGCGTCCGCCGCCGGAGGCCACCGCCGTCCCGGCCCAACGGGGGGGACGCGCATGCGCCGCGTCTCTTTGCGACGTCCCCGTCGACGCGCCCCGGCCAGGTGGGGGCCCGCCTGACCGATTTCGAGCGCGCACACGCCTGGAACCCGTTCCTGGTCGAGGCCTCGGGACAGGCCAACCCGGGTACCCGCCCCGCGTTGCGCTTCTGGCGGCCGGACAGCGGCCGGGAGACGGTCGCCCGCCGTCCCGGACAGCGAACCCGGCCGCTGCTGCGGTGGCGCGGCCGGCCGGGCGTCCCGGCCCTGTCCGCGGGAGCGGTGGCGGCGGGCACGGACACGACGGCGTCGGCCGCGCACTGCTCCGGGTCGTACACCCCCGGCTCCACGGCCGACCGGGCGGAGTCGGGTTCACCCCGCCAGAGCCTGCCCGCCACGTGCACGTCGTCCCCGGCATGGTGTCTCCTCACTGGTGGCGATACGCACCCGGAGCCTGCCGCCGATCCGTGTGGCGCACGACCGCAAGCGGCGCTTTAGCCGGGCCCCGCAGGCTCCCGGTGACCATCACGTCCGTGGAGAGGCAGGGGCTGTGGGCAGGAACACGCCGCCCGGCTCGTCCCGGCGCTCTCCGCCGAACCGTCGGTGGACTGCGCCGGCCCGCTGAAGGTCCCTCCCGGTGCATGACTGCCGCCAGAGCGCGGCCAAGGGGGCGCTCCGGCACGCCATGAGAACCGGGCTGTCCTGGCCACCGTGGATTTCCGATTCCCCTGTGAACGGTTCCCGACGGGGCCGTGGAAGGAGCGCAACGCCATGCGCCGCATCTCCTCCGAGGTCCAGATCGACGCCAGCGCCGAAGAGGTGTGGTCCACTCTGACCGACTTCTCGCGGTTCCATGAATGGAACCCCTTCCTCGTGGAGGCCTCAGGCCGGGCACTTGTCGGCCAGCGCCTCAGCCTGCGGTTCCGCCTGCCGAACGGCGGCCGCGAGATGGTGTTCAAACCGACCGTGCTCGTCAGTGAACCAGGACGCCTGCTGCGCTGGCGCGGCCGCCTCGGCGCTCCGGGAGTCTTCGATGGCCTGCACAGCTTCGTGCTGACGCCCCGTGACGGGGGCACGCACGTCCTGCAGACAGAGACGTTCACCGGCGTGCTCGTGCCCGTCACCGGCCCGCTCATCCGGCAGAGCGAAGTGGGCTTCACCCGGCTCACCGACGCGCTGAAGACGCGGGTCGAGGCGCGGGCCACCGTCTGAGGCCCCGTCTTTGCGGAGAAGGTCCGCAAGAGCCTCTTTAGTCCGCGTCGGGACGATCCGGCCCACCGTGCTCCTCCTCCGGAAAGGCAGCAGTGACGATGGCTAATGAGCTGACCGCGCAGGTGTGCGTAGTCGGAGGAGGGCCCGCGGGTCTCACGCTCGCCGTGGAGCTCGCCAAACGTTCGGTCTCCGTCGTGGTCCTGGAGCAGAGCGGCCACTTCGACCGGTCGTTCCGCGGCGAGTCCGTCTCCCCCGACTCGGTGTGGCTCCTGGACCGGCTGGGTCTCCTCGACCGTCTCGACGGCGCCTACCAGCAGATGCACCGCATGGAGATCGTGGACGCGGGCAGCACGGTGCTGCGCGCCGACTTCACCCGCTTCCCCTACCCGCACCCCTACCCGGTGGAGCTGCCCCAGCCCGCGCTGCTTTCAACCCTCGCCGGCATGGGCGAGGAGCACGCGGAGCACTTCGCCCTGGTGCGCAGGGCCACGGCGACCAGCCTGGTGGAGGAGGACGACGGGACCGTGTCCGGGGTGCGGGCCCGAACCCCGGACGGCGAGGTGACCGTGCGGGCCGCCCTCACGGTGGCGGCGGACGGCCGGTTCAGCAAGGTACGGGAGATGTCCAAACTCCCCTACACCCGCGTCCCGTTGGAGCGGGACGTCGTGTGGCTGAAGCTGCCCTTCCCCAAGGAGTGGGACAACCGTACGTACCGCATCCGCATCCGGGGCGACCAGCACGGGCTGTTCATCCCCACGCACCCGGACAGCGTGCGGGTCGGCTTCAACATCCCCAAGGGCGGCCTCAAGGAGCTGCGCGCCCAGGGACTGCCCGCCCTGTACGGGCGCCTGGACCGGCTGGCCCCCGAGCTCTCCGACGCGGTGCGCTCGGAGATACGGAGCTGGTCCGACACCTCCATGCTGGACATCTTCACCACGCTGGTGCCGCGCTGGCACCGCCCCGGGCTCGTCCTGACCGGCGACGCGGCGCACACCCTGACCCCCATCCTGGGCCAAGGCGTCAACCACGCCATCATCGACGCGGTGACGCTGGCACCGCTGGTGCAGTCGGCCTTCCGGGCCGGCGGCACGCCCGAGCAGCTGACGCACGCGGCCGAGCGGTTCCAGCACGCGCGCGAGACCTCGGTGGGCAAGTCCCGCGGGCTCCAGCTGCGCCAGGAGCGGCTCTTCGCGCTGCACGGCGCGGGCGGGATCCTGCGGCGCGCCCTCTACCGCGTGGTGGACCACAGCCAGTCGCTGAAGCAGCGGGTGCTCGCCGGCGCCTACTTCCAGCTGCAGAAGCCGGGCCCGCACAAGGCGGCCGCCCAGCGCCCGGCCAGCCGGGTGTGACCCGGCCGCACAGCATTTGTCCCGCCGCCCCGGAAGGGGCGGGGCGGCCAATTGAGGGCGGAGCCGCGCCCGACGCCGCCCGGGCCCCCGCGCCGGGGCCACC
>NZ_JBSFRB010000032.1:56777-100804 GCF_053589015.1 Streptomyces sp. NPDC003393 | reverse complement strand
CCCCCCCCCCCCGCCCCCCCCCCGGCGCCGGGCCCCCCGCCAACCCCCCCGCGGCCCCCCACCCCCCCCGGCTACGCCCCCCCACCAACCGCGTCCCCCCCCGGTCCGGGCAGTGGCCGGACCGGGGGCGACGGAGGGTACGAGGAGAGGGGCAGCGGGGACTTGGCCCGTCTCCTCGGGACTGTGGAGGGCGTGGAGGGCTGTTCAGGAAGAGGGTTACCCCATCTCCTCCAGCGACTTGCCCTTCGTCTCCTTGACGAACTTCAGCACGAACGGGACGGAGAGGGCCGCGAACACCGTGTAGATCACGTACGTGCCGGACAGGTTCCAGTCCGCCAGCGAGGGGAAGCTCGCGGTGATGGCCCAGTTGGCGATCCACTGCGCGGCGGCGGCCACGCCCAGCGCGGCGGCGCGGATCCTGTTGGGGAACATCTCACCGAGCATGACCCAGACGACCACACCCCAGGACAGGGCGAAGAACAGGACGAACACATGGGCGGCGACCAGGGCGACCCAGCCCTGGGTGGCGGGCAGCCTGCCGTCCACCAGGTGGGCGGAGAACGCCCAGGCCTCCAGCGCCAGGCCCACGGCCATGCCGATCGAACCGATCAGCGCGAGCGGCTTGCGGCCGACGCGGTCCACGAAGATCATCGCGATCACGGTGCCGACGATGTTGATGATCGACGTCGTGAAGGAGTAGAAGAAAGAGTCCGTCGGGTCGACACCGACCGACTGCCACAGCGTCGAGGAGTAGTAGAACGCGACGTTGATGCCCACGAACTGCTGGAAGACCGACAGGCCGATACCGACCCAGACGATCGGCTTGAAGAAGAAGCCGCCGCCGAGCAGGTCCTTGAACGTGGACTTGTGCTCGCTGGACATCGCGTGCTCGATCTCGGCGACACGGGCGTCGAGGTCGACGTCCTTGCCCTCGACCTCGGCGAGGATCTCACGGGCGCGCTCGCGCCTGCCGGCGGAGAGCAGGAAGCGCGGCGACTCGGGGATCGCGAAGGACAGCATGCCGTACAGCACGGCCGGGACGACCATGACGCCGAGCATGACCTGCCAGGCCTCCAGGCCCATCAGCGTGCCGCGCTGGTCGCCGCCCGCCGCGTTGAGCAGGCCCCAGTTGACCAGCTGGGAGACGGCGATGCCGACGACGATCGCGGCTTGCTGGAAGGAGCCCAGGCGGCCGCGGTAGGCGGGCGGGGCGACCTCGGCGATGTAGGCGGGGCCGATCACGGAGGCCATGCCGATGGCGAAACCGCCGACGATGCGCCAGAAGGCCAGGTCCCACAGCGCGAAGGGCAGCGCCGAGCCGACGGCGCTGATCGTGAACAGGACGGCGGCGATCTGCATGCACCGGATCCGGCCGATCCGGTCGGCTGTGCGGCCGGCCGTCGCGGCGCCGATGGCGCAGCCGATCAGAGCGACCGCGATGACCTGGGCGAGGGCGGCGGAGCCGATGTCGTAGCGGTCGCGGATCGCCTCGACGGCGCCGTTGATCACGGAGCTGTCGTAGCCGAAGAGGAAGCCGCCCATGGCGGCGGCCGCAGCGATGAAGATGACGTGCCCGAGATGATCGGGGTGAGCCGTCCTGACTCCTGTCTGAGGTGCCTGCGTAACGCTGGTCACGTGTATCTCCTGGGGCCGCGGCAACACTACCGCGTGGGGGGTGAGGCCCTTACAGGTGAGACCTGAAGGTAAAAGTGACGTTGCAGAGACTATGCCTTCAAGTTTCGAAGTCAATACTTCAGTGTTTCCTGAAATCAGGCACACGCGAGGCATATCTCACGTTCACTTCTTGAACACGAGATCAGTCGTTCTGCTGGAACCGCCTACCGCAGGCGCTGCGAGATGACCTTCGAGACGCCGTCGCCCTGCATGGAGACGCCGTACAGCGCGTCGGCGACCTCCATGGTGCGCTTCTGATGCGTGATCACGATGAGCTGCGAGGCCTCCTGCAGCTCCTGCATGATGCGGATCAGCCGCTGGAGGTTGGTGTCGTCCAGGGCCGCCTCGACCTCGTCCATGACGTAGAAGGGGCTGGGGCGCGCCTTGAAGATCGACACCAGCAGCGCCACGGCGGTCAGCGACCGCTCGCCGCCGGAGAGCAGGGACAGGCGCTTGACCTTCTTGCCCGGCGGGCGCGCCTCGACGTCGACGCCCGTGGTGAGCATGTTCTCCGGGTCGGTCAGGACCAGACGTCCCTCACCTCCGGGGAACAGCCGGCTGAAGACGCCCTCGAACTCGCGTGCGGTGTCCCGGTAGGCCTCGGTGAAGACCTGCTCGACCCGCTCGTCGACCTCCTTGACGACCTGGAGCAGGTCGGCGCGGGTCTTCTTCAGGTCCGCCAGCTGCTCGCTGAGGAACTGGTGACGCTCCTCCAGCGCCGCGAACTCCTCCAGGGCCAGCGGATTGACCTTGCCGAGCTGCTGGTAGGCGCGCTCGGCGGCCTTGAGCCGCTTCTCCTGCTCGGCGCGGTGATACGGTCGCGGCCGGTTGCGGGGGTGCTCGGGGTCGTCCGGCAGCTGCTCGCCCTCCGCCGGCGGGGACGGCGGCACCGGCTGGTGCGGTCCGTACTCCGCAACCAGCGCGCCCGGCTCGACGCCGAGCTCCTCCAGCGCCCTGGTCTCCAGCTGCTCGATCCGCAGCCGTTTCTCGGCTCCGAGGACCTCGCCCCGGTGGACGGAGTCGGTCAGCTTGTCCAGCTCGCTCTTCAGCTCGCGCCCCTCGGTGCGGGCAGCGGCCAGTTCCTGCTCCCGGCGGACCTTGGCGGCCTCGGCGGCGACCCGTTCCCGTTCGGCGCGGGCCAGGGAGACCTCGATGTGCGCCAGCAGCTGCCGGGCGCCGGAGGCGACGGCCTCGGCGACGGACGCCTCGTGGCGCAGTCGGGCCCGCCGCTGCTCGGCACGCGCGCGTGCCTCCCGTTCCGCGCGGGCGGCCCGGTCCAGGGAGTCGGCCCTGCCGGCCAGCCCCTTGACGCGTTCCTCGTGCGTACGGACCTGGAGGCGGGCCTCCATCTCGGTCTGGCGGGCGTTGGCACCGTCGGCGGCGAGCCGGTCCCGTACAGAGGTGTCGGGCTCCTCCTCGATCGGCATCTCCTCGGCGACGGCGAGCCGTTCGGCGAGTTCCTCGACCTCCGTCAGGGCCGCGTCGAGGGCGTCCTGGGCGCGGGCCGCGGCGGCCGTGGACCGCTCGGCCTCTCCGGCGGCGCCGCGCGCCTGCCCGGCGAGCCGCCCGAGCTGCTGTGCGACCGCCGACTTCTCCCGCTCGGCGGCCCGGCGCCGCTCCCCCAGCTCCTCGACGAGCGCGGCGCACTCGCGGCGCCGCTCGCCGGCCCGCTGCTGGGCCTCGGTCAGCTCCTCGCAGCGCACGGCGAGTTCCGCCAGCTCCGCGGCGGCCTCGTCCACGGAGGCCTGCACCTCCAGCAGGCTGGGCGCGCCGGCGGAGCCGCCCTGCGCGAAGTGGGCTCCGAGCAGGTCGCCCTCCGCGGTGACGGCGGTCAGATCGGGGTGGGCGGCGACGAGGTCCTCGGCGTCCTCCAGGGTGCCGACCACGACGATGCCGCGCAGCAGCCGCCGTACGGCGGGCATGAGCTCACCGGGTCCGGTGACGAGGTCGGCCGCGAGGGGTGGCCCCCCGGGGAGCTGCTGCGGCGCCACGGCGTCCTCGGTCGCGCCGCTGAGCAGCAGGGCCGCTCGGCCCGCGTCCTGTTTGCGCAGCAGGCGGATGGCGTCGGCCGCGGCCGACGGCGAGGTGACCGCGAGGGCGTCCGCCGCGGTGCCGAAGGCGGTGGCCAGGGCGGTTTCGTGGCCGGGGGCGACGGTCAGGAGTTCGGCCGCCGGGCCCAGCAGGCCGGTGAGGCGGTCCCGGGCGTCGAGCAGTGCGCCGGTTCCGTCCTTCCGGCGCAGGCCGAGGGCGAGGGCGTCGTGCCGGGCCTGGGTCGCGGCGCGTTTGCGTTCGGTGGCGGTGGCGGCCTCGCGGGCGGTGCTGAGGGCGGCCTCGGCCTCGGCCAGCTCCGCCCTGGCCGCCTCGTGTCGTTCGGCGAGTTCGTGGTCGCCCGCGTCCAGGCCGTCGACCTCGGCCTTGAGTGCCTCGTACTCCTCCTGGGCGGTCGTGGCCCGCTCCCGCGCCTCGTCCCTGGCGGTGGCCAGGCGGTCGATCTCGGACTGTGCGGAGGCGGCGCGGGAGCGGGCCGCGTTCACCTGGCCGCGCAGGCGGGCCAGACCCTCGCGGCGGTCGGCGATGGCGCGGGCGGCGTCCTTCAGGCGGCGTTCCTCCACCGCGAGTTCGCGCTCCAGGTCGGCGCGGTGGGCCACGGTGTCGTCGAGGGCCCGCTGGGCGGCTTCCAGGGCCGCTTCCAGTTCGGCCTCCTGCTCGCGGACGCGGGCCGCCTCGCGCTCCAGGTCCTCGGGGTCGCGTCCGCGTCGTTCCTCGGTGGGAGCGGAGGTCGCGCTCTTGACCCGGGCGTCGGCGAGCGACACGGTACCGCGGACGCGTTCGGCCAGCTGGGAGAGCTCGTACCAGGTCTCCTGGGTGTGCTTCAGGCGCGGGGTCAGCCGGCGCACCTCGTCCTCCAGGAGCGCCTCGCGCCGGAGGGCCTTCTTCAGCTCCCGTTCGGCGGCCTCCTTGCGCTCCTTCAGGGCGGCCTCGTCGGCGACCTCCGCCTCCAGGGCTCCGCGCAGGCGTACGAGGTCGTCGGCGAGGAGGCGCAGGCGGGCGTCGCGGAGGTCCGCCTGGATGACGGCGGCCCGCCGGGCGACGGCCGCCTGGCGGCCGAGCGGCTTGAGCTGGCGGCGCAGTTCGTCCGTGAGGTCCTGGACGCGGGCGAGGTTGGCCTGCATCGCGTCCAGTTTCCTGAGCGCCTTCTCCTTGCGCTTGCGGTGCTTGAGGACGCTGGCGGCCTCCTCGATGAAGGCGCGGCGGCCCATGGGGTCGGCGTGCAGCACCGAGTCGAGCTGGCCCTGGCCGACGATGACGTGCATCTCGCGGCCGATGCCGGAGTCGGACAGCAGCTCCTGGATGTCGAGCAGCCGGCAGGTGTCGCCGTTGATCTGGTACTCGCTGCCGCCGTTGCGGAACATGATCCGCGTGATGGTGACCTCGGCGTACTCGATGGGCAGGGCGCCGTCGGAGTTGTCGATGGTCAGGGACACCTCGGCGCGGCCGAGGGGTGGACGGCCGGTGGTGCCGGCGAAGATGACGTCCTCCATCTTGCCGCCGCGCAGCGACTTGGCGCCCTGTTCGCCCATGACCCAACTGAGCGCGTCCACCACGTTGGACTTGCCCGAGCCGTTCGGGCCGACGACACACGTGATCCCCGGTTCGAACCGGAGCGTGGTCGCCGAGGCGAACGACTTGAACCCGCGGAGGGTCAGGGCCTTGAGGTGCACGCCGTCGGACTCTACCGGGCGCCGTTAGCGCACTCCACGAACCCCCGCAAGCGCTGCGGTTTCACCGCTGAATATGCAGGGCACACCAGATGTTGAAGGACCTGAAAGGGTGCGCGGGGGCACTGAGGGCCGGGAAGGGCCGGGAAAGAAAAGAAGGGACGCCGAAGCGTCCCTTGCAACTCTGACAACTGAGCGGTTGATTCGGGCGGCCCAACCACTGTGTCGTTGTGCGATGCAGTGATCAGGTGAGCGCAGGCTCCGCCTGGTGTGCGTCGACGCGCTCCATGATCCTGTCGTGAGAAGCGGCAGCCGCCAGCGCGTCGTTCTCCGCCTGAATCCGTACGAGCTCGGATTCCAGGTCCTGGACGCGCTGCTGGAGCCGTCGCATCTCGGCGAGGAGTCGAGGGTCGGAGCCACCGACGTAACCGAGAAGCGCCTTTGCCATGATGGATGGTCCTCCACACTGAGTGACCGACCGATGCGGTGTGGGTCGTGAGGGATTCGCACCCGCGGTGCTTGGCACTGTTGAGTTGTGCTGCCGTTCATCCATGCCAAACAGCTAAGGTGCGCGGGCTTTCAGCGTCTCACCAAAAAGTTTGACGGTCAACACGATCACGCCCCGTATCGATGAGCGTCCCGGGGGCGCGCGGCCGGAAATCGGTGGCGCTGCGTCTCCTACGGGCCCCTCGGGGCGTGGCGATCATCCTGCCCTGCCGGGCCGGGGAGGACAAGCCGTTCTCGGCAATCACCTGCTTCTTTTCCCCTGGGGCAGGTGCCCGTGGCAGATTTCGCCGTCTTCGTCCGGCGGCGGGAGGTCGCCGGATCAGCGGACCGCGAAACCGTCGTAGCCCCCCCGGGGTGTGTCCCAGATCTCGGTCACACCCTCCACGCGCCCGGGCGTGTCGCCACCCTGGAGCCAGTCGAGGAGCTTCTGACACGCCTCCCGGGTGCCCTCCGCGACGACCTGTACACGGCCGTCGTCCAGATTGAGAGCAAAACCACTCAGGCCGCCGATCTCCAAGGCCCGCGCCCGGGTGAACCAGCGGAAACCAACACCCTGGACACGCCCGCGAACCCAGGCGACCAGCCGGACATCCTCGCTCATGACTGCAACCTAACCGGGCAATGTCTCTCCAGGCACTTCCGCCCCGCCCGTCATGCGGTACCGTCCCGACCCAATGAATCTCATATGAAACTCACTCGATCGAGTGAGTCCGGTTGACCGCGACGGCTCAGGGCGCGCGTCGACCGCAGGGGACGAGGAAGGCCACGACATGGGTCGCCACCGACGTTCGGACGCCGGCCGCGCCGCCACAGACCGTGCCACGGGGGTCACTGACACGCACGGCTCGTACGGGAGGGACCGGGGCACCCGGCACTCCCACGCGGACGACCGCATGGGCATCGCGCCCTACCTCAACCCGGAGCGGTACGCGGACTCCTACGCACAGACCCCGCCGTACCGGTTCGAGCCGGACGCCGCCGCGCCGCACGTCGAGCGGGACGCCCGGCCGGAGTTCGGCACGGGGTACGGCTCCGGGACGCAGTACGGCTTCGGCGCGGGGTACGGCTCCGGGACGGAGTACGACTTCGAGACGCCGTACGGGTTCGAGACGGCGTACGGCTTCGGCAAGGAGTACGACTTCGCCCGCGCCGCCGAGACCGTGGCCTTCCCGCCCGAGGGCTTCACGACACCGCCCGCCGCGCCACGCGAGACCGGCCACCGCAGGCGCAAGAAGGCCGCGACACCGGTCCGTACCGGGCTGCTCGGGGTGTCCGCCGCGGTCGCCATCGGCACGGTCGCGGTCGCCACCGGAGCGGTCCCCGGACTCCAGAACTACAAGCTGGGCGGCGGGAGCGGCGGCTCCGACAACGTGCAGGCGGCCGGCACACCGACGAACAGCGCGTCGGAGCAGGGCGGCACCTCCGGCGGTGCGCTGGGTGACAGGACCGGCGACCCGGGCACGAGCCGCGGTGCGGACCGGTCCTCGTCTCCGGCGCAGTCCGCGCCGCCCTCCGCCTCCGCCTCGCCGTCGGCACACCCCTCGGACTCGGCCACGAAGTCCCCCGCGACGAAGCCGACGACCGCGCCGTCGAAACCGGCCGAATCCAAGAACCCGAAGACCAACCCCGGCCAACAGGGCGACCACGGCCACAAGACCACTCCCGCGCCGCCGAAGTCCCAGCCGCCCGCCACCTCCGATCAGGCCGCCGTCGAGGCCGAGGTGCTCAGCCTGGTGAACCAGGAGCGGGCCAAGGTGGGCTGCAGCCCGGTCACGGCGAACAGCGCCCTGACCTCCCTGGCCGAGAACTTCAGCAAGGCGATGGCCGACCAGAACTTCTTCGACCACACCGATCCCAGCGGCGCCTCGCCGTGGGACCGGGCGGCCCGCGTCGGCATCACCAACCTCGGCGGCGAGAACATAGCCCGGGGCCAGTCCGACGCGGCGGCCGTCATGGACGCCTGGATGAACAGCCCCGGCCACCGGGCCAACATACTGAACTGCGACTTCAAGACACTGGGCGTGGGCGTGCACTTCGCCGCCGGCGGGCCGTGGTGGACACAGGACTTCGGCTACTGACACGACGGACACAGCCCCGGGCCAGGGCCCCCGGCGCACCGCGCCGGGGGCCCTGGCCTGTGCGTGGAGGGGCGTTTCTCGCCACGGTGCGAGCGAGCGCCTCTGCCGGGAGCTCGGCCGTGCGCAGTCCCTTGCCGCGGTAACCGCACGGATCCGCACTCGACGCGTACCGGGCCCACGCGCGGTCGGCGCGGTCGTGGCGTGACGGCCCGGGGTCCGGGATTCGTCTGTCTCCCGGCCGCCTCCCGTCCTGTATTGCGGCGGGCGGGGCTCGGCGTTGGAATCGAATGTGAGGCTTTTCGGCAGCGCCGTGTCCTCCGACCGCCCCGCTCCTGAGACCGGGGCCGGCCGGAAGGGACTCAAGAGCGATGCCCTGGGCCTGTTCTCCTCGATCGCCATGGGTTTGGCCTCCACGGGCCCGGCGTACAGCCTCGCCGCCACGCTGGGCATCCTGGTGATCGGCGTCGGGCTGCAGGCCCCGCTCGTCACCATGCTGGCGTTCGTGCCGATGCTGCTGGTCGCGTACGCCTTCCGGGAGCTCAACGCGAGTGACGCCGACTGCGGGACCACCTTCACCTGGACCACTCGCGCCTTCGGACCGCGTACCGGCTGGATGGGGGGCTGGGGGCTGATCGTCGCCAACGTCGTCGTGATGGTGAACCTGGGCGAGATCGCCGCCGCCTACGGCTTCCGGTTGGTGGGCCGGGACGACCTGGCGGAGGACCGCCTGTGGGTCACCTTGGCGGCCGTCGCCTGGATCGCGCTGATGACCGCGATCTGCTACGTGGGGATCGAGTTCTCGGCGGCCGTCCAGCGCTGGCTGCTGTGCCTGGAAATGGTGATGCTGTTCCTGTTCGCCGTGGCCGCGCTGGTCCGGGTCTACGTCGACCCTCCGCCGACGGCGCTCCACGTGTCCGCCTCCTGGTTCAACCCGTTCGCGGTGCCGTCGGCCTCTGCCCTGACCTCGGGCGTCCTCGCGGGGGTCTTCATCTACTGGGGCTGGGACACCGCGTTCTCGGTCAACGAGGAGACCGTCGACAGCAGGCGCGTTCCCGGGCGTGCGGCGGTCATGTCCACCGTGCTGCTCCTGGTCACGTACGGGCTGGTGTCCACCTCGGCGCAGGCGTTCGCGGGGGTCGGCACCTCGGGCATCGGGCTCGCCAACGCGGGCAACTCCGACGACGTCTTCTCCGGACTGGGCGAGGCCGTGTTCGGCAACAGCGACACGGGGCTGCTGCTGTCGAGCCTGCTGATCCTGATGGTGATGACCTCGGCGCTGGCGTCGGCGGAGACCACCATCCTGCCGCTGGCCAGGACCGTGCTCTCGATGGCGGTCCACAAGGCCCTCCCGTCCCGGTTCGCCCGGGTCCACCGGAGGTTCCTCACCCCCACCTGGGGCACCGTCGGCATGGGCGCCGCCTCGATCGCCCTGCTGATCCTGATGACGTCGCTCAGCAGGAACGTCCTGACCGACTCCATCGACTCCGTGGGCCTCGCCATCGCGTTCCAGTACGGACTGACCGGCTTCGCCTGCCTCTGGTACCACCGCAGGGTGCTCACCCGCAGCCGCAGGGACCTGGTCTTCAAGGGTGTGCTGCCGGGGCTCGGCGGGCTGGTCATGCTGTCGCTGTTCCTCTACGGCGCCTTCGTCGTCTACGCGAACCCCGAGTACGGCACGACCGCCATCGATCTTCCGTTGATCGGGCCGACGGGCGGGGTCACCGTCATCGGCCTGGGCTCCCTGCTGATCGGCGTCGTGCTGATGCCCCTGGTCACCCGCGGGCACACCACGGCCCTCAAACTCCAGCGGAGCCTGCTGCCGAGACACCTCCCACCGCAGACCGCGTGCGAGGCGACGAGCCGCTACCTTCCCGCCGACAACGGGTCCGGGGTGGGCGGCGACTGGTTCGACGTCATCCCGCTGTCGGGTACCCGGGTCGGTCTGGTCGTCGGGGACGTGCTCGGCCACGGCATGCGTGCCGCGGCGACCATGGGACGCCTGCGCACGGGCCTGCGGGTCCTGGCTCGGCTGGACCTCGCCCCGGACGAGGTCCTCACCCGCCTGGACGACCTGGCCGAACAGACCGCGCACGAGAGTGGGGCCGCTCACGGCCGGGGTCCCGAGCGACCGCGCGGCGAGCGGGCCATGGAGGTGAGCTGCCTGTACGCGGTGTACGACCCCGCCTCCGGACACTGCAGCCTGGCGCGGGCCGGCGACCTGCTGCCGGTCGTCGTGGATCCGGCCACGGGCGCCGCCCACTGTCCCCCGCTGCCGCCCGGCCCGCCCCTGGGAGTCGGCGGCCTGCCCCACCAGAGCGCCGACCTGCAGCTCGCGCCGGGCAGTCTCATCGCCCTGTTCACCGACGGCCTCCTCCAGACGGCCGACAACCATGACGCCGGGGCGGCCCGGCTCGGCCGGCTCCTCGCCGATCACCGCCGGCCGCTGAAGGACCTGTGCGACGAGGCGGTGGCCGCGCTGCTGCCCGGCCCGGTCGACGAGGACGCGACCCTGCTCCTGGCCCGCACCCGGATGCTGGAGCGCGCCCGCTTCGCCCGGTGGGAGCTGCCCGCGGACCCGGCGGCGGTCGCCTCCCTGCGTACCGGCACCAGCAAGCAACTGGACGACTGGGGCCTGGACGACCTCGCGTTCACCACCGAACTCATCGTCAGCGAGCTCGTCACCAACGCCATCCGCTATGTCGACGGCCCCATCGAGGTGCGGCTGATCCGCGACCGGACCCTGATCTGCGAGGTCTGCGACAGGGGCCACACCAGCCCCAATCTGCGCCACGCGGCCAGCGACGACGAGGGGGGCCGGGGTCTGTTCATCATCGCCCAGATGACCCACCGCTGGGGCACGCGCTACACACCGACCGGCAAGATCATCTGGACCGAACAGACCCTGCCGCCGCCGAACGGCCGATGACCCCTCGGAACAGGCAGCTCACCACCGGTCAGCGCAACCGTACGGTGAGCGCTGTGGTCGCGTACGCTTCGGCCATGAGCAGCACGCAGGAGCGCACCGGGGAGCCGGATCTCCCGTACGACGTGTTCGCCAAGGCCTGCCCCTCGCGCGGCACGCTGGAGCATGTCACGGGACGCTGGGGCGCGCTCACCGTCGGCGCCCTGCACGAGGGCTCTCTGCGCTTCAACGAGCTGCGCCGCCGGGTGGACGGGGTGAGCGAGAAGATGCTGTCCCAGACACTCCAGGCACTGGAACGGGACGGCCTGGTGCACCGCGAGGCCCAGCCGACGAACCCGCCCCGCGTGGACTACGAGCTGACGCCCCTCGGCCATGAGGTCGCCGAGCGCCTTCTGGCCCTCATCCACTGCGTGGAGGGCCGGATGGACGAGGTGCTGGCCGCCCGCGAGCGCTACGACGCGGCGCGCGGCGCCCGCTGACACTTCGGGCAGAAGTAGCTGGAACGGTTCATCCAGGGCCGGCGGCGCATCGGGGTGGCGCAGCGGCGGCAGGGCAGGCCCTCGCGGCCGTAGGCGTCGAGCGAGCGGTCGAAGTAGCCGGACTCGCCGTTGACGTTGACGTAGAGGCTGTCGAAGCTGGTGCCGCCGACCGCGAGGGCCGCGTTCATCACGTCCCTGACGTGGGTCAGGAGCTCGGCCGTACGCGGGCGGGTCAGGCCGGCGGTGGGGCGCTCGTAGTGCAGGCGCGCCCGCCACAGCGCCTCGTCGGCGTAGATGTTGCCGACGCCGCTGATCAGCGACTGGTCGAGCAGGGCGCGCTTGATGGTGGTCCGCTTGCGGCGCAGCGCCCGATGGAAGGCCTCGTCGTCGAACAAGGGGTCGAGGGGATCGCGGGCGATGTGCGCGATGACGTCGGGCAGCCCGTCGGGGGTGAGGTCGTGCAGGGACAGCCCGCCGAAGGTGCGCTGGTCGACGAAGCGGAGTTCGCTGCCCAGGCCGTCGGAGAAGCGGACCCGGATGCGCAGGTGCTTCTCGTCGGGCGCCTCCTGCGGCTGGACCAGCAGTTGGCCGCTCATGCCGAGGTGGGCCAGGATCGCGCGCGGGGTGTCCTCCAGGGGCAGCCACAGGTACTTGCCGCGGCGGCTGGGCGTGCCCAGGTGGTGACCCTTCAGGCCGTGCGCGAAGTCGTCGGCGCCGGCTACATGGCGCCGTACGGCGCGCGGGTGCAGCACCTCGACGTCGGCGACGGCACGGTGGGCGACCCACCGCTCCAGGCCGCGCCGTACGACCTCGACCTCTGGCAACTCGGGCATGACTCCCCCGTACTCGCGTTGTCGCGTGCGCGATGAGCGCCCGCCCCGGGCGGGGACGGGCGCTCGGGTCGCGCGGTGTGCGGTGCCGGCCGCCCTGTGGACGCCGGCCCGGCAGTCGGCGGATCAGGCGGAGGCCGACGCCTCGTCGGCGTTCCCGGCGGCCTCCGCGGTCCCGGCGGCCTGGGCCGCCTTGGCGCGCTCGTCCGCCGCGGCCCGGATGGACCGCCACGCGGACTCGGCGGCCTGCTGCTCCGCCTCCTTCTTGCTGCGGCCGGTGCCGGTGCCGTACGAGACGCCTCCGACGCGGGCGGCAGCAGTGAAGGTCTTCTCGTGGTCGGGGCCGGTCTCCGTGACCAGGTACTCGGGGACACCGAGCCCCTCGGTCGCGGTGAGCTCCTGGAGGGACGTCTTCCAGTCCAGGCCGGCTCCGAGGTTGGAGGACTTCTCGATCAGCGGGTCGAAGAGCCGGTGCACCAGCTCGGACGCCGCGTCGAGGCCCTGGTCGAGATAGACCGCGCCGATCACCGCTTCCAGGGTGTCGGCGAGGATGGACGCCTTGTCCCGGCCGCCCGTGCCCTCTTCACCGCGGCCGAGCCGGATGAAGGCGCCCAGGTCGAGTCCGCGCCCCACTTCCGCCAGCGCACGAGAGTTGACCACCGCGGCCCGCAGCTTGGCCAGCTGGCCCTCGGGCAGGTCGGGGTGGGTGCGGTACAGCGTGTCCGTGACGACGAGACCGAGGACGGAGTCACCGAGGAACTCCAGCCGCTCGTTCGTCGGCAGGCCGCCGTTCTCGTACGCGTAGGAACGGTGGGTGAGCGCGCGCACCAGAAGGGCGGACTCGAGCTTGTACCCGAGCCGCCCTTCCAGAAGCGTGTGGGACGAGGCCGTGCTGTCCGACGGAGCACTCCCGCGTCGGCGGGGAGTGGTGGCTTCGACGCCTTCCGCCTTCTTGGCAGTGGACACGGTGCCTCTCACCAGCCGCTCAGACCTCGAGGACCTGGCGCTTGTTGTAGGTGCCGCAAGACGGGCACGCGATGTGCTGCTGCTTGGGCTCGTGGCAGCGCTCGCACGCAACCAGGGTGGGGACCGCAGCCTTCCACTGCGACCGGCGGTGGCGCGTGTTGCTGCGCGACATCTTCCGCTTCGGAACAGCCACGGCTACTTCTCCTGCTTCTCGTCGACGCCAGGTTCGGCGCCGCTCATCTCGTCCTTCTCGCCGCCCGACATGGTGTCGGCGAGTCCCTGCAATGCCGCCCAACGGATGTCGACGGCGTCGTGGTGGTGGTCCGGGTCGTCCGCGAGCCGTGCTCCGCACTCGGAGCACAGACCCGGGCAGTCCTCCCGGCACACCGGCTGCATCGGCAGTGCGAGCACCACCGCATCGCGCAGCAGAGGTTCGAGGTCGAAGAGTCCGTCCTCGAGAAAGAGCCTGTCCTCGTCGTCCTCGGCGTCGTCGCCCGGTTCCGCGATCACGCGGCCCCGGTCGTCGGCGTCAGGGTACGAGAACATCTCCTGGAAGTCCGCTTCGAGCTCCTGCTCGACCGGCTCCAGACACCTTACGCACTCCCCCTCGGCCTGTGCACGGGCGGTGCCTGTGACGAGCACACCTTCCATGACCGACTCGAGCCGGAGTTCGAGCTCGACCGGGGCGCCTTCCGGCACGCCGATCACTCCCTTGAGACCGAGGTCCGCGGGAGCAGGGACCGTACGGGTCAGGCGCTGCAGCGCACCCGGACGCCGACCCAGCTCATGCGTGTCGAACACGAGAGGGTTGCGGTGGTCGAGGTGGGCGTTGTGAGCCATTCCTGCTTTCGGTTTCCGAACTCGGAGGGAGGCCGCCCGAGTGGTCTTCCGGGCAGCACTGATCACGGGCGTCTACGTGGGCAGCGCAAGCGCACGCACGACCGAAGGGCCAGGATACTGGACCTTTCGCTCTCGGCCCAATCCGGTACCCCCGTGCCGCGTCCTACAGACCGCGTCCCTGCTCGTACGCCCTCAACTGCTCGGCGCTGATCATGCTGGTGTCGAAGAGGCTGGTCTCGTCAAGGGCATAGCCCTGCTGCGGCTGCTGGGACTGCTGCATCTGCTGGGGCTGGGTCTGGTTCGGGTCGTAGGCGCCCGTCCCGGCGTCGTAGCCCTGGTCGTCGTAGCCCTGGAATGAGGCACCCGGCGCCGGAGGATAGGCGGCGGCATACGGATCGGCCTGCTGGTAGCCGTACGGGTCCTGCTGTCCGCCGTAGCCCTGCTGATAGCCGCCGTAAGGGGCGCCCTCGCCGTACGGGTCGGTCTGCTGGTAGCCGTAGGCCGGCTGCGGCTCGTACGCCGGCTGCGGTGGCTGCTGGGGCTCGGCCGGCCGTTCGGCGGGCGCGGCGGGGGCCGCCGCCGGGGCGTCGGCGAGGGCCGCGAGGTCGGCGAGGTAGTCCGCGTCGCTGGAGTGCTGGACGGTGGTGGTGTCGTCGGCGAGGGCGCCCAGGTCGTCGGTGGCGATCCGGCCGTGCAGCTTCTGCCGGCCGCGGCCGACGGCCTCCAGGGTCTTGGCCAGGACCGCCTCGAAGGCGCCCAGCTTGGTGTCGACATAGGCGTCGGCGTCGCGGCGCAGGGTCTCCGGGTCGTGGCTGCGCTCGGGGGCGTCCTCGTCCTCGTAGCCCTCCTCGTCGAGGCCGGGGCCGGTGCCCAGCAGCTTCTCGCGGCCGCGGCCGACGGAGCCGAGGGTCTTGGTGAGGACCACCTCGAAGTTGGCGAGTTTGGAGTCGACGTAGTCGTCGGCCTCGGCGCGGACCTCCTCGGCCTCCTTGCGGGCCTCGGTGAGGATCCGGTCGGCCTCGGCCTGGGATCGGCGGGCCACCTCGGTGCCGGCGACGAGCGAGCCGCGCTCGGCGTGCGCGGACTCGATGATCCGCTCGGCCTCGCGCCGGGCCTCCTCGACCATCTGCTCCCGGTCCCCGATCAGCTCCTGCGCCTGCGCGAGCGAGCCGGGCAGCGCCTGGCGCACCTCTTCGAGCATCGCGAGCAGCTCGGCCCGGTTGACCACGCAGGACGCCGACATGGGCATGGACCGGGCGCCGGAGACCGTGGCCACGATCTCGTCGAGCTTCTTCTGCACGTCCACGGTGTGCTCGCCACTTCCTGCCGATGTGTTGGAGACGGACGGGACGACTGTACGACCATGGGACGGCCGGCGGACACCGGGTGACGACCAGTCAGGAGGTCAGTCCTTGCGCAGCCGCCGGGTAAGGGCGTCGAGGACCTGCGGCGGCACCAGGTGGGAGACGTCGCCGCCCCACGCCGCGACCTCCTTGACCAGGGAGGACGACAGGAAGCTGTAGGCGGGGTTGGTGGGCACGAAGAGCGTTTCGACACCGGTGAGGCCGTTGTTCATCTGGGCCATCTGCAGTTCGTAGTCGAAGTCGCTGACCGCGCGCAGGCCCTTGACGATGGCGGGGATGTCGCGCTGCTTGCAGAAATCGACGAGGAGGCCGTGGAAGGACTCGACCCGGACGTTGCCGTACTCGGCGGTGACCTGGCGGATGAGGTCGATGCGCTCCTCGATCTCGAACAGGCCCTTCTTGGACTGATTGATCATCACCGCCACGTAGACCTCGTCGTACAGGCGGGAGGCCCGGGCAATGATGTCGAGGTGTCCGTTGGTGATCGGGTCGAACGACCCGGGGCAGACGGCGCGGCGCACTTGAGATCCCTCGCTCTCCGGTCCGGTCATCGTGCGTCTTCGCACGTAGAGGCGGCGCGACCGTACCAAAACGTTCCCTCGCCGTAGCGGCGGGCCCGGAGCGCGTCGAACCCCGGCGGCCACCGGAATTCGCCGCCTCTGGTGCTGCGCTCCACGGTGACGAGGGCTTCCGCCGCCAGCCACCCCTGCGAGCGGAGTGTGAGCAGAATCTCCCGAAGATCGTCGTCGGAGACGGCGTAGGGCGGGTCGAGGAAGACGATGTCGTACGGCTCGCCCGGCGGCGGCGCCTGCACGACCTGGCGTGCCTTGCCCGCCCGTACCTGCGCGCCGGGCAGGCGGAGGGACTTCACGTTCTCCCGGAGGGTGCGCACCGCGCGGGCGTCGGCGTCGACGAGCAGGGTGTGTCCGGCGCCGCGGGAGAGCGCCTCCAGGCCCACGGCGCCCGAGCCGGCGTACAGGTCGAGGACGCGTTCGCCGTCGAGCGGGCCGCCGAGGAGGGACTGCCAGGTGGAGAACAGGCCCTCACGGGCCCGGTCCGAGGTGGGGCGGGTCCCGTGGCCCGGGGGTACGGCGAGACGGCGTCCGCCGGCCCGGCCGGCGATCACGCGGGTCATGTCCTTGGGTCCTTGTCGCTCTGTACGCGGGGCACCGCACGCGGGGTCCGCTGCATGCGGGCGTGCCCTGCACGCGGGATGTGACTGCTTCCAGTCTGTCAGCCTCGCTCAGCCCTTCTCCAAGTACTGCTCCCTTTCGTCGTCCAGCAGGGCCTGAAGGGCCGTGCGCAGGCCGGGCAGGTGTTCCAGCTCGGGATCGGCGGCCACCACCGCCGCCGCCTCCTGCCTGGCCTCGGCGATGATCTCCTCGTCCTCGATGACCTCGAGGACCCGCAGGGAGGAGCGCGCGCCGGACTGGGCCTGGCCGAGCACGTCGCCCTCGCGCCGCTGTTCGAGGTCGATGCGGGAGAGTTCGAATCCGTCCAGGGTGGCGGCCACCGCGTTCAGCCGCTGACGGGCGGCGCTCGCCTCGGGCATCTCGGTGACCAGCAGGCACAGGCCGGGCGCCGAGCCCCGGCCGACCCGGCCGCGCAGCTGGTGGAGCTGGGAGACGCCGAAGCGGTCGGCGTCCATGATCACCATCACGGTGGCGTTCGGGACGTTGACGCCGACCTCGATGACGGTCGTGGCGACCAGGACGTCCGCCTCGCCGGCGGCGAAGCGGCGCATGACGGCGTCCTTGTCGTCCGGCTGCATCCTGCCGTGCAGCACCTCCACCCCGAGGCCCTGGAGCGGGCCGCGGGCGAGCTGCTCGGCCACGTCGAGGACGGCGAGCGGCGGGCGCTTCTCCGCCTCGTCCTCCGGGGACTGCTTGCCGACGCCCTTCTTCGGGTCGTCCTCCTCGTCCCCGATGCGCGGACACACGACGTACGCCTGGTGGCCCTTTCCGGCCTCCTCGCGCACCCGCTCCCAGGCGCGGGCCAGGAAGTGGGGTTTGTCGGCGGCCGGGACGACATGGCTGGCGATGGGCGAGCGCCCGGCCGGGAGCTGGTCGAGGACGGAGGTCTCCAGGTCGCCGAAGACCGTCATCGCCACCGTGCGCGGAATCGGGGTGGCGGTCATCACCAGCAGGTGCGGGGGCTGCTTGCCCTTGCCGCGCAGCGCGTCGCGCTGCTCGACGCCGAAGCGGTGCTGCTCGTCGACCACGACCAGCCCGAGGTCGTGGAACTGCACCTTGTCCTCGATCAGGGCGTGAGTGCCGATCACGATGCCGGCCTCGCCGGTGGCCAGGTCGAGCAGCGCCTGGCGGCGGGCCGCCGCGCCCATGGAGCCGGTGAGCAGCACCACCTTGGTGGCGTGCTCGGCCCCGCCCAGCATTCCGCCCTGCGCCAGATCGCCCATCATCTCGGTGACCGACCGGTGGTGCTGCTGGGCGAGCACCTCGGTGGGCGCCAGCATGGCCGCCTGCCCGCCCGCGTCGACGACGGCGAGCATGGCGCGCAGGGCCACCATCGTCTTGCCGGAGCCCACCTCGCCCTGGAGCAGCCGGTGCATGGGGTGTTCGGCCGCCAGGTCGTCGAAGATCTCGCGGGAGACCTTCTGCTGGCCCTCCGTGAGGGTGAAGGGGAGACGGTCGTCGAAGGCGGTGAGCAGGCCGTCGGGCAGCGGCTTGCGGGAGACGGCGGGGAGTTGGGCGTCGGCGTGACGGCGGCGGGCGAGGGCGACCTGGAGGACGAAGGCCTCGTCCCACTTCAGCCGGGCCCGGGCGTCGGCGATGTCCGCCTTGGTGTGCGGGCGGTGGATCTTGAGCAGCGCCTCGGGCAGTGTGACGAGTCCGCGGCCCTCGCGGAGCGTGGCCGGCAGCGGGTCGACGGCCTCCTGGGCGCTGGGCAGGACGGTCTGGACCGCCTTGGCGATCTTCCAGGACTCCAGTTTGGCGGTCGCGGGGTAGAGCGGAATGAGGGCGCCGGCCCAGGACTCGACGGTCTCCTCGGCGTCCCCCCGCAGCAGTTCGTACGCCGGGTGGGCCAGTTGCAGCCGCCGGTTGAAGACGGAGACCTTGCCGGCGAACATCGCGCGGGTGCCCGGCAGGAGCTCCTTGTGGGGCTTGTGCACGCCGTGGCCGAAGAAGACCAGCTGGAGCCGGCCGCTGCCGTCGGTGATCGTCACCTCCAGGCGCTGGCCCTTGCCGCGCGGCGCCCGGGGGGAGGCGAACGTGTGCAGACGGGCGTCGGCGACCTGGGCGACCACGGTGACGTGCTCGTCCATGGGGAGGTCGGCGAGGTGGGTGAGCTGGCCCCGCTCCTCGTATCTGCGCGGGTAGTGGTGCAGGAGGTCGCCGACGGAGTGCAGGCCGAGGTGCTCGGCCATCACCTTCGCGGTGGCGGGGCCGAGCACCGACTTCAGCGGTTGTCGCAGTGGTTCTTGCAGTGCGGGCACGAGATCCATTGCACACCACGCCACTGACAATGCCGTAGCCGTGCCCGGAAACCCCTGGTCGGCCGGGCCGCCGCAGCCCTGGGACGACGTGCTCCGGCCTCCCCACGCGGTCACCGCCCCACGCCCGGGACCGCCCGGCCCCGCGCCGGTGTGTGCGCGAGCTGCTCCAGAACTCCGTGGACGCCGTCACCGCCCCGCCTACCGAGGAGCCCGGCGCCCCGCCCGGGGGCGGCTGTACGTCGGCGGCGGCACCCTGCGGGCGGAGGACGCGGGCGTCGGGCTCACCGAGTCCGACGTGCGCGAACTGCCGGCCGCCATCGGCCGCAGCTCCCAGCGCGCCGAAGGGCTTCAGGAAACCCGCTCGGACTTCCTCGGCCGGTTCGGCATCGGCCTGCCGGCCTGCTTCGTGGCGCCCCCGCCGCGCGCCGGGTCGCGCACATCCGAAGGGCACGCTGCCGACCGAGCGGACCGAACAGCCGCTGCCCGACTGGTCGTTCTTCGTGCGCTGCGTGCTGTGCACGGACAACCTGCGGCCCATCGCCTCGCGTGAGTCGCTGTACGAGGACGAGACGCCGGCCGCCGTACGGGAGGCGCTCGGGGAGCGCATCCGGTCGTGGCTGACCGAGCCGGCCGCGGTGCCACGGAGCGGCCGCCGTCTTCCCGGCGGTGCACCTCCTCGGTGTGAGGTTCGAGACGGCCGACGGGCGGCTGTCGCTGGAGGAGTTCGCGCAGCGGCACGCGGTGGTGGACTTCACCCGGACGGTGGAGGAGTACCGGCGAGTGGCGCCGATCGCCTCCGTGCAGGGCGTCGGCGTCGTCAACGGCGGCTGCGCCTACGACGGCGAGCTGGTCGAGGCGCTGCCGTCGGTGCGACCGGGGAGCGAAGTCGCCGATCTGGACGAGGACACCGTCGACCCGGCCGAGGAGCCGGCCCTGTCGGGGTTCCTGGCGACCGCCGGGGCCGAGCTTGGACCCCGCTGGGCCACGACGTGGTGCTGCGCCCCGTCCACCCGTTGTCCGTGTCGGCGCCGCACCTGGACGACCGGGCGGCCCGGTACGTGCGGGCCCGCGCGGAGGCCGAGACGCAGGCCGACGACCTGTGGGCGGGCATCCTCGGCTCGCTGCGCGGCAGCGTCCCCGCGCGTCCGGTGCGCAACAAACTCAACCCGCCGATCCGCAGAATCAGTTGCCTGGACGACGCGGAGCCGGTCGGCACGGCGACCGAGGAGACTTCGACGAGTACGAGGCCCATTCGCTTGCACCGGGTCCTCAAGTGGATGCCGGCCGGGATGCCGGGCCGGCCGCACATCCCGCCGGCTGTGCGTCGAGAAGCGGCTCGGCGAGATGGAGCACCGCCACCGGCCCGCCGGGCACTCCAAACGAGCGGTCCGCGGCGCCGAGTTCAGTGTCGCCGCGCACGTCGGGGACGTGGTGCGGGCCGAGCGGGCGTACGCGGCGTGGCGGGCGTACGCGGCGTGGCGGGCGAGCCGCACGAGCAGGGCCGGCGGCAGGCCGAGCGCGGCCGGGACGCGGAGGCGCTCGTTCATGCGCACCGCCCCCGCCGAACATGTGGAGCTCTGCACGCTGACCGGCAACGCGGCACGCGCCCTCGCCGGCGGTTCGCGCTGCTGACGGACCGCCTGGTGGAGCCGGGACTGGGCAGGCGGCCGGTGCCGGCGGGGCGCGCCTGGACGGCCGGTGAACTGGCCGTTCACGCGCGGGCGGAGGCCGGAGGCCGCCGCGCCACCACAGGCCGGACGCGCCCCGGGGTCCGCCGCCGCGCCTGCGGCGGCGCCGCTACTCCACGCCGATCAGGAGCAGGGCGCCCTGCCGGCCGCCCCGATAGACCACCGTGTCCACGGCGAGGTGGGACTCACGGACGTGGATCTGAAGGTGGTCGGAGACGGTGTCCGGGGCGTCGTCGCCGAGGACGAGGGTGACCAGTTCGCCGCCGGCCGAGAGCATACGGTCCAGGACGGTCTTGGCGGTGGCCGTGACGTCCGAGCCGATCACGGCCACGTCGCCCTCGATGAGGCCGAGGACGTCACCGGCCTGGCAGATGCCCGCCGTGGTCCACGACTGGCGTTCGGCGACGGTGACCTCGGCGTGGCGGGCGGCGCCCGCCGCCGACGTCATGGCGACCACGTCCTCGTCGAAACGGCGCTCCGGTTCGTGCACCGCGAGGGCGGCGATGCCCTGGACCGCCGAGCGGGTCGGGATCAGGGCCACGCGGACACCCTCCCCGCGGGCCTGTTCGGCCGCCGCGGCGGCGGTGTCGTGCAGCTCGGCGTCGTTGGGCAGCAGGACCACCTCGCGCGCGTGGGCCCGTCGTACGGCCTCCACGAGTTCGCCGCTCGCCGGCAGCTCCCCCGGGCGGGCCGGCACCGTGGTCGCCCCGGCCTCGGTGTACAGCCCGGCCAGGCCGTCGCCGGGGACGACGGCCACCACGGCGCGCTGAGCGCGCTCCCGGGGCGGCCGCTCGGCGCGGGTGGTGTGCGCGTCGCCCGCGCCGAAGTGGGTGATCCGGATGCGGTACGGGCGCCCGGCCTCCACACCGGCCTCCACGGCGGCACCGGCGTCGTCGACGTGGACGTGCACGTTCCACAGTCCGTCGCCGCCGACGACGACCAGGCAGTCCCCGAGCCCGTCCAGCCGCTGCCGCAGCCGGTCGACGGCCGCGTCGTCGGCCTCCAGCAGGTAGATCACCTCGAAGGCGGGACCGCCCGCGGACGGCGCGGGAGCGGTGGACGGGACGCACGCGCCCGGCTCGGCAGGCTCGCAGGCGCCCGGCTCGGCGGCATGCACGCGCGCGTGCGGCACGGTGGGCTGGTCCTCGCCCGGCAGGTCGGCCCCGGCCGCCTGTGCCGCCCCGCCCGGTGGTGTGCTCTCCGTCGCCGGTGTCTCGCCCGTGAACGTCTCGACCAGGGCCGCGAGCACGGCGACCAGTCCCCGTCCACCGGCGTCGACCACTCCGGCGCGCTCCAGGGCGGCCAGCTGGCCGGGGGTGGCGGCCAGTGCCCGGCACGCGCCCTCGTAGGCGGCGCGCGCGACCGTGCCGCAGTCGCCCTCCGCCCCGGTGGCCGCGTCGGCGGCGGCGGAGGCGACCGACAGGACCGTGCCCTCGACCGGATGCGCCACCGCCTGCCGGGCCGAGTCGGCGGCGTGCCGCAGGGCGAGCCGCAGACCGCGGCCGTCGCTGTGGGCGCTCTCGTCGTCGGCGGCGAGCACCTGGGCCATGCCGCGCAGCAGCTGGGCCAGGATCGTGCCGGAGTTGCCGCGCGCGCCGATCAGCGCCCCGTGCGCCATCGCCCGCGCGGCCTCGGCCAGGGACGGCCCCGCGAGGGAGGGGCCGGGGAGCGGCAGGACCTCGACGCCGGGAGCGCCGGCCTCGTGGGCCGTGAACACGGCCTCCACCGCCGTGACCGCGGACTCCACGGTCAGGTACAGATTGGTGCCGGTGTCGCCGTCGGCCACGGGAAAGACGTTGATCGCGTCGATCTCCTCGCGTGCCCGCCCCAGCGCCCGCAGCGCCAGACCGCACCAGGTGCGCACCGCCGGCGCGTCGAACGTCTGCGGCACCTGCGCCACCTGCGCCTCCCTGAGCTGCTGGTCTGGACGGCAGCGTAGACCCAGAGGTGGTGCGCGCCGGAAGAGGGCCGGGGCGGGGCCCGGGTCCGCCATGGTAGTTTCGTGCCACGGGAGCAGACGTTGTATGCTGCTCCGGTTGCCCGATCCTGATCGGGCTCTCCCCCTGGCAACGCCACTCGGATGTCGGAGTGCTCCTTGAGCCTGAGATCCGGATCCCGGCATGCCGGGATCAACCGTAAGTGCATCTGAAGTCTTTGGAGTGACCCGTGGCTGCCAACTGCGACGTCTGCGGCAAGGGGCCGGGCTTCGGCAACAACATCTCGCACTCGCACCGCCGTACGTCCCGCCGCTGGAACCCGAACATCCAGCGTGTGCGTACCGTGGTCGGCGGGACGCCGAAGCGCGTGAACGCCTGCACCTCGTGCATCAAGGCCGGCAAGGTCTCGCGCTGACGCACAGCAACAGCTAAGCGCGCGGCCACTGCTGGTTCGCTGCACTAAGCCGGTCCACCTCGGTGGGCCGGCTTTTTGCCGTGCACGGGGATCGGCCCGGCCTCAGGGAGCGGGTGGCCACCCCGATCGAACCGCCCGGCTACCCGGCCGCGCGGGGCCCCGGAAGGTCCAGGCGTGGTCCACGGGGCCGATGCCGGCGCCGAGGGCGAACCCCGCCGCGATCGCGCCGGTGACGTACTCCTTGGCCGCTCTGACCGCCTCCGGCACGGGCCGGCCCTTGGCGAGCTGCGCGGCGATCGCGGAGGCGAGGGTGCAGCCCGTGCCGTGCGTGTGCCGGTTGTCGTGCCTCGGGGCGCGCAGCCAGTGCTCCTCGGTGCCGTCCGTGAGCAGGTCCACGGCGTCCCCGGCCAGGTGCCCGCCCTTGATCAGCACCCAGGCCGGCCCGTACTCCAGAACGGCCGTCGCGGCCTCGCGCAGCTGCTCCTCGGACGTGACGCGCACGCCGGTCAGCTGGGCGACCTCGTCCAGGTTGGGCGTGGCGACGGTCGCCGCCGGCAGCAGCTTGGTCCGTACGGACTCCAGGGCGGAGGCGGCCAGCAGCGGATCGCCGTGCTTGGAGACGCCGACCGGGTCGACGACCGTGGGCACGCCGGTCCCGGCGAGCAACTCGGCCACCGTCTCGACCAGTTCCGCCGAGGCCAGCATCCCGGTCTTGACGGCCTGGACGCCGATGTCGTCGACGACGCTGCGGTACTGGACCCGGACCGCCTCCGCGGGCAGTTCCCAGGCGCCCTGGACCCCGAGGGAGTTCTGCGCGGTCACGGCGGTGATCACGCTCATGCCGTGCGTGCCGAGAGCCAGCATCGTCTTCAGGTCGGCCTGGACGCCGGCGCCGCCGCCGGAGTCGGAGCCGGCGACGGTGAGGACACGAGGGGGCGCGGTGTTCATGCCTCGATGTCCCCGAAGTGGTCCCAGCCGCCCTTCCGGGTCCACGGCGCGCCGTCGACCGTGACCTGGGGCAGAGCCGAGGGGTTGAGCACTTCGCCGATCACCTTCCAGCGGGCCGGCAGCTTCACGTCCGGCGGGAACGTCGCCACGATGGCGTGGTCCTCCCCGCCGGTCAGCACCCACTGCAGCGGGTCGACACCGACGGCCTGCCCGATGTCGTTCATCTGAGAGGGGATGTCGATGGCGCCGGAGCGGATGTCGATGCGCACCTTGCTGGCCTCCGCGATGTGCCCGAGGTCGGCGATCAGACCGTCGCTGACGTCGCACATGGCGGTCGCGCCGAGCCCGGCGGCGGCGGGACCCGCGTGGTACGGCGGCTCGGGCCGGCGGTGCGCCTCGACGAAGGCGCGCGGGGAGCGGAAGCCGCGGGAGAGCACCGCGTACCCGGCCGCGGACCAGCCCAGCCAGCCGGTGACGGCGACGAGGTCGCCGGGCTGGGCGCCCGCGCGGGTCACCGGCTCGTGGTTGCGCAGATCGCCGAGGGCGGTGATCGACACCATGATCGTGTCGCCGCGGACCACGTCGCCGCCGACCACGGAGGCGCCCGCGACCTGGCACTCGTCGCGCAGCCCGTCCATCAGCTCGGTCGGCCAGGTGACCGGGAGTTCGACGGGGACGACCAGGCCGAGCAGCAGCGCGGTCGGCACGGCGCCCATGGCGGCGATGTCCGCGAGGTTCTGGGCGGCCGCCTTGCGGCCCACGTCGTACGCCGTGGACCAGTCCCGGCGGAAGTGCCGCCCCTCCACGAGTATGTCGGTGCTCGCCACGACCCGGCGGTCCGGGGCGGCGACCACGGCGGCGTCGTCGCCGGGGCCGACCCGGACCGCCGGGGTGGTGGTGAGACGGGAGGTGAGCTCCCTGATGAGCCCGAACTCCCCGAGCTCACCAACAGTGCCCTTCATAGCCCTTTCGCCCCTTCTGTCCCTGTCCGTTCCCGGTCGCGCGTTCACGCGGTCCTCGTTACGGTCGAGATGACCGTCAACTTCTGTCCTACCTGCACCCCGGCGCGCGGGCCACGTGCCCCGTGGGTCTCCCCGCGGCGTACGGCGACGCGATACGGTGGCGTTCCTTTTCCCCACATGATCCTCGTGGCCGCCCTGGAGGTTCCGTGGTACAGGCGTACATCCTGATCCAGACGGAGGTCGGCAAGGCGTCGACCGTCGCCGAGACGATCAGCAAACTGCCTGGTGTGATCCAGGCCGAGGACGTGACCGGACCGTACGACGTCATCGTGCGCGCCCAGTCCGACACCGTGGACGACCTCGGGCGCATGGTGGTCGCCAAGGTCCAGCAGGTGGAGGGCATCACGCGCACACTGACCTGCCCGGTCGTCCATCTGTAGCCCCCGTCTACCCTTGGGCCGGTGAACTCCTTCCGTCACCGGCTTCTCGGCCTGCCCGCCCTCGCCGTGCTGATCACCGCCGCGGGCTGCTCCTCAGCAGACGACAGCGCCACCGCGGCGGTTCCCAGCCCGGACACGGCGGTCACCAAGCTGTGCCGGAACCTGGACAAGGAGCTGCCGCGGAAGGTGGACGGACTGAGCCGCGAGGATCCACGGCCCGCCTCCGCGCTGACCGCGGGCTGGGGAAGCCCGGCGATCATACTGCGCTGCGGTGTCGCGCGACCCGCCCGGATGAACGACCCGGAGGCCGACGGCGCCGAGGTGAACGGAGTCGGCTGGCTGCTGGAGAAGCAGGGCGACGGATCCTTCCGCTTCACGACCACGCTGCGCAGGGCCTATGTGGAGGTCACCATTCCGCACAGTCGCACCGGAAACGGGGTCGCCCCGCTGGTCGGCCTGGCGCCCGCCGTCAAGAAGGCGATCCCCGAAGGGATCGCCGACTGACGCGTACGAGAAGGCCTACGGCGCTCACCGAAGTCCGGTCGGGCGGCGCAGCGCCGCCCGGATCAGACGGTCCACCAGCTCCGGGTAGGAGACGCCGGTGGCCTGCCACATCTGCGGGTACATCGAGATGGGCGTGAAGCCGGGCATGGTGTTGATCTCGTTGATCACGAACTCGCCGTCCTCGGTGAGGAAGAAGTCCGCGCGGACCAGGCCCTCGCAGGAGGCCGCCTCGAAGGCGTCCACCGCCAGCCGGCGCACCTCGACGGTCTCCTCCTCGGTCAGCGGGGCGGGCACGATGCCGGGCGTGGAGTCGATGTACTTCGCCTCGAAGTCGTAGTACGCGTGCGCCTCGGGCGGCGGGATCTCGGCCGGTACGGAGGCGCGCGGGCCGTCCTCGAACTCCAGCACCCCGCACTCGATCTCCCGGCCACGCACGGCGGCCTCCACGAGCACCTTCGGGTCGTGCCGCCGGGCCTCCTCGATCGCCTCGTCCAGACCCGAGAGGTCCTCTACCTTGGTGATGCCGATGGAGGAGCCCGCGCGCGCGGGCTTCACGAACAGCGGCCAGCCGTGCTCGCCGGCGAAGTCGATGACCTTCTTTCGGGCGGCGGAGGCGTCGGCCGCCCACTCGCGCGGCCGGATCACCACGTACGGGCCGACCTTGAGCCCGAAGGAGGTGAACACCCGCTTCATGTACTCCTTGTCCTGGCCCACGGCCGAGGCGAGCACGCCCGAGCCCACGTAGGGCACTCCGGACAGCTCCAGCAGGCCCTGGAGGGTGCCGTCCTCACCGTAGGGGCCGTGCAGCACCGGGAAGACCACGTCGACCTCGCCGAGCGCCTTGGGCACCGAACCGGGCTCGCTGTAGACCACTTCGCGGTTGGCCGGGTCGACGGGGAGCACCACGCCGCCCTCATGGGACTCGGCGAGTTCGTCGACGCTGGGCGTACGGCGGTCGGTGATCGCCATGCGCTCCGGCTCGTCCGTGGTCAGGGCCCAGCGGCCGTCCGTCGTGATGCCGATCGGCAGGACCTCGTACTTGGCGCGGTCGATCGCGCGCAGCACCGCGCCGGCGGTGACCACGGAGATCCCGTGTTCGGAGCTGCGCCCGCCGAACACGACGGCCACGCGCGGCTTGCGGGACGGCTGCTCAGGGCTCTGGGGGAGGTTCTCGGTGCTCATATCGCGATGAGAGTACCCGTTGGTAGTGCCCCGGGGCAGCGTTGGCGGCCCCGGGTCGCTCAGCGTCGCTCGGGCTTCGCGCTGCGCGACATCAGCTCCTTGAGGGCGACCACCGGGGGCTTGCCCTCGTGCACGATGCCGACGACCGTCTCGGTGATGGGCATGTCGACGCCGTGCCGCCGGGCCAGATCCAGCACGGACTGGCACGACTTGACGCCCTCGGCGGTCTGTTTGGTGACCGCGATGGTCTCCTGGAGGGTCATGCCCTTGCCGAGGTTGGTGCCGAAGGTGTGGTTGCGCGACAGCGGCGAGGAGCAGGTGGCCACCAGGTCGCCGAGGCCGGCGAGTCCGGAGAAGGTCAGCGGGTCGGCGCCCAGGGCCGTCCCCAGCCGGGTGGTCTCGGCCAGTCCGCGGGTGATGAGCGAGCCCTTGGCGTTGTCGCCGAGGCCCATGCCGTCCGCGATGCCGACGGCCAGCCCGATCACGTTCTTGACGGCCCCGCCCAGTTCGCAGCCGACGACGTCGGTGTTGGTGTACGGGCGGAAGTACGGGGTGTGGCAGGCGGCCTGGAGCCGCTGGGCGACCGCCTCGTCGGTGCACGCCACCACGGCGGCGGCCGGCATGCGGGCGGCGATCTCGCGGGCCAGGTTGGGGCCGGTGACGACGGCGATGCGGTCGGCGTGGACCTTGGCGACGTCCTCGATCACCTCGCTCATGCGCATCGCCGAACCCAGTTCGACGCCCTTCATCAGCGAGACCAGCACCGTGTCCGGCGCGAGCAGCGGCCGCCACTGGGCCAGGTTGCCCCGCAGGGTCTGCGAGGGCACGGCGAGCACGGTGAAGTCGGCGTCGCGGGCGGCCTCGGCGGCGTCCGCGGTGGCCCGCAGGTTCTCCGGGAGTTCCATGCCGGGCAGGTAGTCCGGGTTGGTCCGGGTGGAGTTGACCGCCTCGGCGAGTTCGGCGCGGCGGGCCCACAGGGTGACGTCGCAGCCGGCGTCGGCGAGGACCGTCCCGAAGGCGGTGCCCCACGATCCGGTGCCGAAGACGGCCGCCTTGACCGGCTTGACCGGATTGACCGGCTCGCTCACGTGCCCTGCCCCTCATCCTGGACGGCTTCCCGCGCCGCTCCCGGTGCCGCCTCGCCGTCCACCGGCCCGGGCCGGCCGGCCGTCGCGGTCATGCCCTGCGTCCGGGACCGGGTCTGCGTTTGGCTCTGCTCCTGGGTCCTGCGGCGCTGCTCGATCCGCTCCCGGCGCGGGTCGTAGGGCACGGCGGGCGCCTTCTCGCCGCGGATCTGCTCCAGCTGGCGCGTGACGGCCGCCATGAGGACCTCGGTGACCTCCTTGAGCAGTTCCGGGGTCATCTCCTTGTCGTAGAAGCGCGACAGGTCCACGGGCGGGCCGGCGAGCACGTGGTGGGTCTTGCGCGGCCACAGGTTCGGCTTCTTGGCGTACGGCGGCAGGAGTTCGTTGGCGCCCCACTGGGCGACCGGAATCACCGGGCACTTGGTCTGCAGGGCGACCCGCGCCGCGCCCGTCTTGCCGGTCATCGGCCAGCCGTTCGGGTCGCGGGTGAGGGTGCCCTCGGGGTAGAAGGCGACGCACTCGCCGCGCTCCACGGCGTCGATGGCGGCACGGAAGGCGCTCAGCGCGTCCGTGCTCTCGCGGTAGACGGGGATCTGGCCGGTGCCGCGCATCGCGGCGCCCACGAGTCCCTTCCTGAAAAGCCCGCTCTTCGCCAGGAAGCGGGGCACCCGCCCGGTGTTGTACTGGAAGTGGGCGTAGGCGAAGGGGTCGATGTGGGAATTGTGGTTCACCACGGTGATGAATCCGCCGTCGGCCGGCATGTTCTCGATTCCACGCCAGTCCCGCTTGATCAGAACCAGCAGTGGTGGTTTGCAGATCACCGCTGCGAAGCGGTACCAGAAGCCGATTCTGCGGCGGGGCACGCGAACACCTTCCTCCAGGACTGCCCCCGGGGCCGGGGGCCGCACAAGTGTCGCCCCATGCCGCCGGTCTGTCGAGAACACCGTACGCCCGACCGTCACCCGCACCCGCTCTTCCAGGGGGTTCGGCGTCCCGGGCCGGGTCCGCGGGCGCCGGCCGGGCCGGGGAGAATGTCGGGGACGAGAGAGGGGCGAACGCCCGTGCCGTGGACCTTGGTCATCCCCCTGAAGCCTTTGACACAGGCCAAAAGCAGGCTGTCGGACGCCGCTCACGACGGGGTCCGCCCGGGCCTCGCCCTCGCCTTCGCGCAGGACACCGTGGCCGCGGCGCTGGCCTGCCCGGCGGTCGCGGATGTGGCGGTCGTCACGAACGACGCCGTGGCCGGGCGGGAGCTGGCCGCACTGGGCGCGCGGATCGTCCCGGACGCGCCGGGCGCCGGTCTGAACGCCGCCCTCGCACACGGGGCGGCGGCCGTACGGGCATCGCGTCCCGAAAGTCCCGTCGCGGCACTGAACGCCGATCTTCCCGCGCTCCGGCCCCTGGAATTGGACCGCGTTCTGAACGCGGCCGGAGAATTCCCACGCGCATTTCTCGCGGACGCGGCGGGGGTCGGAACAACCTTTCTCGGGGCGGGCCCGGGGCATGAATTGCGGCCACGTTTCGGGACGAATTCCCGCGCCCGTCACCGGGCCTCCGGCGCCGTGGAACTGAGGCTCGACGGGGTCGGTTCCGTACGCCAGGACGTGGACACCGGCGCGGATCTGCGGGCGGCACTGGCCCTCGGGGTGGGTCCGCACACGGCGGCTGTGTCGGCGGGGCTGCTGATTCCCGGGTCCTGAGGGCTGTCCCGCGGTCCCCGGCGGGCTCGCGGGTGCCTGGTGCAGCGCCTCGCCGTGTCGTCGTCGGTTTCCGTGGCCCGCCGTGACGCCCCCTCCGCCTCGCGACGCTCCCCCACCGCCTGAACGGCGTGCGGGGTGCCCCCGGGCACCGAACCCCGCGTCCCACCGGGCGCCGGTGGGGGGCGCCATCGCGCGAGCGGGCGCCTCCGAGGCGTCAGGCACCGGTCGCGGACGACGGGGACGACTGCCGCAGCCAGTGGTTGCCGGGCATTACGCTGGCCGTCATGCAGGCGACCGCATACACGTATGACCCCGACAGCCGCAGCGGGCAGGTGCTTCTGGACGACGGCACCCCGGTGCCCTTCGACGCGGCGGCGTTCGACGCGGGCGGTCTGCGGCTGCTGCGTCCGGGGCAGCGGGTGCGGATCGAGACGGAGGGCGAGGGGACCGCCCTGCGGATCACGCTGGTGACGCTCCAGACCTTCTGAGACCCGAAAACGCCGCGGGCCGGGCTCCCTCGGGAGTCCGGCCCGGCGCGTGGATACCTGCTCGCGCCTACTTGGTGCGGGCGGTGCTCTTCTTGGCGGTGGTCTTGCGAGCGGTCGACTTCTTGGCCGGGGCCTTCTTCGCCGTCGCCTTCTTCGCCGGGGCCTTCTTGGCCGTGGTCTTCTTCGCCGCGGCCGTGGTCTTCTTGGCCGCCGTGGTCTTCTTGGCCGCCGCGGTCGTCTTCTTCGCCGGGGCCTTCTTCGCCGTCGCCTTCTTCGCGGCGGCCTTCTTGGCCGCACCCGTCGCCTTCTTCGCGGCGGCCTTCTTGCCGGCCGCCTTGGCGATGGTGGCGGTCGGCCCGGTCAGGCTGCCCTTGGGCGCCTTCTTCACCGCGATGTCGTGCTTCGGGAGCTTCTTCGAGCCGCTCACCAGGTCCTTGAAGCCCTGGCCGGCCCGGAAGCGGGGAACGGAGGTCTTCTTGACCCGCACCCGCTCACCCGTCTGCGGGTTGCGGGCATAGCGCGCCGGACGGTCCACCTTCTCGAAGGACCCGAAGCCGGTGACCGAGACCCGGTCTCCCGCCACGACCGCGCGGACGATGGCGTCCAGCACCGCGTCGACGGCGTCGGCGGCCTGCTGCCGGCCGCCCATCTTGTCGGCAATCGCTTCTACGAGCTGCGCCTTGTTCACGTCTTCCCCTTCGGAGACCTTGCCAGAACGAAAGTGTTCAAGCTTTTCGCACGTTAGGCAGATATATACCGCAAATCAAACACGAAACGGGCTAATCACCCTTGTGCCGCAGCGGACTCGGTCGGCCTCGAAGTTGATCAGGCTTCCTCGTCGGGGATTCGACCCTCGTCGAGGTCCGCCGTGAACCGCTCCAGTCGCCTTGTCGCAGCGGCAAGATCGTGCTTGGCCGCGGCCGTAATGACCAGCAGCTTCCGGGTCAGCGCCATCCGTACGCCCTCCGGGACTTGCAGTGCGCGCACTCTTGCGTGCGCTTCCTTGAGTTGGCCCGCGACCGCCGTATAGAGCTCGAGTTGGCCGTCGTTGTCCATGCACAGATTGTGCCATCTGGGGCGAGTTGTCGCCTGCGCAGGGCACAACTCGTCGCCTCGGGCGGCCTTCCGGGCGCGCCCCGCGGCCGGGGCCCCGGCTGTCGCGTACCCCGGCAAAAACCGTCCTAACGTGGGAAGTTGCTCTGCCGCACGGCGGCGCGCCGGGGGGGCGGACCGGAAAAACGGCTGTACCCCCGATCGTGGCGATCGGGGGTACAGGGGCGTTTCGCGGTGGCCGAAACCAGCCGTTGATCAGACCGGCAGCGTGCGCGGCTTGAAGGACGGGCGCTTCGCCTCGTAGGCGGCGATGTCCTCCTCGTTGCGCAGGGTGATCGAGATGTCGTCCAGGCCGTTCAGCAGCCGCCAGCGGGAGTTCTCGTCCAGCTCGAAGGAGGCGGTGATCCCCTCGGCGCGTACCTCGCGCTCGACGAGGTCGACGGTGATCTCGGCCTGCGGGTCCCGCTCCGTGAGCTCCCACAGCGCGTCCACGATCTTCTGCTCCAGGACCACCGTGAGCAGGCCGTTCTTCAGCGAGTTGCCGCGGAAGATGTCGGCGAAGCGGGAGGAGATCACGGCCTTGAAGCCGTAGTTCTGGAGCGCCCAGACGGCGTGCTCACGGGAGGAGCCGGTGCCGAAGTCGGGGCCGGCGACCAGGACCGTGGCGCCCTCTCGCTCGGCGCGGTTGAGCACGAACTCGGGGTCCTTGCGCCAGGCCTCGAACAGCCCGTCCTCGAACCCGTCGCGGGTGACCTTCTTGAGCCAGTGGGCGGGGATGATCTGGTCGGTGTCGACGTTGGAGCGGCGCAGCGGGACGGCCCGGCCGGTGTGGGTGGTGAAGGCTTCCATGATTGATCAGACTCCAGCGGGCGTGCGGGTTGCGGCGTCGGACAGGTCGGCCGGGGAGGCCAGGTGGCCCAGGACGGCGGTGGCGGCCGCGACCTGCGGCGACACCAGGTGCGTACGGCCGCCCTTGCCCTGCCGGCCCTCGAAGTTGCGGTTGGAGGTGGAGGCGGAGCGCTCGCCCGGGGCCAGCTGGTCGGGGTTCATGCCCAGGCACATCGAGCAGCCGGCGTGCCGCCATTCGGCGCCGGCCTCCTTGAAGACCACGTCCAGGCCCTCGGAGACGGCCTGCAGGCCGACGCGCGCGGAGCCGGGGACGACCAGCATCCGTACGCCGTCGGCGACTTTGCGGTCCTTCAGGACCGCGGCGGCGGCCCGCAGGTCCTCGATGCGCCCGTTGGTGCAGGAGCCTACGAAGACGGTGTCCACCTTGACGGAGCGCAGCGGCTGTCCGGCCTCCAACGCCATGTACTCCAGGGCCTTTTCGGCGGCCAGGCGCTCCGAAGCGTCTTCGTACGAAGCCGGGTCGGGGACGGACGCCGAAAGCGGCGCACCCTGGCCGGGGTTGGTGCCCCAGGTGACGAACGGGGACAGTTCGGCGGCGTCGATGACGACCTCGGCGTCGAACTCGGCGTCGTCGTCGGACCTCAGCGTCTTCCAGTACGCGACCGCGGCGTCCCAGTCGGCGCCCTCGGGGGCGTGCGGGCGGCCCTTGAGGTACTCGAACGTGGTCTCGTCTGGGGCGATCATGCCCGCCCGGGCGCCGGCCTCGATCGACATGTTGCAGATGGTCATGCGGGCCTCCATCGACAGCTTCTCGATGGCGGAGCCGCGGTACTCCAGGATGTAGCCCTGGCCGCCGCCGGTGCCGATCCTGGCGATGATCGCCAGGATCAGGTCCTTGGCCGTGACGCCCTCGGGCAGTTCACCGTCGACGGTGATCGCCATGGTCTTCGGGCGGGCCATCGGCAGTGTCTGGGTGGCCAGCACGTGCTCGACCTGGGAGGTGCCGATGCCGAACGCCAGCGCGCCGAAGGCGCCGTGCGTGGAGGTGTGCGAGTCGCCGCAGACGACGGTCGTGCCGGGCTGAGTGAGGCCCAGCTGCGGTCCCACCACGTGGACCACGCCCTGCTCCACGTCGCCCAGCGGGTGCAGCCGGACGCCGAAGTCGGCGCAGTTCTTGCGCAGCGTCTCCAGCTGGGCGCGGGAGACCGGGTCCGCGATCGGCTTGTCGATGTCCAGGGTCGGGGTGTTGTGGTCCTCGGTGGCGATGGTCAGGTCGAGGCGGCGCACACCGCGCCCGCTCTTGCGCAGGCCGTCGAAGGCCTGGGGGCTGGTCACCTCGTGCAGCAGGTGCAGATCGATGAAGAGGAGGTCGGGCTCGCCCTCGGCGCGCCGGACGACGTGGTCGTCCCAGACCTTCTCCGCGAGTGTCCTACCCATCGCTGTTCCCTCCGGCCGGCACGTGTCCACCGACCCAACTAGAGATCTTGAGGAGGCGTCGCCCGCGCCCCTGCGTCCGGGCGACCGCCACCAGGCCCGTTGATCCGCGGGCCGCTGTGCCTTCGTGACATCAAGGGTGGCGTGTTCCACGGAAAATTGAACTTGCGTTTCACAGAGTGAGACGCGAGTATCGTTGCATGGACAACAGTAGCGGCGTCGGCGTCCTGGACAAGGCAGCCCTTGTCCTGAGCGCCCTGGAGTCCGGTCCGGCCACCCTCGCGGGTCTGGTCGCGGCGACGGGACTGGCACGACCCACGGCCCACCGGCTGGCCGTGGCCCTGGAACACCACCGCATGGTGGCGCGCGACATGCAGGGTCGATTCATTCTCGGCCCCCGCCTCGCGGAACTGGCCGCGGCCGCGGGTGAGGATCGTCTCCTCGCCACCGCGGGCCCGGTGCTCACCCATCTCCGGGACGTCACCGGGGAGAGCGCGCAGCTCTACCGCCGCCAGGGCGACATGCGCATCTGCGTCGCCGCGGCCGAGCGCCTGTCCGGCCTTCGGGACACGGTCCCGGTCGGTTCGACGCTGACGATGAAGGCGGGTTCCTCGGCGCAGGTGCTGATGGCCTGGGAGGAGCCGGAGCGGCTGCACCGCGGCCTCCAGGGCGCCCGCTTCACGGCGACGGCCCTGTCGGGCGTACGCCGCCGGGGCTGGGCGCAGTCGATCGGCGAGCGCGAGCCGGGCGTCGCGTCCGTCTCCGCGCCGGTGCGCGGCCCGTCGAACCGGGTGGTGGCCGCGGTGTCCGTGTCCGGTCCCATCGAACGCCTCACGCGCCACCCGGGCCGCATGCACGCCCAGGCGGTCATAGACGCCGCCGGCCGCCTCTCCGAGGCCCTGCGCCGCTCCGGCTGACGCACCCACCACTCACACCCGCCAGGACAGGGCCGGCCTCAACGCCGCGGCAGGCCCTGCCGAGCGGTACACGACCGCCCCCGGTGAGCCGCCTCGCGGCCGGGCGAACGGAAAATCGCGGTGCGCGCCGACGCGCCCCCGACCGGGCAGACCCGCCGAGGGACCCGACCGGCGAACGGACCGGCCGGCCTCCGCCCTCGTCAGAAGGCCCGGAGACGGTCCGCCGCCCGGTCCCCACGGTGGCCCACCGGGACGACTCCGGTGGCCCTGCCCAGGCCGTACTCGGGCATGTTCATGTAGATCGACTCATGGGAACCCGCCGCCACGACGTACGTCTCGTGCCAGAAGCCGACCTTCCCCTTCCCCTCCCGCAGCCTCCTGTTGAAGGCGGCCCAGGCCGGACGGTGGTGGCGGTCCGGGGCGGCGGCGTAGGCGAGGAGCTTCTCCTTCGACTCCCAGTACTGGACCAGGTAGAACTCCCGCACCCCGCCGAACAGGAACTTGCTGCCCAGCAGTCCGCCGTCCTTGTCGCGGGCCAGCTCCGCGATCATCGGCCCCATCGCCCTGGCGACCGGCCACCAACTCCGTAGCGCCGCGAAGCGGTTGATCCGCATGCCGATCAGGAAGACCACCACCTCACCCTCGCCCGCGGCAGTCATCCGTCCTTCGATCAGCTTCGCACCCATGACGTCCCCCATCCCTCATGCCGAACCGAGTCGGCGGCCTCGACCGGTTATTGGATAGCTACACTATCCATGCTTGGATAGTGGCACTACCCAAGCTCGGGCGCAAGAGCATTCGAGCAGCACGAGCGGGGCGAGAGGGAAAGGGCACGACACCGGGATGCGACTGGCGGAGCTGAGCACACGCAGCGGGGTCTCCACGGCGACGATCAAGTACTACCTGCGCGAGGGACTGCTGCACCCCGGCCGCCGGGTGACGGCCACCCAGGCCGAGTACGACGAGGGGCATCTGCGGCGGCTGCGCCTGGTGCGGGCACTGATCCAGGTGGGCCGGATTCCGGTGAACTCGGCGCGTGACGTGCTCGCCGCCCTCCAGGACGAGGGTCTGGACCGGAACAGCCGGCTGGGCACGGCCGTATGGGCCCTGCCGCACGGCCCGGCGCCCGACGAGGACGACCCGGCCACCGACTCCGCCCGGCGTACCGCCGCCGAGCTCATGGACCGGCTCGGCTGGCACTACGGCGGGCCGTCCGAGGGGACCCCGACCGCGCCGGCGTACGGAATGCTGGTCACCGCGATCGCCACGCTCGCCCGGCTCGGCTATCCGTCCGCCACCGCCGACCTGGAGCCGTACGCCCGCGCGATGGAGCGGATCGCGACCACCGACCTGGACCTGGTCGAGCGGTACGGGACGCCGGACGAGCAGGTGGAGGCGGCCGTAGCGCTGACCGTGCTGTACGAGCCGGTACTGCTCAGCCTGCGCCGGCTGGCGGAGGCCGAGGAGTCGTGGCGGCGGTTCGGCGAAAAGTGAGTCGGGGGGCTTGCGCCGGAAGAGTGCCGGCGGGGCCGCGCCCGGACTCCGAGCGCGGTTGCCCGGACATGCCGAAAGACCCTCCCGCGGGAGGGCCCTTCCGACTGCGTACCCCCGACCGGATTCGAACCGGCGCTACCGCCTTGAGAGGGCGGCGTGCTAGGCCGCTACACAACGGGGGCGTGATCTTGCGTTTCCGCAGATCAGCTGGTCTACCTGGACTCGAACCAAGACTAACTGAACCAGAATCAGTCGTGCTGCCGATTACACCATAGACCAAGGTGGTTTAGACCATTGCGGTCATCACCTTCAGTACCCCCGACCGGATTCGAACCGGCGCTACCGCCTTGAGAGGGCGGCGTGCTAGGCCGCTACACAACGGGGGCCCTGGCGATCCTGCATCGGGGACAACGGGAGCGACCCGGCTGTCCTCGCGGGAAGGATCTGTACCCCCGACCGGATTCGAACCGGCGCTACTGCCTTGAGAGGGCAGCGTGCTAGGCCGCTACACAACGGGGGCTTGCGGATGAGATCCGCGGTGCAGATGAGCTCTGCGAGCTGGCCTACCTGGACTCGAACCAAGACTAACTGAACCAGAATCAGTCGTGCTGCCAATTACACCATAGGCCACTGGAACGCAAGCCCCGGAGGGGTTCTTGTTCTAGCTGGTGCGCCGTCGGGTTCGCGGCCTTCCGGCCCGCTCCCGCGGCGCAGGAAGAACATTACCCGAAGGTGGACGGGGCTCCAAAACGGGTATCGACGCCGAGCACCGCCGGAAGTTCGGCGAGGGAGGCGATCCGGCGCGGGACGGCGTCCCCCGCACCCCCGGGACCACCGGAATCATCGGGTCCGCCGTGGCGCCCTCCGTCACGGTCGATCCAGACGGACAGCAGACCGGCCGCGGCCGCGCCCCGCGCGTCGACCTCCGGATGGTCGCCCACGTAGGCGACCTGGTGCGGGGCGAGCGACAGCGCCTGGCAGGCCGCGTGGAACGCCCCGGCCGCGGGCTTCGACACCCCCAGCTCCGCGGCGCACAGCACCGCCTCGAAGCGGTCGCGCACGCCGAGTACGCGCAGCTTGCGCTCCTGGACGTGCAGGCTGGAGTTGGACAGCACGGCGTGCCGGTAGTCACCGGCGAGGGCGTCCAGGGCGGGCAGTACGTCGGGGAAGAGGGCCCAGGCGGCCTCGTAGTGCCTCATGTAGCGCTCGAACCACGCGTCGGCGTCGGCGTCGGTCAGCTCCGGCCGCCCGAGGAAGACCCGCACCCGGTCCCGCCGCTGCCCCTCGAAGGACGACTCCCCGGCGGAGAAGCGCGCCCACTGGGCGTCGGTGATCCGCCGCCAGTGCGCCAGGGCCTCCTCCGCCGACCCGTACCCGTCGAGCAACCGCTCGGCCACCAGATGCGCCCGCATCCCGGCCCGGTCCGCCGCGGTGTAGTCGAACAGCGTGTCGTCCACGTCCCACAGGACGGCTCGGATGCTCATGGGACCGACCGTACCGCCGATGGGCCGGCGAACAGCCGATGCGGAGCGTGGAGCATGGACGACCGACGACCACGCGAAAGGGGCGGCAAGCGGAGTTCCGGTTGCCGCCCCTCTCGCGGGACCGGCTACGCGGCGAGCTTCGCCAGGGCGGTGTCGATGCGGGCCAGGGTCTTGTCCTTGCCCAGGACCTCCAGGGACTCGAAGAGGGGCAGACCCACGGTGCGGCCGGTGACGGCGACGCGGACCGGGGCCTGGGCCTTGCCGAGCTTGAGGCCGTGGGCCTCGCCGGCGGCCAGGACGGCCTCCTTCAAGGAGTCGGGGGAGGTCCAGTCGGCCGACTCCAGCTTCTCGCGGGCCGTCCGCAGCAGAGCGTCGCTGCCCTCCTTCATCGCCTTCGTCCAGCTCGCCTCGTCCTCGACCGGCTCGGACAGGAACAGGAAGTCGACGTTGTCCGTGATCTCCGACAGCACCTTCACCCGGGTCTGCGCGTGCGGGGCGACGGCCTGCCACTTGCCCTCGTCGAAGTCCTCCGGCGCCCAGGGCGCGAACGGCGCCTGGAGCCAGGGACGGCAGCGCTCCGCGAAGTCCTTCACATCCAGCATGCGGATGTGGTCGGCGTTGATCGCCTCGCACTTCTTCAGGTCGAAGCGCGCCGGGTTGGGGTTCACGTCCGAGATCTCGAAGGCCGCGATCATCTCCTCGACGGAGAAGATGTCCTGGTCGGCCGAGAGCGACCAGCCGAGCAGGGACAGGTAGTTGAGCAGGCCCTCGGGCAGGAAGCCGCGCTCGCGGTAGAGGTTCAGCGACGACTGCGGGTCGCGCTTGGACAGCTTCTTGTTGCCCTCGCCCATCACGTACGGCAGGTGGCCGAACTCCGGGATCCGCCGCGCGACGCCCAGCTCGATGAGCGCCTTGTACAGGGCGATCTGCCGCGGTGTGGAGGAGAGCAGGTCCTCGCCGCGCAGGACGTGGGTGATCTCCATCAGCGCGTCGTCGACCGGGTTGACCAGCGTGTAGAGAGGGGCGCCGTTCGCGCGGACGATGCCGTAGTCCGGCACGTTCTCCGGGGTGAAGGTCAACTCGCCGCGGACCAGGTCGGTGAAGGTGATGGTCTCGTCGGGCATGCGGAAGCGGACGATGGGCGTACGGCCCTGCGCCCGGTACTCCTCGACCTGCTCGGCACTCAGGTTGCGGCAGTGGCCGTCGTAGCCGGACGGCCTGCCCGCGGCGCGGGCGGCCTCGCGGCGGCTGTCCAGCTCCTCCTGCGAGCAGTAGCAGTGGTAGGCGTGGCCGGCGTCGAGCAGCTTCCGGGCGATGTCCTTGTAGATGTCCATGCGCTGCGACTGGCGGTACGGCGCGTGCGGGCCGCCGACCTCGGGGCCCTCGTCCCAGTCGAAGCCCAGCCAGCGCATCGCGTCGAGCAGCTGGTTGTACGACTCCTCGGAGTCGCGCGCCGCGTCGGTGTCCTCGATGCGGAAGACCAGGGTGCCCTGGTGGTGCCGGGCGAACGCCCAGTTGAACAGGGCGGTGCGGACCAGACCCACGTGGGGGTTACCGGTGGGCGAGGGGCAGAAACGGACGCGTACGGGAGTGCCGGGTGCGCTAGCCACGCTTGACAACCTTGTTGGTGAGAGTGCCGATGCCTTCGATGGTGACGGCGACCTCGTCGCCGACGTTCAGGGGGCCGACCCCTGCCGGGGTGCCCGTGAGGATCACGTCGCCGGGGAGCAGCGTCATGGCCTCGGTGATGTTGACGATCAGATCCTCGATGGGGTGGATCATCTCGCTGGTGCGGCCCAGCTGCCGCTGCTCGCCGTTGACGGTGAGCTGGATGGTCAGGTCGGACGCGGCGGCCAGGTCGATGTCCGTCTCCACCCAGGGGCCCAGTGGGCAGGAGGTGTCGAAGCCCTTGGCCCGCGCCCACTGCTTCTCGCGCCGCTGGACGTCGCGGGCGGTGATGTCGTTGGCACAGGTGTAACCGAAGATCACGTCCTGGACGCGGTCGCGCGGGACCTCGCGGCACAGGCGGCCGATCACCACGGCCAGTTCGGCCTCGTGGTGCAGTTCCTGGGAGAAGGAGGGGTACTGGACGGGGTCGCCGGGGCCGATCACCGAGGTGGACGGCTTGAAGAAGGCGAACGGGGCGTCCGGCACCTCGTTGCCGAGTTCGCGTGCGTGCTCGGCGTAGTTGCGGCCGAAGGCCACGACCTTGTTGGGAAGCACCGGCGGCAGCAGCCGTACCTTGCTCAGCGGCACCTTGGTGCCGGAGAGTTCGAAGTCCGCGAACGGGATGCCCTTGATGATGTCGAGGACGAGCTCGTCCGGCTGGTCGCCCTCGACCGCGCCGAAGGCGACGTTCCCGTCGATGGAGAACCTGGCGATGCGCACGGGTTGCTTGGCCCCTTGATGAGCTGGGAGGAGTCTGACGCTCCAGGCTAACGCGGCAGGGGGTGCCGCGTGGGGTCCCCAGCGCCTGGCGCACTGCCGTGGCGGGTCCGGCCGGTGCGGGCGCGGACGGCCCGGCGCGGACCCGGACACGCGTCAGGGGCGCCCCGCGTGGTGAGGCGCCCCTGGTCTTTCCCGCAGCTCTCCGTGCGGCCCGGCCGTCGGCGGTGAGCAAGCCGCGCGCGGCGCGCGTACTACTCCGTGACGGAGGCCGTGACCGGGACCTCCATGAGCACGGTGCGCCGGGGGTTGGCGGTCTGGGTGGGCAGGGAGACGGAATGCTCCGGCAGGTCCGGCGTGCGCAGGGCCTCGGCGTCCTCGAGGTGCGCCAGGGTCGTGCGCCGGGGGTTGGCTATGTTGCGGAACATCATCGTCGTCTTCACGGCTGTAAGAGACCTTGTCGTCTGCGGGCGCCTGGAGGGCGGTACGAGCCCGCCGCGTGGGCGCGTTGTCGGTTTTGCCATCTCTGTAAAGCGTCAGGCTAAACATGCAATTCCCGCCGCAGACGTGAAGACCCCGTGATTCCCGTGTGAGTTTGGTCACTGCCTCGTCCACAATCCGGACAATTTCTGGCTCCGTCTCAACTTGACGAAACGGACATTGAGCCTCTGAAACCATCATTCCGCTCCCGATCATGGCGACTGGGACACCTGAGGCTGCTCGTCGGCTCGTAGGGATATGTCCGGAATGCAGGAGCTCACATTCCACTTCGCGTAACGCGTCACTCACGCGGTGTCACGGAGGTCACAGCCTGACCCACATGCCTTGTTGGAGATCCTGCACTGTGCTGGAATGCCACGGACCGCCGCGGGATCGAGCCGGCGCGCAGGGGGCGCAACGCAGCGCCGAGTGGCGGCGAGAAGGGGGAACCAGCGCCGGTCACTCACGACCACCCGGGGAATGTTTTCAGGGCGTTCCCCACAACGCCGACACCGCCCTTCCGCGTGAGCGGAAGGGCGCCTGGTCCAGAGGTTGCGACGCTAGTGCAGGGACGTTTCAAGAGGGATGGCAGCGCTTCGGCGGAGCCGGAGTCGCACGACGGAACTGGCCCCATGAAGGGCAGCTCCTCGCCCCAGCACGCCCAGAACCCGGGCCCGGCCCCGTCCGGTGACGGCGGCGAACATCCGGGGCGTGCCGCCGCGGCCCGCCCGGCGGCGTCGGCGAGTTCCGCGCCGACGGTGAGGGCGGCCGGCAGTACGGGCCACGTCAGCACCGGCTCGCGGATCGCGATGCGCAACTGGCGCATCTCCACCCGCCTGGTCTCGCTGCTGGCGCTGCCCGTGGTCGCGGCCACCTCGCTGGGTGCGCTGCGCATCAGCGAGAACATGGACGACATCCAGCAGCTGGACAACATGAAGCTGCTGACCGACATGACCCAGCAGGCCACCGAGCTGGCGATGGCGCTCCAGGACGAGCGCGACCAGTCGGCCGGCCCGCTGTCCCACCCGTCCAGCGCGACCGCGATCGCCGTCAAGGGCTTCCGGGACAAGACCGACCGGGCCAAGACCAACTTCCTCGACGCCTCCGAGGAGATCGACGCCGCCAGCAAGGACGGCAACCTCCAGGGCGTCCGCGACACCCTCGTCGGCCTCGCCAGCGAGCTCAACGGCCTCGGCAAGATCCGCAAGACCGCTTACGAGGACGAGGGCAACTCGGCCCGCACCGTCGAGGCCTACCACCGGCTCATCACCGAGCTGCTCGGCCTGTCGCAGGACATGGCCGAGGCGACCAGCAACCCGGAGATGATCCAGCGCACCCGCGCGCTCGCCGCGTTCTCCTCGGCCAAGGAGTACGCCTCCGTCCAGCGTGCCGTCATCGCGGCCGCGCTGCCGGCGAACAACACCACCCAGGGGCACCTCTCCAGGAACGACCGCCTGTACGCGGAGTCGGCGCTGGAGGGCCAGACCTCGGAGCTCAACAGCTTCCGCAACATCTACGGCAGCGGTGTCGACGACCTCCTTCGGCCCATCGAAGAGGGCAACCCGACGATCAAGGCCGCGGACACCTACGCCAAGCGCGCCCTGGACAGCGACAACGGTCTGCAGCAGCAGGACAAGCGCTCCTACCGCGACTGGGTCGACGACAGCTCGACCAAGATCCAGCAGATGAAGAACATCGAGCACACGCTGCTCGAGAACATGGACCAGAAGGCCCGCGAGCTGCGCAGCACCACCGAGCAGGACGCCATCATCTCCGGTGCGCTGATCCTCCTGGTCCTCGGTGTGTCGCTGGTCGGCGCCTTCGTCGTGGCCCGCTCCATGATCCGTTCGCTGCGCCGGCTCCAGGAGACCGCCACCAAGGTCGCCCAGGAACGCCTGCCCGAGCTGGTCAAGCAGCTGTCGGAGTCCGACCCGCAGGACGTGGACACGTCCGTGGAGTCGGTCGGTGTGCACTCCCGGGACGAGATCGGCCAGGTGGCCTCGGCCTTCGACGAGGTGCACCGCGAGGCGGTCCGTCTGGCCGCCGAGCAGGCCCTGCTGCGGGGCAACGTCAACGCGATGTTCACCAACCTCTCGCGCCGGTCCCAGGGTCTGATCCAGCGCCAGCTGTCGCTGATCTCCGAACTGGAGTCCCGCGAGGCCGACCCGGACCAGCTGTCCTCGCTGTTCAAGCTCGACCACCTCGCCACGCGTATGCGCCGTAACGGTGAGAACCTCCTCGTCCTCGCGGGTGAGGAACCCGGCCGGCGCTGGACGCGCCCGGTCCCGCTGGTCGACGTGCTCCGCGCCGCCGCGTCCGAGGTGGAGCAGTACGAGCGCATCGAGCTGGCCGCCGTGCCGACCACCGAGGTCGCCGGCCGCGTCGTCAACGACCTCGTGCACCTGCTGGCCGAGCTGCTGGAGAACGCGACCTCGTTCTCCTCGCCGCAGACGAAGGTCAAGGTCACCGGTCACGCGCTGCCCGACGGCCGAGTGCTCATCGAGATCCACGACACCGGTATCGGCCTCTCCCCCGAGGACCTGGCCGCGATCAACGAGCGGCTCGCCTCGCCGCCCACCGTGGACGTCTCCGTCTCCCGCCGCATGGGTCTGTTCGTGGTCGGCCGGCTGTCCCAGCGGCACGGCATCCGCATCCAGCTGCGTCCGTCGGACTCCGGCGGTACGACCGCCCTCGTCATGCTGCCGGTGGACGTCGCCCAGGGCGGCAAGAAGCCGGGCTCCGGCAAGCCCGGTGGCCCGGGCGCGGGCGGACCGGCTGCCGCCGCTGCCGCCGCCGGCGCGGCCGCGGCACGACGCCAGAACGGTCAGGCGGGCGGCGGTGCGCTGGGCGCCGGCGGGGCCGGCCGGCTCGGTGCCGGAGCCGCTCCGAGCGGTCAGCTCGGCGCCGGTCAGGGCCCCCGGGCCGCGCTGCCCGGCACGGGCGGCCGACAGGGCGGGCCCGGTGCACCGGGTGGCCCCGGCGCGCCCCGCGGACCGCAGGGTCCGACGCAGCCCCAGCAGGGCCGTCCCGCTCCGGCGGGGGCGGGCGGGGGCTTCGGCGGCCGTACGCCGCAGGGTCTTCAGGCCACGGGCGCCCCACAGGGCTTCGATGACGGCCGGTCCGCGGACGGCCGTCCGGGCTACGCCGACGGAGGCCGCCAGGACGCCTTCGGCGGTGGCCGCCAGGACGCCTTCGGCAACAACCGGCAGGACGCCTTCGGCGGGAACGCGCCCGGTGGCGCGGCCCCGCGGCGCGCGGCCGGTGCCGAGCAGGGCGGGCAGCCGCAGCTTCCCCCGCGCGGTGGTCCGCGTGCCGAGCTGCCCGGCAGCAACCCGCAGCAGCGGACGCCGAGTTGGGGCAACGAAGCCGCGACGGGGCCGGACGCGCCGCGCGGTCATGACGAGGCCGAGCAGGCGCACACGTCCCGCATGCCGCGCATCGAGGACCACCGGGGTCCGGGCTCCACGGCCCAGATACCCGTGGTTCCCGCGTTCGACGACCGGCAGGGGCCGAGCGGCCCGGCGGACACCTCGTCGTTCCCCCGCCCGAACTTCGACGCCCCGCCCGCGGGTGCGAACGGCAACCAGAACACCGGCCAGTTCCCCGCTCCCGGCGTGGGCGCCGGGCAGAACACGGGCTCGTTCCAGCGCTCGGACATCTTCGGTCCGTCCGCGCCGAACGCCCCGCGGAACAACCCCTCCGACACGGGCCAGTTCGCGGCCCCGCAGGCCTACGACAACGGCTCGAC
>NZ_JBSFRB010000032.1:0-56678 GCF_053589015.1 Streptomyces sp. NPDC003393 | reverse complement strand
CCGGCCAGTACGCCGCGCCGCAGGCCTACGACAACGGCTCGACCGGCCAGTACGCCGCGCCGCAGGCCTACGACAACGGCTCCACCGGCCAGTACGCCGCGCCGCAGGCCTACGACAACGGCTCCACCGGCCAGTACCCGCAGCCCGGCTATGACGGCGGCAACACCGGTCAGCACACCCTGCCCGGCCGTCAGGACCCCTCGTCCACCGGTCAGTTCGAGCGGCCGCAGACCGGCCCGGCCGACTTCGGCGCCCCGCACCGGCCGGCCCCGCAGCAGCAGGCCCCGCAGCAGCAGGCCCCGCAGCGGCGTCCGGTCCGTCGTGAGCCGGAGGCGCTGCCGCCGGCCACGGGTCCGGGCGACGGCCGCACCCCGCTGTACGACACCCTGGAGACCAACTGGTTCCGCGGTGAACGGCAGCAGGCGGGCCGGCCGGCTCCGGTCGCCCCGCAGCACCAGGCCCCCACGGGCCCCCAGCGTCCCGCGGCTCCCGCCTGGCGCACCTCGCCCAACGACGAACTCGTCCGTCAGGCGGAGCGCGTACGGCAGCCGGCCGCGGGCGGCGTCACCACCTCCGGCCTGCCGCGCCGGGTGCCCCGGGCGAACCTCGTCCCGGGCACGGCTCAGCAGCAACAGCACCAGAGCGGTCCGCAGGTCTCGCGTTCGCCCGACGACGTACGCGGCCGGCTGACCAATCTCCGTCGGGGCATCGCGCAGGGTCGTCAGGCCGGTTCCGGTCAGACGGGCAGCTTCCCGAGCCCCACTCACCAGCAGGAGCGTTAGTTGAGCCAGATGAGCCAGGCGGCACAGAACCTCAACTGGTTGATCACGAACTTCGTGGACAACACCCCGGGGGTGTCGCACACCGTCGTGGTGTCCGCGGACGGACTCCTTCTGGCGATGTCCGAAGGCTTTCCGCGTGACCGCGCCGACCAGCTCGCGGCGGTCGCGTCCGGCCTGACCTCGCTGACCGCCGGGGCCTCCCGGATCTTCGAGGGCGGCGACGTGGCGCAGACGGTCGTGGAGATGGAGCGCGGCTTTCTGTTCCTCATGTCCGTCTCGGACGGGTCGTCCCTGGCGGTACTGGCCCACCCCGAGTGCGACATCGGCCTCGTCGGCTACGAGATGGCGCTCCTCGTCGACCGTGCGGGGGCGGTGCTCACGCCCGACCTGCGCGCCGAACTACAGGGCAGTCTGCTCCACTGACCGGCCCCGGCACCACCCGTCTCACCAAATCACCGTCCGGCCGCCACAATCCCCCCACCGGCCCCGTCCGACGGCTTGCCCGACCGACTTGCTGTCCCGCCCGGAGGATTCATGACCCCGCCCACCGCCCATCATGATCCGTACGCCGAGCCGTACGGGGAAGAGGGCGACCAGCCGCTGGTCCGTCCGTACGCGATGACCGGCGGCCGGACCCGGCCGCGCTACCAGCTCGCCATCGAGGCGCTGATCAGCACCACGGCCGACCCGGCAGCGCTGATGGGACTGCTCCCGGAGCACCAGCGGATCTGCCATCTGTGCCGCGAGGTGAAGTCGGTCGCCGAGGTGTCGGCGCTGCTGACCATGCCGCTGGGTGTGGCGCGGATCCTGGTCGCGGACCTGGCCGAAGCCGGTCTGGTGGCGATCCACCAGCCGGGCGGCGACGAGAACAACGGTGGCGCTCCGGACGTGACGCTGCTCGAAAGGGTGCTCAGTGGACTTCGCAAGCTCTGACGCGGGCCGGGCGACCACCTCGGCGAAGATCGTGGTGGCGGGCGGCTTCGGCGTGGGCAAGACCACGTTCGTCGGCGCCGTCTCGGAGATCAACCCGCTGCGCACGGAGGCCGTCATGACGTCCGCCTCGGCGGGCATCGACGACCTGACCCACACCGGGGACAAGACCACCACCACGGTGGCGATGGACTTCGGCCGTATCACCCTGGACCAGGACCTGATCCTCTACCTGTTCGGCACGCCCGGACAGGACCGCTTCTGGTTCATGTGGGACGACCTGGTCCGCGGCGCCATCGGCGCGGTGGTCCTCGTCGACACCCGGCGTCTGGCCGACTGCTTCCCCGCGGTGGACTACTTCGAGAACAGCGGTCTGCCGTTCGTCATCGCCCTCAACGGCTTCGACGGCCAGCAGCCGTACACCCCGGACGAGGTCCGCGAGGCGCTCCAGATCGGCCCGGACGCACCGATCATCACCACCGACGCCCGGCACCGCGCGGACGCCAAGTCCGCCCTGATCACGCTGGTGGAACACGCCCTGATGGCCCGCCTGCGGTAGCCCCGCTCCTCGTTCCGAACGGCAGCCGCCGACCGCACACCCCTACAAGTAGGCAGGTGCGTACGGCAGTTGTCGTAACGATCGACGTAGACGCATCGGAGCCGGCTGTGTCCTTTGACACGGCCGGCCCTGGTGTTCATAACGTTTCGGCAGAGGAATCGGGTGGTACGGCCACGCGTCGCGCACATCCGGTCTCGCTGCGCGCACAATCACCCCGCCTTTTGGCGCGGCTCGCTCTTTATGACCGTTTTATCTGGGGCTTACATCACGCTGGACCTGCGGTTCCAACTGTTTGGAAGAGCGCATGTCGGCGTGCTGGAATGCCTGAACTGCCCCATGGTCAAGGACGTACTCACCAGTACGGAGTCGTCCGCGGCGGACAGGGCTCTGAGAAAGTGCGGCACGACGTAGGTGCCGACCGCCGAGAGGTTGTTGGTCGAGTGAGGCGAAGCAAGAACGGCTCCGAGCCGTCGGCCCGGGGCAACTTCACCCCGCCGCCGCGCGGTGCGGCGCCCGCACACGTGCCCGGTTCGGAGTCGGCGGCCGTTCCCTCCCCCAGCGGGGGCCGTCTCTCCCCCCGCAACTGGCGGGTACCCACCCGGCTGAACGCGATCCTGCTCATACCCGTGCTGGTCGGCCTCGTCATGGGCGGCTTCCAGGTCAAGAGTTCGATCGGAACCTGGCAGGACGCCCAGGACGCGGAGAAGACCGCGCGTCTGGTGCGCGCCTCCCTGACCTACGCCGACGCCCTGTACAATGAGCGCGACATCTCGGCCGCTCCCCTGCTCCAGGGCAAGGGTCCGAGCGACTCGACGGTCGCGAAGGCCCGGCAACTGACCGACCAGGCCGCCCAGAACTTCGACCAGGCCGCCAAGGACATGCCGCACAAGGCCGGTCTGGAACGCCGCCTGAAGCTGTTCCGCGAGACCGAACCCGAACTCCAGGCGCTGCGCGCCGCCGCGTACAGCTCCAAGCTCACCGGCGTGCAGACCGAGGAGGGCTACGTCAAGGTCGCCCACCCGCTGATGGAGTTCGCCAACGAACTCGGCCTGGGCACCGGCAACATCACTTCCTACGGCCGTAGTGTCTACGCCATCTCCCTCACCAAGGCCGCGCTGTCCCTGGAGCGCTCGATCGGCATGCACATGCTGGTCAAGCCGGGTCCGGGCACAGGCAGCCTGGCCAGCCAGCGGGTGGCCCTGTCCTCCTACGCCTACCTGGAGGGCATCGCCGCCGAGGAGTACCTCGGCGCCGGCACCCAGGCCGATGCGGACAAGCTCCAGGCGCTGCAGCAGGAGATCCAGTCCAAGGGCGCCGAGATGGTCCGGGAGGCCAAGGCCAAGGACCCGGACTACGTCGCTCCGCCGGCCAACCCGACCGACATGGTCGCGACCCTGGCCTCGCTGACGTCCACCGACCCCGCCGAGCGCGCCCAGATCGCCCAGAAGGGCGTCACCCCGCAGAACTGGTGGGCGGTCAACACCCTCAAGTTCGACGCCTACCGCACGATCGAGTCGGACATGGCCGACACCGCGGTGCACGAGGCGGCCGACATCGCCGACGACGCCAAGCAGTCGACGTTCATCACCGGCGCGGCCGTCCTGATCGCCCTGCTGGCCGCGTTCATCCTGGCCGGTCTGGTGGCCCGCCAGATGAGCCGCTCCATGCGCCAGCTGCGCAACGCCGCGTTCGGCATCGCGGAGCAGCGCCTGCCGATGCTGGTCGACCAGCTCTCGCGCACCGACCCCGGCCGGGTCGACACCCGGGTCGCGCCGATCCCGATCACCTCCACCGACGAGATCGGCGAGGTCGCGCGCGCCTTCGACCAGGTCCACCGCGAGGCCGTCCGGCTCGCCGCCGAGCAGGCCCTGCTGCGGGGCAACATCAACGCGATCTTCACCAACCTCTCGCGCCGCAACCAGTCCCTGATCGAGGGCCAGCTGACCCTGATCACCGATCTGGAGAACAACGAGGCCGACCCCGACCAGCTGGAGAACCTCTTCCGTCTGGACCACCTGGCGACCCGTATGCGCCGCAACGGCGAGAACCTCCTGGTCCTCGCCGGCGAGGAGCCCGGCCGCCGCTGGGACCAGCCGGTCCCGCTGGTCGACGTGTTGCGCGCCGCCTCCTCCGAGGTGGAGCAGTACGAGCGCATCGAGTTGTCCGGCGTCCCGGAGGCCGAGATCCACGGCCGCGCGGTCACCGACCTCGTGCACCTGCTGGCCGAGCTGCTGGAGAACGCCACCACGTTCTCCTCCCCGCAGACCAAGGTCCGTGTCACGGCGACCCGGCTGCCCGACGGCCGCGTCATGATCGAGATCCACGACAAGGGCATCGGCCTGACCGCCGAGGATTTCGCGGACATCAACCACAAGCTGGCCAACCCGCCCACCGTGGACGTGGCGATCTCCCAGCGCATGGGCCTGTTCGTGGTCGGCCGCCTCGCCGACCGGCACGGCATCCGCGTCCAGCTGCGCCCCTCCGGAGAGCAGGCCGGCACCACGTCGCTGGTCATGCTGCCGGACGCGATCACCCACGGCGGTGGCGGCGAGCAGACGCTGGAGCGCGACGAGTTCACCGTCTCGCAGATCATCCCGGAGCAGCAGTTCCAGGGTGAGGACTTCGCCCAGCTGCCGCCCCTGCGCACCGCCGCCGAGCTCGGCTTCGACGACAGCCGCTACGCGGACGTCCCCGACGACATCCGCGAGCTGGACCCGGTCGGCCGCTCCCTCAAGCGCGAGGAGCGCCGGGCCGCTCTGGAGGCCCAGTCGAACGGCGAGGCGGTCGAGGCGCAGGCGCCCGAGACGTCCGCGTACGCCGAAGAGGCCACCGGGCCGCAGACCGCCTACGACAGCGGCCAGGCGGCCTTCCCCGAGCAGAACGGCGGCTACAGCCACCAGGCGTACGACGAGCAGCAGCAGACGGCGTACGACCAGCAGGGACAGCAGTCGTACGAGCAGGCCTACTACGCGCCGGACGCGGCCGTGCCGCAGAACGGCGCCTACCCGGCGAACGGCGCTTACCCGGACGCCGGCTCCTACGCCGAGCCGGCGCAGGACGGGCAGGCCGGCGCCTCGGATCCGTATGCCGGTTACCAGGAGCAGCCCTACCAGAGCGACTGGCAGCAGGCGGACGGTTTCCTCGGCGGTTACGCGGACCAGTACGCTCCGGAAACCGAATCAGCGCAGGCCGCTGACGGGAACGACGGTGAACGCGTAGGCTTCGACCGTCCGGGAACGGCCTCCTCCGCCGCCCACGAGCTGACGGACGCCGGCTTGCCCCGCCGTGGTTCCACCACGAGCGACTCGAACGGCGCGCGGCCCGTGCCGCGGCAGGCGACGGCCCCCGATCCGGAGAGCAACGGCGACAGCGGCTGGCGTTCGGCCAACGACGAACGGTGGTCGCAGGCCGCGCAGCTCCGGAAACCCAAGGCGGGCGGAGTGACCTCCTCCGGCCTGCCGCGGCGAGTGCCCAAGGCCAACCTGGTCGAGGGTACGGCGGAATCGACCCCGCAGGGCGGCCCACAGGTCTCCCGCGCCCCCGAGGACGTCAGGGGCAGGTTGAGCAACCTGCGCCGGGGCGTCCAGCGGGGACGCAGCGCAGGAAGTGACAAGAACGGTCAGGCCACGAGGATTGAACACAGTGGTCCTGACAGCACCTACAACCAGGAGCGTTAGTGTGAGCCCGATGAGCCAGGCGGCACAGAACCTGAACTGGTTGATCACCAACTTCGTGGACAACACCCCCGGGGTGTCCCACACCGTGGTGGTCTCCGCCGACGGACTCCTTCTGGCGATGTCCGAAGGCTTCCCCCGTGACCGCGCCGACCAGCTCGCGGCCGTCGCCTCCGGTCTGACCTCACTGACCGCCGGTGCCTCGCGCATCTTCGAGGGCGGCAGCGTGAACCAGACGGTTGTGGAGATGGAGCGGGGATTCCTCTTCATCATGTCCATCTCCGACGGGTCTTCACTCGCGGTTCTCGCACACCCGGAGGCGGACATCGGTCTCATTGGGTACGAGATGGCCCTCCTGGTGGACCGCGCGGGCACGGTTCTGACCCCGGACCTGCGCGCGGAACTCCAGGGCAGCCTTCTCAACTAACAGACAGACGGTGCGTTCACGTGTCCCGGGGCCGTAAGGTTTCGGGACGCGGCTTCCACACCGTTGGGCGCCCGGCGCAGTCGGAGGAGGAGTAAGAGTGGCAACACCCCCAGGTTCGTCTTCGGGCAACTGGTCGTACGGTCCCGCACAGGGCCACGGTGACGGTTCGTCGAACCCTTACGCCTTCCCCTCCGTCCCCCGCCATGGTCGGCCGTACGCGCCGCAGGGCCCCGGCCCGTCGCCGTACGACCAGCCGCCGGCACCTCGCATCCAGCCGGTGCAGCCGCAGCGACGCACCCCTGAGCCGGCGCCCGCGGGCGCCTCGAACAACCCCTTGGTCCGCCCGTACGCCATGACGGGCGGACGCACCAGGCCGCGGTACCAGCTCGCCATCGAGGCGCTGGTGCACACCACGGCGCAGCCGCACCAGATGCAGGGCCAGTTGCCCGAACATCAGCGGATCTGCCATCTGTGCCGCGAGATCAAGTCGGTGGCCGAGATCTCGGCCCTGCTGACGATTCCTCTCGGCGTGGCCAGGATCCTCGTCGCCGACTTGGCGGAGGCGGGCCTGGTCGCCATCCATCAGCCCGGCGGCGACGAGAACGCCGGCGGCCAGCCAGACGTGACACTGCTCGAAAGGGTGCTCAGTGGACTTCGCAAGCTCTAGCGGAGGGCCGGTTTCTCCCAGTCGTTCCACCACCTCCGCGAAGATCGTGGTGGCGGGCGGCTTCGGCGTGGGCAAGACCACGTTCGTCGGCGCCGTCTCGGAGATCAACCCGCTGCGCACAGAGGCCGTCATGACATCCGCCTCCGCGGGCATCGACGACCTCACCCACACGGGCGACAAGACCACCACAACGGTGGCGATGGACTTCGGCCGTATCACCCTGGACCAGGACCTGATCCTCTACCTGTTCGGCACGCCCGGACAGGACCGCTTCTGGTTCATGTGGGACGACCTGGTCCGCGGCGCCATCGGCGCGGTGGTCCTCGTCGACACCCGCAGGCTCGCCGACTGCTTCCCCGCGGTGGACTACTTCGAGAACAGCGGACTGCCGTTCGTCATCGCCCTCAACGGCTTCGACGGCCAGCAGCCCTACAACCCGGACGAGGTCCGCGAGGCGCTCCAGATCGGCCCCGACACGCCGATCATCACCACCGACGCCCGGCACCGCGCGGACGCCAAGTCCGCCCTGATCACGCTGGTGGAACACGCCCTGATGGCCCGCCTGCGGTAGCGCACGGCGCACGCCCGCGCGAGGGGCCCTCTCCCGGCCGGGAGAGGGCCCCTCGGCGTTGCCTCCGGGCGCATGCGCAAGGGGCTCACCCGGACGGGTGAGCCCCTTGCTGAGTCGGGGTGCTGCGGCTCAGTGCCAGCTGTGCGGGGCGCGGAAGCCCTTCTCGCGCTCCAGGCGGCGCCAGCCGGCCCTGACGCGGCCGCGGTGGGACGGGGTCGTGTCGGCGGGGCGGGCCGCGGCACGGGCGAGCAGGACGGCAGTGATGGCGGCCACCTCCTCGGGCTCGGCGTGGCCCTTCTCGACGCGGATGTCAGGCGTGTCCATAGGATCAGTCTCCGTGGCTGAGGGTTCCGCGGGGTTGCCGCGGTGCGTCCACTGGGTTACGGGGGTCGCTGCGCTCACTGCGGGGGGTTGCCGTGCTTGCGGGAGGGCAGGTCGGCGTGCTTGGTGTGGAGCATGGCCAGGGACCGGATGAGGGTCTGGCGGGTGTCGGCGGGGTCGATGACGTCGTCCACGAGGCCGCGTTCGGCCGCGTAGTACGGGTGCATCAGTTCGGCCTTGTACTCCTTGACCATCTTCTGCCGCATGGCCTCGGGGTCCTCGGCCTGGGCGATCTGACGGCGGAAGATGACGTTGGCGGCACCCTCGGCGCCCATCACGGCGATCTCGTTGGTCGGCCAGGCGTAGGTGAGGTCGGCGCCGATCGACTGGGAGTCCATCACGATGTAGGCACCTCCGTACGCCTTGCGCAGGATCAGCGAGATCCGCGGCACGGTGGCGTTGCAGTAGGCGTACAGCAGTTTCGCACCGTGCCGGATGATCCCGCCGTGCTCCTGGTCGACACCGGGGAGGAACCCCGGGACGTCCAGGAGGGTGACGATCGGGATATTGAAAGCGTCACACATCTGGACAAAGCGCGCAGCTTTTTCGCTCGCCTCGATGTCCAGCACGCCTGCCAGCACCTGCGGCTGGTTGGCGATGATGCCGACGACCTGGCCGTCCAGGCGGGCCAGCGCGCAGATGATGTTGCGCGCCCAGCGCTCGTGGACCTCCAGGTACTCGCCGTCGTCGACGATCTCCTCGATGACCTTGGTCATGTCGTACGGACGGTTGCCGTCCGCCGGGACCAGGTCCAGGAGGACGTCGCTGCGGCGGTCGGCCGGGTCGCCGGTGTCCACCCGGGGCGGGGTCTCCCGGTTGTTCTGCGGGAGGAGGGAGAGGAGGTAGCGGACCTCGGCGATGCAGGTCTCCTCGTCGTCGTAGGCGAAGTGACACACCCCGGACGTCTCGGCGTGCACGTCCGCGCCACCGAGGCCGTTCTGGGTGATCTCCTCACCGGTGACGGCCTTGACCACGTCCGGACCGGTGATGAACATCTGTGAGGTGTCGCGAACCATGAACACGAAGTCGGTCAGCGCCGGGCTGTAGGCCGCGCCGCCCGCACACGGGCCCAGCATCACCGAGATCTGCGGGATGACACCGGAGGCCTTGGTGTTGCGCTGGAAGATGCCGCCGTAACCGGCCAGCGCCGAGACACCCTCCTGGATCCGGGCACCCGCACCGTCGTTCAGCGACACCAGCGGGGCACCGGCCGCGATGGCCATGTCCATGATCTTGTGGATCTTCGTGGCGTGGGCCTCGCCCAGCGCCCCGCCGAAGATCCGGAAGTCATGGGCGTAGACGAAGACCGTTCGGCCCTCCACCGTCCCCCATCCGGTGACCACACCGTCGCTGTACGGCTTCTTCGCCTCCAGGCCGAAACCGGTCGCCCGGTGCCGGCGAAGTTGCTCGACCTCCTGGAAGGACCCGGCGTCCAGAAGCAGCTCGATCCGCTCCCGCGCCGTCAGCTTGCCCTTGGCGTGCTGCGCCGCGGTCGCCTTCTCGCTGGGGCCCGCCACCGCCTGCGCACGAATGCCGTGCAGTTCGGCGACCCGCCCGCGGGCGTCCGTCGGCTCGCCGGTGGGCTCACCCGTCGTCTCTTCCAAAACGGTCATGTAGTGACCTTACGAAGGACACCTGGGAAAGCGAGCCGTCGACTCCGTACAGTCTCCGGCCCGTTTTCCTGGTACCCCTGAACAGAACCCAAGGGGCTTGCAGCCTTTCCGACTGCTCAGAGGGCTCCGGCGTTGTAGAGGTCACACAAAGTCAGAGTACGAGAGCCACCTCACATTCGGATGTGGCGCATGCCTTCCCTGGAGTGACGCGCACGACCAGACGGGGGGAGCAGAGGGCGACGGTGACGCCTCGTCACGAGAACCACCCGACCGCCGGTACGGGCCGCGTCCATGGTGCCGCACGGTCGGTCCGGGACCGGCGGCGGGCACCGCCTCCGCCCCGGACCGACCTGCCCGGCATGCCGGCCGTTCAGCAACCGCCGCAGTTGTAGTACACGACGTCCCAGTGGTTGCCCTCGTCGGCGTAGACGTTGCCGGAGCCGGACTTGTACTGCGGGGCTCCGTCGCCGCGCAGCCCGATGTAGCCGAAGTAGTTCTTGATGTAGCCGGTGATGCAGGTGTTCTTGCCGTAATCGAGCTTGTAGCCGTTCCAGTGGGAGTAGGTGCCGGAGGCGTGGCCCGTCTCGGTCCCGCCGGTGATGTTGAGGGCGCAGCCGCTGGCACGCTTGAGGGTCTGGGCGCCCTGCGCGGTGGCGAGGTTGAGCTGCTCGAAGGACGTGCAGGTGGAGATGTTCCGGTTGGAGCAGTTGCCGGAGGAGGACCAGGTGATGCCGACCTGACGGAACATCTGGGTCGCGGTGGAGTGACTGATCTTGGTGACGGCGAAGGCGTCGGTCGCGGTACCGACGACGGCGACGCCGGGGGCGACGACGAGGGCGAGCGCGGTGAGCGCGGCCCGCGCCTTCGTGACCTTCTTGCCCTTCATGCTCTTCATGGGGACCCTTCCTGCGGTTGGCCGTGCTGCGTGTGGGGTGAGAGTGCAGGCGGTGCGATCGCGCAAGGGGTGCAGGGAGATGGTGCCCGAGGTCTACGCGCGTCCGCCAGAGGGCCGCAGGCGGGACCGGGACGGTGTTCTCACGACACGGGCGCAAGAAGTTGAAACTCGAACGGAATAGGTCTACGGTCGTTCCCGTTGACCTGATTGAACATTCAACATCATCGGCGCTCCTCCTTCGCGTCGAGCGATCCCGTCCCCCAAGGAGCACCTCATGGGCATCTTCGGCCGCAAGAACAGCACCCCCGAGACCACCGCCACCGTCGCCCCCGCCGCCGTGAACCCGGACCTCGCCGCGCTGACCGGCGAGTACACGATCGACCCTGCGCACTCCACGCTGGGCTTCGTGGCGCGGCACGCCATGGTCACGAACGTCAAGGGCAAGTTCAACGACTTCGCCGGCACCCTGAACCTGGACGGCACCGACCCCAGCGCCTCCACCGCTTCGATCGACGTCACGATGGACAGCATCGACACCGGTTCGCCGGACCGCGACGGCCACCTGAAGAGCTCGGACTTCTTCAAGACCGACGAGTTCCCGAAGATGACCTTCCGCTCCACCAAGGCGGAGGCCCTGGGCGGCGACGACTACCGCATCACCGGCGACCTCACCGTCCTCGGCGTGACCAGGCCGCTCACCATCGACCTGGAGTTCAACGGCGCCGCCAAGGACCCCTTCGGCAACGAGCGCGTCGGCTTCGAGGGCAAGGCCGAGATCCTGCGCTCCGAGTGGGGCCTGACCTGGAACGCCGCGCTGGAGACCGGTGGCGTCCTGGTCTCCGACAAGATCAAGCTGAACTTCGACATCTCGGCGATCCGGAAGGCCTGAGTCCGAGCGCCGCGATCCGGCGGACCTGAGCCCGAGCCACTCGGCACACGGCCCCCGTCACGACACCTGAGCGGCCCCCTGAAGGCGCCCGCCCTCCGCTCCCCCGGCGGCAGGGCGGGCGCCTTCACGTCGTCCGGGGCTCTCCGGCATCCGCACGACGGGCATGTCGCGCCGGATGACGACGGCCGGAGCGCTGCGTGCTCCACCGCTCAGAACCCGCCTCCGAAATCCCCACCGCCGCCCCCACCGAAGCCGCCGTCGCCGAAACCACCGTCCCCGAAGCCACCGAAGTCGCCGGGGTCGAAGTCGGCACCGGAGACGTCGCCGCCGTCGTAGCCGCCGAAGCCGTCGTGCGCGCCGAAGTCCCCGTAACCCGTGCCGTAGTCGGCGCCGTAGGCCGGGCCGGCCATCATGCTGCCGAGGATGGTGCCGACCAGGAGGCCGGGGAGGATGCCGCCGCCGAAGTAGCCACCCGCCCACGGACCGTAGGCCGGGCCCGCGTCCCAGTAGGGGCGGCGGCCCCAGTCGGTGTCGACCTCGCGGATCCTCGGGTCGCGGCCCTCGGCCAGGCGGACCTGGTCGGCGGCGCAGACCGGGACCTCGCGGGCCGTGCCGCCGGGCGGGGACCAGGTGGCGTCGGTGACCGAGGGTCCGTGGCGCGGGTCGAAGAAGCAGGGCGGACGGCGTTCGGGCAGCGGGCGGCCCTCCCGGCGGGCGGCGAGCTGGGCGAGCGAGAAGCGGCCGTCCTCCAGGGCCTCGGTCACGCCCCGCACGTCCTCGGGGCCGCGGGCCTCGCCCATCCGCTGCTTCGCCTGTTCGTAGGCGTCCAGGGCCCGTTCGTAGTCGGCGCGCATGGCGTCGTCCGCGCCGGGCTCCGCGGGATGGAAGTCGAGGCGGTCCAGCTCCTCGCCGAAGGCGGTGATGTCCTCGTCCACGACGACCCGCAGCCTGTCCAGAGCGGCCCGCCGCTCCTCCGCCCGGCGCCGGCTGCTGCGCCGGGCCAGGGCGTACGCGCCCACGCCGCCCGCCACCAGAACGGCGGCGGCGATGATCAGCGCGGTGCTCGACATCCCTGCGCCGTGGCCGGAGGTGCCCCAGGTGGACGGGGCGGAGCCGCCCATGTTGACCAGGGCCCGGTCGGTGAAGTCCGTGAGCTGGGTCCTGGCGTCCTCACCCTGGACGCTGGTGACGAGGTTCCGCACGGCGGCGCCCGACAGCACCGAGGCGTCGGCGCGGGCGTCGAAGCGGTCGCCCAGGCGGATGGCGTAGGCGCCGGTGACACCGGTGGCCGTGCGCAGATCGGTGAAGAGGTTCTGCGTCGGGAAGTCGGCCGGCAGCACGGCGATGAAGAGCGGCTTGTCCGCGTCCTCGATCCGCCGGGCCAGCGTGTCGGCGTCGGCCTTCGACAGCTGGGCGGAGGCCGCCGGATCGACGTAGACGGGATGCTCGCGCAGCGCCTGCGCGACCGCCGAGACACTGGTGGCCGCGGCCGAGGGCGGGGCACCGGTCGACAGGACGGCCATGACGGCCACCGCGAGCACGACCAGCAGATGGGCGGGGGCTCGGGTCAGAGCGACGGCCTTCATGGTTTCGAAGCTACCGGAAATACAATAATTCGGTCATTCCGGATGGACTGTGGTGGACTGCGGTGGACTCCGCAGGGCGTCCCGTGGACCGGACGCCATACAGCCGGCAGGCGCCTCGCCCGGTGTTCCCGGCGAGGCGCCTGCCCCTGTGCTCGGTCGTTCCGGTCAGGCGGTCCCCGCTCACGCCGCCCGGTAGGCGGCCGTCAGCCGTTCCACCGCCGCCCCGTACCTGCCGGTCAGCAGCAGGTGGTCGGCGTCGGCGAAGGGCTTGGCGACCGCCGCGCTCAGGCCGGCACCGCCCGCCCCGGTCACCTTTCGCTGGACGATCAGCCGGGCCTGGGTGACGAGGGCACGGCCGGCCCGGTCCGCGTGCGCCCTCTCGGCCACCGTCGCCGCCAGGCCCAGCGCCCGCAGCGTCACCGTGCCGCCCGAGGGCACCTTGGTGAGCGTGGTCAGGCCCCAGCCGTAGGGGAACTGCGGGTCGTAGGAGGCGTCGCCCACGTTGATCGGCAGCTGCTGCTCCGACTTCGGCCAGGTCACGGGGAGCTGTCCGGTGAAGGGACGCCTGCCGTAGAGCACGTCGGCGACACCGTCGCCCTCGGTGCCCGGCAGCCAGGAGGCGATGAGGGCGTCGATCTTCCCGAGCCGGTCGCCGATCAGCTGCGGCCGGCCGGAGACGATCAGCACCGCGCACTTCATCGCCGCGCACACCTTGTCCACGGCGGCCTGGTCGGCGGCCGACAGATGGAGGGCGTGGCCGTTGCCGACGTCGCCGACACCCTCGGCGTACGGGGTCTCGCCGACGACGACCACCCCGACGTCGTGGCCCTTCATGGGCGCGGAGGCGTCCTTGGACCAGGTGACGTGTCCCCCGGCGTTTCGCATGCCCTGAAGGACGGTCGTGCCCTGGGTGTGGGTGCCGGACTCGCCCTGCCAGGTGATGGTCCAGCCGCCGGTCTGGTTGCCCAGGTCGTCGGCGTTGGATCCGGCGACGTAGACCTTCTGGTTCTTCTTCAGCGGGAGTACGCCGCCGGCGTTCTTCAGCAGCACCTGGGACTCGGCCGCGGCCTGGCGGGCGACCGCCCGGTGCGCGGCGGAACCGATCCGCGCGGCGCCGCTGGTGTCGGCGTAGGGGTGTTCGAACAGGCCCAGCCGGAACTTCTCGGTCAGGATCCGCGACACCGCGTCGTCGACGCGCTCGACCCCGATCCGGCCCGCCTTCACCTCGTCGATCAGCGTGGTGCTGAAGTCCTTGTAGGAGTACGGCACCATCATCATGTCCACGCCCGCGTTGACCGAGGCGCGGACATGGGAGGCGTAGTCGCCGGGGAGCTGGTCGATGGCGTTCCAGTCGCTGATGACGAAACCGTCGAAGCCCATCCGGTCCTTGAGCACGCCGTTGATCATGTCGCCACGGGCGTGCATCTTCACCGGACCCTGTCCGTCGCCGGCGATGTCGAGCGAGGAGAAGGACGGCATGACGGTGCCGATGCCCCGGTCGACGGCGGTCCGGTACGGCGCCAGGTGGATCGTCTCCAACTGCTGCCGGGTGACCTTGGTGACACCCTGGTCGATGGTGTACGTGCCGCTGGTCGAGGAGCCGTACTCGGTGCCGCCGTCGCCGACGAAGTGCTTGGCGGTGGCCAGCACCTTGTCGTCGCGGCTCAGGTCACGTCCGTCCGCCCGTCCCTGGAGGCCCTGGATGACGGTCTCCATCGAGGTCACCAGGGCCGGGTCCTCGCCGAAGGACTCGTAGGAGCGGCCCCAGCGTTCGTCGCGGGAGACGCACAGGCAGGGCGCGAAGTCCCAGGGGACGCCGGTGGCACGCACCTCGCTCGCCGTCACCGCGCCCGTCTTCTCGGCCAGGTGCGGGTCGCGGGTGGCGCCGATCCCGATGTTGTGCGGCATGATCGTGGCGTCGGCCAGATTGTTGTGACCGTGCACCGCGTCCACGCCGTAGATCAGCGGGATCTGGAAGCGGGTGGCCTGCGCGCGGAGCTGGAAGGCGTCGATCATCTTCGCCCAGGCCTCGGCGGTGTTGGGCGTGGGGGTCGAGCCGCCGCCGGAGAGCAGGGAGCCGAGGCCGTAGGCGGCGATGTCGCCCGGTGCGGACATCGCGCCGCGCTCGGCCTGCGTCATCTGCCCGGCCTTCTCCTCCAGGGACATCCGGGAGAGCAGGTCCGCGACCCGCTTCCGCACCGGCAGCCGGCTGTCCAGGTAGGGCAGTCCGTGGGCGTCGACGACGACCTGCGCCGTCTCGGCCGGGGCCTTGGCACCGGTGACGGTGAGCTGGAGCGGGACGGTCTCGGCCGGCTCGGCCGACCGGTCCTTCAGCGTGCGGACCTTGACGGTCCGGGAGGTCCCGGAGGGGGTGCCCGCGGGGAAGGTGAGGGTGCCGGAGACGGGGGTGTAGTCCTTGCCGGGCCGGGCGGAGCCGGTGGCAGCCGTGCGGTACTCGACGGTGACGGGCTCGTCGACCGGGGCAGAGCCGGTGGTGGCGAGGGTGATCCTGACGGCGGCCGTGCCGCCCTCATGGACCGGGTACACCGGCGCGTCGGTGCTGACGGAGGCGCGCAGCGACTGGTCGGCCTTGCCGTACAGCTCCACCTCGTCCATGGCGAAGCCGCCCTTGGTGCCGGCCGGGAGCGTCAGCGCGTACCCCCACATCTGCGTCAGGCCGAGGACGTGGTCGACGCCGCCGACGGGCTGGTAGTCCGTGCGGTAGGTGAAGTCGGTGAAGGGCAGCTCCACCTGTTTCCAGCCGCTGAAGTCGTCGGTGAAGGAGGTCGTCCACAGCTCGGACGCCTCGCCGTTCGCACCGCCGTCCTTGATCTCGAAGGCGATCTTCCGGCCGTTGTCCTGGCCGTCCCACCAGAAGCGGATGCCCTGGTGGGCGGACCAGTCGTGGGCGGGCCGTTCGGCGGCGAAGTCATGGGTGAAGCCGCCGTAGCCGCTGATGTCGTAGGTGCCGGAGAGCACCTTGGCGCCCTCCGGGGCGTCCGGGCGGGCGGCGAGCTGGAGGGTGGGCGGGTCGTCGCTGTCCCCGCCCCAGGTGAAGATGCCCTCGGCCGGCTGGCTCGCGAAGGGCACCTCGCCCTCGAAACGGTCGACGGGCACCGGGGCAGGGTCGGGCGCCGGATCCGGCGTGGCGTGCGCGGACGCCAGCGGGATCAGCGCGGTGAGGAGAGTGGCGGAGGCGAGCAGGGCGGTTCTTCGCATGGACGGACCTTCCCTCGACTCGGGAACTCGCTCATGACTTAGATCACGGCGTGAGTTAACTAGGACGGCGCTCGACCCGTCAAGACTTCACACACCTGCTGGTACAGCGGCAACGCGCGGCCGAAGCAGGTGCGTTGTTCGTTCGACTTGTGAACGCGCAACCGTGCGGCGGCCCTGAGCCGTCGTCATTTACTCACAGCTCGCACGCCCCCGTCTCCCCCACCCAGAAGGGCGGCGCACCATGAGAAGACCGCTGCGCACGGCTCGGCTGCTCCTCGCGGGCCTGTTGGCCACCGCCGGGCTGACCGACCTCGGCGACTTTCACCTGGTCGGGGACGCAGTCGGGCGGCGACAGCCGGTCGGGGGCGTTCGTGGGGCTCGCGGACAAGTGCCTGGACGTGGCCGGTGCCTCGTCGGCGAACGGTACGCGGGCGCTCGGCAAGTGCCTGGAAGTGGCGTCCGGCTCGACGGCCGACGGGGCGAAGGTGCGGTTGTACGACTGCAACGGCACCGGAGCGCAGCAGTGGTCGTACAACGCGTCGACCGGTGACGTGGTGAACCTGGCCGCGGACAAGTGCCTGGACGTCACCGACAGATCCTCGGCCGACGGCACCCGCGTGCAGATCTGGTGGTGCACAGGGGCGGCGAACCAGAAGTGGCAGTTGAGGTGACGTATCGTCAGGCAGGCGTGGCCCGACCGGGCGGCAGGGCGTTCCGCCCGGTCGGGTGACGCCCCGCCGCCGTCACCGCCCCGACCTGGAGTCCGGCATGAGCACTTCGCGTGACCTGTTCTTCGTCACCCTGGACGTTCCGGGCACGCACCCCGTGGAGCAGGGAGACCTGTCGCTGGCCCTCGCGGGGGCCGAACTGGTCGACCTGCTCTCGGCCGAGACGGTCTCCCTGGACGGCGACCGCATCGTGCCCGGACTGGTGCCGGCCACGGACGACCGCCTGCTGGACCAGGCCGGTGCGGCGCTGGTCCGCGAGGCGCCGTACGAGACCGTCGAGGACTGGCTGTGGCGCCGGGGGCGCGGCCTGGCCTCGGCGTACGTCGACGCACTGGAGGCGGCGGGGCAGGTGGCCGGGCGGCGCCACCGGTGGATGCCACGGGGGGCCGACCGGCCGGTGCCGCTCGACTCGCCGGCGCGGCGCGCGGCGGCCGACCGTTGGGCCGACCGCGAGCCCGTCCTCGCCGGGCTGGCCGCCGCGCTGGGCATCCCGGCCGAGGCGGCCGGCGAGGCCACCCCCGAGCCGGACGACGAGGCCGCGCTGACCGTGCTGGCCGCCGTCCACGAGGCGGTCCAGGAGCTGGAGGCCGTACGGCAGCGCCGGCGCGTCGAGGACGCGGCCTTCGACAACATCTGGCGCGCGCCCTGACCACCCGGCGCCCTGACCACCCGGCGGGCCTGACCCCGCGGTCGCACCGACCGCCCTGAACGGGCTGCCGGACCGGCTCGCCGAGGCCCGGCAGGTCGCCCGCGCCGTCGGGGAACCGGGCACCCGGCTCGCCGCGGGTGTCCACCGCGGCTACCGCGCCGGCTCCACGCCCGCCCGGAGCAGCCCGTAGGTGTAGGCGTCCTCCAGGGCCTGCCAGGAGGCGGCGATGACGTTGTCGGCGACGCCCACGGTGGACCACTCGCCCTTGCCGTCGGAGGTGGAGATGAGGACGCGGGTGGTGGAGGAGGTGCCGTGCCGGCCCTCCAGGATGCGGACCTTGTAGTCGACCAGTTCGAGGGCGCCCAGCTGGGGGTAGATCCTCTCCAGAGCCACCCGCAGGGCGCGGTCGAGGGCGTTGACCGGGCCGTTGCCCTCGGCGGTGGCGACGATGCGCTCGCTCTTGGCCCACAGCTTCACGGTGGCCTCGTTGGCGTGGGTGCCGTCGGGGCGGTCCTCGACGATGGCCCGCCAGGACTCCACGTCGAAGTACTTCAGGGGCTTGCCCTCGGCCTCCGCGCGGAGCAGCAGTTCGAAGCTCGCGTCGGCCGCCTCGTAGGTGTAGCCCCTGAGTTCGCGCTCCTTCACGCGTTCGACGACGCGGCCGACCAGTTCGCGGTCGCCGCCGAGGTCGATGCCGAGCTCCTTGCCCTTGAGCTCGATCGAGGCGCGGCCGGCCATGTCGGAGACCAGCATGCGCATGGTGTTGCCGACCTGCTCGGGGTCGATGTGCTGGTACAGGTCCGGGTCGACCTTGATCGCGGAGGCGTGCAGGCCGGCCTTGTGGGCGAAGGCGGACAGGCCGACGTAGGGCTGATGGGTGGAGGGGGTCAGGTTGACCACCTCGGCGATCGCGTGCGAGATCCGGGTCATCTCGCGCAGCCGGCCGTCGGGGAGGACCTTCTTGCCGTACTTCAGTTCCAGGGCGGCGACGACCGGGAACAGGTTGGCGTTGCCGACCCGCTCGCCGTAGCCGTTGGCCGTGCACTGCACATGGGTGGCGCCGGCGTCGACGGCGGCCAGTGTGTTGGCGACGGCGCAGCCGGTGTCGTCCTGGGCGTGGATGCCGAGACGGGCTCCGGTGTCGGCGAGGACGGTGGAGACGACCGCGTGGATCTGGGCGGGCAGCATGCCGCCGTTGGTGTCGCACAGGATCACCACGTCGGCGCCCGCCTCGGAGGCGGTCCGGACCACCGACTTGGCGTACTCGGGGTTGGCCCGGTAGCCGTCGAAGAAGTGCTCGCAGTCGACGAAGACGCGGCGGCCCTGGGCGCGCAGGTGGGAGACGGTGTCGCGGACCATCTCCAGGTTCTCGTCCAGGGTGGTGCGCAGGGCCAGCTCCACATGCCGGTCGTGCGACTTCGCCACGAGCGTGATCACCTCGGCGCCCGAGTCCAGGAGCGCCTTGACCTGGGGGTCGTCCGCCGCCTTGGCGCCCGCCCGCCGGGTGGCGCCGAAGGCCACCAGCTGGGCGTGGTGGAAGTCGATCTCCTGCCGGGCGCGGGCGAAGAACTCGGTGTCGCGTGGGTTCGCGCCGGGCCAGCCGCCCTCGATGAAGCCCACGCCGAAGTCGTCCAGGTGCCGGGCGATGGCCAGCTTGTCCGCGACGGTCAGGTTGATGCCCTCGCGCTGGGCGCCGTCGCGCAGGGTGGTGTCGAAGACGTGGAAGGAATCGTCCAGCCGGCTGGTTTCGGACATGTCTCAGGGCTCCTGTGGGATCTCGGTCGTACCGGAATGACCGGCTCCACCATCCCCCCAATACTCCCTCGCGCTTCGCGCCCCCGGCTGAAGGTGGGCCAGGAAAACGAAAAACCCCTCGCGGGTGCGAGAGGTCTGCGCGCGGGTCGAGGACGACGGCGTCCGCCCGTACCTGGTCGTACGTGGCGGTCACTGCGGACCGGCGCGCCTGCTGCCAATAATCATGGCGAACGAGAGCACGGGGGCAGTTTGGCACAGTTGCGCCCCCGTGCTCACCGCCGTCTCAGGATGCGGGCGTGAGTCTGGATTCCGGCGCCGCCTCCACCCGGGTCAGATCCAGGTCCTTCGTCTCCCGCATGGTGACGTACACCACCAGGGAGACGGCCGCGCAGGCCGCCACGTACCAGAAGAATCCGGACTCGGCGCCGGCGTTCTTGAACCAGAGGGCGACGTACTCCGCCGTGCCGCCGAACAGGGCGTTGGCGAGGGCGTAGGGGAGGGCCACGCCGAGGGCGCGTACGCCGGTGGGGAACAGTTCGGCCTTCACACAGGCGTTGATGGAGGTGTAGCCGGTGATGACGGTCAGCGCCGTCAGGGACAGCCCGAGCGCGGGCCAGAAGCCGTCCGCGCGTCCCAGCAGCGTCATGATCGGCACGGTCAGGAGGGTCGAGCCGAGCGCGAAGGTGATCAGCAGCGGGCGGCGGCCGATCCTGTCGGACAGCCGGCCGGCCAGCGGCTGGAGCCCGGCGAAGACGATCAGCGCGGTGAAGGAGACCAGCGTCGCGGTCCGCTTGGGCCGGCCCGCCGAGTTGGACAGGTACTTCGTCAGGTAGGTGGTGTACGTGTAGTAGGCCACCGTGCCGCCCATGGTCAGGGCCATCACCAGCAACGCCTCCCGCTTGTGCGCCCACAGCGCGCGCAGGGTGCCGCGCGCCTCGCCGACGGTGGCGTCCGCCTCGTACACCTCGCTCTCCAGCATGCTGCGCCGCAGGTAGAAGATGACGGCCGCGCCGAGCGCGCCGACGACGAAGGGGATGCGCCAGCCGTAGCTGTGCAGTGCGGTGTCGGACATGGTGCGCTGGAGCACGAGCTGCAGGCCGAGGCCGGCGATCTGGCCGGCGGTCATGGACACGTACTGGAAGCTGGAGGCGAAGCCGCGCCGGCGCGGATCGGAGGCTTCGGTGAGGTACGTCGCACTGGCCGCGTACTCGCCGCCCACCGACAGCCCCTGGAGCAGCCGGGCGAGGAGCAGCACCAGCGCGCCCCCGTATCCGGCGACCGCGTACGTCGGCGCGACGGCGATGAGGACGGCGGACACCGACATGAGGGTGACGGTCAGCGTCAGCGCCGCCTTGCGGCCCCGCCGGTCACCCACCCGGCCGAGCAGCCAGCCGCCCACCGGCCGCATGAAGAAGCCGACGGCGAAGATGCCCGCGGTGTTCATCATCTGGGCGGTGGGGTTCCCGTGCGGGAAGAACGCCCCGGCGAAGTAGGTGGCGAAACTGGCGTAGACGAACCAGTCGTACCACTCCACCATGTTCCCGGCCGAACCGATCCAGATCTTCTTCCAGTGCTCTCGTCCCATGCGGCGGTACATGCCCGACGACGGAGGAAAGGATTCCTCTTACCTGAGCGCGCGTCACTCGGGGGTGACGGCGAGGCCCTCGTCGACGAACTCCCGTACATGCGCCAGCACTTGGTCCCTGTCGGTCCCTCGCAGTCCGATGGCGACATGGATGGAGAACCCGTCGAGCAGCGCCCGCAGCCGCGTCGCGAAGCGGTCCGCGTCGACCGCGCGGAACTCGCCGCGCGAGACACCCTCGGCGATCAGCGCGACCAGGTCGCGGTGCCAGGCCCCCTCGATGGCCGCCTGCCGGGCGCGCGCGTCGTCGTCCGCGTTCTGCGAGCGGTTCCACACCTCCAGCCACAGGGTCCAGTGCGGATCGCGGTGGCCGTCGGGGACGTACAGGTCGACGTACCCGGACAGACGTTCCCACGCGGTCCCCGGGCGGGCCAGCAGCCGGCCGCGTTCGGCGCCCAGCCGGCCCTCGCTCCACTCCAGGGTCCGCAGCAGCAGTTCGTCCTTGGAGTGGAAGTAGTACAGCAGATGGCCGCTGCTCATGCCGACCTCCCGGCCGAGCCCCGCCATGGTGAGCTTCTCCAGCCCCCGCTCGGCGATCATGGCCATGGCGGCGGCGAGCACCTCCTCGCGCGGCGGCGCGTTCCTGCGGGCCCGGGCCGCACCGGCCATCTGCTGCTCCTGTACGTGGTCAGACCTTCGGCTGCTGTTGCGTGATGCAGTGGATACCGCCTCCGCCTGCGAAGATCGTACGCGCGTCGACCAGGGTCACCGTCCGCTCGGGGAAGAGGCGGCGGAAGATGCCGGCCGCGATCTCGTCGCGCGGGTCGTCGAAGCCGCACAGGACGACTCCGCCGTTGCACAGGTAGTGGTTGATGTAGGAGTAGTCGGCCCAGGGGCCGTCGGCCTCCAGGACGGTCGGGGCGGGCACCTCGACGACCTCCAGGCGGCGGCCGCGGGCGTCGGTGGCCGACTTCAGGATGCCGATGACCTCCTTCGTCACCTCGTGGTCGGGGTGGGCCGGGTCCGGCTGGTGGTGGGCGACGACGACGCCGGGGCGGGCGAAGGCGGCGACGATGTCGACGTGGCCGAGGGTGCCGTAGCCGTGAGGAGGGTAGTCGCCGGTCAGGCCGCGCGGGAGCCAGATAGCCTTGCGGGTACCGAGGTGGGCGTGGATCTCGGCCTCGACCTGCTCCTTCGTCCAGTGCGGGTTGCGTTCGGGGCCGAGCTGGACGGTCTCCGTCAACAGGACCGTGCCCGCGCCGTCGACGTGGATCGCGCCGCCCTCGTTGACCAGGGCGCTGCTGTAGCTCCGCGCGCCCACGAGGTCCGCGACGTACGCGCCGATCTTCGCGTCGTGCTCCCAGCGGGCCCAGCCCTGCGCGCCCCAGCCGTTGAACGTCCAGTCGACGGCGGCCAGTCCGCCCCGCCCGTCGACGAGGAAGGTGGGGCCGATGTCCCGCATCCAGGCGTCGTCGAGGTCGCGCTCGACGGTCTCCACGCCGTCGCCGAGCAGGGTGCGGGCCTCGGCCGACTGGCCGGGGCCGCACACCACGGTGACCGGTTCGAAGCGGCGGACGGCGCGGGCCACCGACGCCCACGCGGCACGGGAGGCGGCCAGGTCCTCCGGCGTGTCGAAGGTCGGGTTGGGGCCCGGCCACGCCATCCAGGTGCGCTCGTGCGGCGTCCACTCGGCGGGCATGCGGAAGCCGTCGGCGGCGGGGGTGTGCATCAGCGATCCTCAGAGGAAGTAGAGGCGGTTGAGGGAGACGGAGTCGGCGGGTTCGGAGCGCAGCGGGTCGCCGTCGAGAGTGACCAGGCCGGTGCGCCGGTCCACGTCGACCGCTCCGGTGCGGGAGTTCAGGCGCAGGTCGGCCGGGCCGATGCCGCGGGTGCCGCGCACGGCGACCCGGCGGCGCCGGGTGGGCATCGTGTCGTGGCCCTGGTCCAGCGCGGCCTGCGCGACGAAGGCGACCGAGATGTCGGCGGGGGTGGCGCCGTGCGCGCCGAACTGCGGGCCGAGCACCAGGGGTTCGCAGGTGTCCGTGGCCGCGCCCGGGTCGCCCACCACGCCGTGGGCCGGGAAGCCCGCCTTCAGGACGAGCTGCGGCTTGGCGCCGAAGTACTCCGGACGCCACAGCACGATGTCGGCCAGCTTGCCGGCCTCGATGGAGCCGACCTCGTGGGCCAGGCCGTGCGCGATGGCCGGGTTGATGGTCAGCTTGGCCATGTAGCGCAGGACGCGGGCGTTGTCGTCGCCCTCGCCGTCCCCGTCCAGCGGGCCCAGTTCGGCCTTCATCTTCCCGGCCATCGCGAAGGTACGGCGCACGGTCTCGCCGGCCCGGCCCATGCCCTGGGCGTCGGAGGAGGTGATGCCGATGGCTCCCAGGTCGTGCAGCACGTCCTCGGCGCCCATGGTGCCGGCCCGGATGCGGTCGCGGGCCATGGCGGCGTCGCCGGGCAGGTCGGGCTTCAGGTCGTGGACGGAGACGATCATGCCGTAGTGCTCGGCGACCGCGTCCCGGCCGAAGGGCAGGGTGGGGTTGGTGGAGGAGCCGATGACGTTGGGCACTCCGGCCATCTTCAGCACGTTGGGGACGTGTCCGCCGCCGCAGCCCTCGATGTGGAAGGCGTGGATCGTACGGCCCTGGAGGACGCGCAGGGTGTCCTCCACCGACAGGCACTCGTTCAGTCCGTCGCTGTGCAGGGCCACCTGGACGTCGTGCTCCTCGGCGACCCGCAGCGCGGTGTCCAGGGCGCGGGTGTGGGCGCCCATGTCCTCGTGCACCTTGAAGCCGCTCGCGCCGCCCTCCGCCAGGGCCTCGACGAGCGGCGCCTCGTGGGAGGAGGAACCGCGGGCCAGGAAGCCGATGTTGACCGGCCAGGCGTCGAAGGCGCTGAAGGCGTGCCGCAGCGCCCAGGGCGAGTTGACGCCGACGCCCCAGACCGGGCCGAACTCCTGTCCGATGATCGTGGTGACGCCGGAGGCCAGGGAGGCCTCCATGATGCGCGGGGAGAGCAGGTGCACATGGGTGTCCACGGCGCCGGCGGTGGCGATGAGTCCCTCGCCGGAGACGATGGACGTACCCGTGCCGACGACGACGTCCACGCCGTCGAGCGTGTCGGGGTTCCCGGCCCGTCCGATCGCGCAGACGCGCCCCTCGCGGATGCCGATGGACACCTTGCGGATGCCCTGCACCGCGTCGATCACGACGACGTTGCTGATGACGACGTCGCAGGTGTCGCGGACGGCCGCCGCCTTGAGATGCAGGCCGTCGCGGGCGGTCTTGCCGAACCCGGCGAGGAACTCGTCGCCGTACTTCTGGGCGTCGGACTCGACGCGCACGACCAGCCCGGAGTCGCCGAGGCGGATGCGGTCGCCGGCGCGCGGGCCGTGGGTGGCGGCGTACTCGTACGGCGTGAGCCGGCGGGCTTCGGCCGGGTGACCTCCGGGGCGGCTCATCGCGCGGCCTCCTGCTCGGTGTTCGCCGGCCCGGTGTTCTCCGAACCGTTGTTCTCGGGCCCGGTGCTCTCGAGCCCGGTGTCCGTGGGCCCGGCGTCCTCGGGTACGGCGCCCTCGCGCACGCCGAGGTATCCGCAGGCCGCGGCCCGGCGCAGGGCCTCCTGCCTGGCGCCCGGGGCGTCCAGCGGGCCGTCGACGAGTCCCGCGAAGCCGACGGCGATCCGTTCCCCGCCGATCGGCACGAGACCGACCTCGGAGCTCTCCCCCGGCCCGAACCGGACCGAGGAACCGGCGGGCACGGCCAACCGCATCCCGTAGGCGGCCGCGCGGTCGAAGTCCAGGCGCGGGTTGGCCTCGAAGAAGTGGAAGTGGGAGGTGACCGACACGGGAACGGGCGCGGTGTTGGTGACCGTGACGCACACGGCCGGCTCGGGATCGGCGTGCTCGGGTCCGGGCAGCAGCGCCCCGGGGCCCTGGTCGCCCAGCGAGCCGCCCGCGATGGGGTCGGTGACCACCGCGAGTCGTGAGCCGTCGTCGAAGACGGCCTCGACGTGGACCTCGCCGACCACGTCCGCGACGCCCGGAAGGACGTCGTCCGGGCCGAGCACCGCGCGGGCGCGCTCGATCGCCTCGGCGAGCCGGGCGCCGTCGCGGGCGGCCTCGCAGACGGTGTCGGCGATCAGGGCGGTGGCCTCCGGCACGTTGAGCCGCAGGCCGCGGGCCTTGCGGGCGCGGGCCAGCTCGGCGGCCGAGAAGAGCAGCAGCCGGTCACGCTCCGTGGGGGTCAGTCTCACGCGACGGCACCTCCTTGCCTTGCACAGATTAGAGCAACACTCTAATCCTGAATTTCACTGCCGGGGAAGATTGACGAGATGGCGAAACGCACGTCACATTGAACGTCGCTCAAACTCTCAGGCGGCAGTCGAAGGAGACGCAAGCCATGCCGGTAGAACAGCGCGGAGTCGACACCATCCCCGAGGCGGAACGGACCAGTGGTCCACGCGATCTGGTGTCGTCCTTCGTGCTCCTGCTGACCGCGATCGGCACCCCGTGGGCGGTCGTCACCCTCATCGGCTTCGTCCGCTGCCGCGGCGTCTACGACGCCGACGCCTTCCAGGTCTTCAACCGCCGCTCGCGGGGCGGGATCTACTGGTACCGGGCCGGCTGGAACGTGCGGGCGGCCCTCTCCTGGGCGGTGGGCGCCGTGGTCGGTCTGCTGGCGGTGTCCCTGCCGTCGTACCAGGGTCCGCTGCTGCGCCTGACCGACGGTGCGGACTGCAGCTTCCTGCTCTCGGGCGCGGTCGGCGGCGCCGTCTACCTGCTGCTGACGGCCGGACGGGAACGGGAAGGGGCCGCCGCGGACGGGGAGTCCGCGGCGGCCCCAGCCGAACACCAGGGGGTCTGAGCCGTCAGGCCCGGCCCAGCTCGTGCATCCAGCCGTGCTTGTCCTCGGTGATGCCGCGCTGGATGTCCAGGAGAGCCTGGCGGAGCCGCATCGTGACCTCGCCGGGCTCTCCGCCCGACTGCTGCCACTCGGCGCCCGCGCGCTTGACCGTGCCGACCGGGGTGATCACGGCCGCCGTGCCGCAGGCGAAGACCTCGGTCAGCGTGCCGTTCTCCGAGTCGCGCTGCCACTGGTCGACGGAGACACGCGCCTCCTCGGCCTGGTAGCCGAGGTCACGGGCGACGGCCAGCAGGGAGTCGCGGGTGACGCCCTCCAGGATCGAGCCGCTGAGCGCCGGAGTGACGATCTTGTCGCCGTAGACGAAGTACAGGTTCATGCCGCCGAGCTCCTCGACCCACTTGTGCTCCACGGCGTCGAGGTAGCAGACCTGGTCGCAGCCCTTGGCGGCGGCCTCCGCCTGGGCCAGCAGGGAGGCCGCGTAGTTGCCGCCGGTCTTGGCGTCGCCCATGCCGCCGGGGACGGCACGGACCCGGTCCTCGGAGGCCCAGATGGAGACGGGCTTCACGCCGCCGGGGAAGTAGGCGCCGGCCGGGGAGGCGATCACCAGGAACAGGTACTCGTTGGCGGGCTTGACACCCAGTCCGACCTCGGTGGCGATCATGAAGGGACGCAGGTAGAGGGACTCCTCGCCGCCGTGCGCCGGCACCCACGCCTCGTCCTGCCGGACCAGGACGTCACAGGCCTCGATGAACGTCTCGACAGGCAGCTCGGGCATGGCCAGGCGGCGGGAGGACGCCTGGAAGCGCAGCGCGTTCTTCTCCGGGCGGAAGGTGGCGACCGAGCCGTCGGGCTGGCGGTAGGCCTTCAGGCCCTCGAAGATCTCCTGCGCGTAGTGCAGGACGTGGGTGGCGGGGTCGAGGGGGATCGGCGCGTACGGAACGAGCTGGCCGTCGTGCCACCCCCGGCCCTCGGTCCACCGGATCGTCACCATGTGATCGGTGAAGTGGCGGCCGAACCCGGGGTTGGCCAGGATCGCCGCGCGCTCCGCGTCGGAGAGCGGATTGGCCGAGGGCTTGAGCTCGATCGTGGGCGTCGTCATGAGTGAGTGTCCTTCACCGGGTTGTAGTGACGGGCCGCGCTCACGCCCGCACGGCCGGCGGCCGGTGCTAGGACGTCCGAGCATTCCCTCATGTCGCGGCTCCGCGTTCGATTATCGCGCGGGGGCTGCGATGGAAGGAAACGGGGTGTTTGCGGCCCAGGATTCGATGGTGGCACCCGGCGGCGGGCATGGGGAAGCCGCCGGGCCCTGATGCGACCCGACGGCTTCGAAGGTTCTTCGAGTGGCGCGGCGGGGTCAGCCGGCTACTCGTACGGCGAGCGCGTCACCGATCTCGGAGGTGCTGCGCGTGGGCAGCCCACCGCGCTCCGCGAGGTCGGCGGAGACGGCGTCCTCGATCCGGGTCGCCTCGGCGTCGTAGCCGAGGTGGTGCAGCAGCAGGACGACGGAGAGGACCGTGGCGGTCGGGTCGGCCTTGCCCTGGCCTGCGATGTCCGGAGCCGAGCCGTGGACCGGCTCGAACATGGACGGGAACCGGCGGCTCGGGTTGATGTTGCCGGAGGCCGCGACGCCGATGCCGCCGGAGACGGCCGCGGCGAGGTCGGTGATGATGTCGCCGAAGAGGTTGTCGGTGACGATGACGTCGAAGCGCTCCGGCTGGGTGACCAGGAAGATGGTGGCCGCGTCGACGTGGATGTACTCGGTGGTGACCTCGGGGTACTCCTCGGCCACCTTGGTGAAGATGTTCGTCCACAGGTGTCCCGCGAAGGTCAGGACGTTGTTCTTGTGGACCAGCGTGAGCTTCTTGCGGGGGCGGGCCTGGGCGCGGGCGAAGGCGTCGCGGACCACGCGCTCGACACCGAACGCCGTGTTGACGGAGACCTCGGTGGCGACCTCGTGCTCGGTGCCCTTGCGGATGGTGCCGCCGTTGCCCGTGTACGGGCCTTCGGTGCCCTCCCGGACGACGATGAAGTCGATCTTCGGCTCGCCGGCGAGCGGGGTGGCGACACCCGGCAGGAGCTTGCTCGGGCGCAGGTTGACGTGGTGGTCGAAGGCGAAGCGGAGCTTGAGCAGGAAGCCGCGCTCCAGGACGCCGGAGGGCACCGACGGGTCGCCGATCGCGCCGAGCAGGATGGCGTCGTGCGCCTTCAGGGCCTCGAGGTCGGCGTCGGTGAGGGTCTCACCGGTGGCGTGATAGCGCCGGGCGCCGAAGTCGTACTCCCTCGTCTCCAGCTTCACATCCTCCGGGAGGACGGCGGTCAGGACCTTCAGACCCTCGGCCACGACTTCCTGGCCGATGCCGTCACCGGGGATCACTGCGAGATCGATGCTGCGAGACATGTCGGCACCCTACTCAATCGTCCCGAGAGATGACACGCGACGTCCGCCATATGGACCGGCGGCCGGAGCGGGCCGGCTCAGTGGCCGGTCTCGCCCCCGTTGTCGCGGCGGTCGAGGGCGCGCTGGAGGGCGGCGGCGGCGTTCTTGCGGTCGGACTCGCTCTTGCGGGTGATGTGACGGACGCGGCGGCGGACGGTCGTCTCGGCCATGGTGAATCGACTCCTTCGGGAAAGCGCGGAGCGCGCAGGCGGAGGGATTTACGAGACGCCGGAGTGGGCGGGGAGCGGCGCCGCAGGGGTGTCCTGCACAGGGCCCGGCTCACGACCGCCATTCGCTGGATCGAGCGGTGACGTTCGGCTCCTACAAAGCTATGCGAGGACGGCCTCGCTGTCTCCACAATTACTCGGACTTCCTACTATCTGAGACGGCGACACCGGCCGCACGCCTCTGACCTGGTCTTCTCGCCCGCGGCCGGGATGCCTTGATCCCGACGGCGAGTCAGCGGACGCCGCCGTCGGACCGGTCGAGGAGCGGCCCGGCGACGGCGGCCGGACGCCTTGCGTTGCTTGTGGACATGGCACCGCCCCCGGCCGGAGGGGTGCTTCCGGCCGGGGGCGGGGTTCGCGGGTTCCGCGCGGGGGTCAGCCCATGTCGGGTGGGACGGGGGTCAGCCCATGTGCGGGTAGGTGTAGTCGGTCGGCGGGACCAGGGTCTCCTTGATGGCGCGGGTCAGGGTCCAGCGCATCAGGTTCTGCGGGGCGCCCGCCTTGTCGTTGGTGCCGGAGGCGCGGCCGCCGCCGAAGGGCTGCTGGCCGACCACGGCGCCGGTCGACTTGTCGTTGATGTAGAAGTTGCCGGCCGCGTAGCGCAGCTTCTCCATGGTGTAGGCCGCCGCGGCGCGGTCGTTCGCGATGACCGAACCCGTGAGGGCGTAGTCCGACACCGACTCCATCTGGGTCAGCATCTCGTCGTACCGGTCGTCCTCGTAGACGTGGACCGCGAGGATCGGGCCGAAGTACTCGGTCGTGAAGACCTCGTTCTCCGGGTCGGTGCACTCGATGACGGTCGGGCGGACGAAGTAGCCGACCGAGTCGTCGTAGGTGCCGCCCGCGACGATCGTGCAGGACGGGTCCGCCTTGGCCCGGTCGATCGCGGCCTTGTTCTTCGCGAAGGCGCGCTCGTCGATGACCGCGCCCATGAAGTTGGACAGGTCGGTGACGTCACCCATGGTCAGGTAGTCGACCTCGGCGGCGAACTCCTCCTTGAAGCCGGAGTTCCAGATGGAGGCCGGGACGTACGCCCGGGAGGTGGCCGAGCACTTCTGGCCCTGGTACTCGAAGGCACCGCGGGTCAGGGCGGTCTTCAGCACCGCGCGGTCGGCGCTCGGGTGGGCCACCACGAAGTCCTTGCCGCCGGTCTCGCCGACCAGACGCGGGTAGGAGCGGTACTTCTCGATGTTGTTGCCGACCGTCTTCCACAGGTACTGGAAGGTCCTGGTCGAGCCGGTGAAGTGGATGCCGGCCAGGTCGCGGTGGTTCAGGGCGACCTCGGAGACCTCGATGCCGTCGCCGGTGAGGAGGTTGATGACGCCCTTGGGCAGGCCCGCCTCCTCCAGCAGCTTCATGAGCAGCACGGCCGCGTGGGTCTGGGTCGGGGACGGCTTCCAGATCACCACGTTGCCCATGAGGGCCGGCGCGGTCGGCAGGTTGGCCGCGATGGCCGAGAAGTTGAACGGCGTGATCGCGTAGACGAAGCCCTCCAGCGGGCGGTGGTCCATGCGGTTCCAGACGCCCGGGGAGTTGGCCGGGGGCTGCTCGGCCAGGATCTGGCGGGCGTAGTGGACGTTGAAGCGCCAGAAGTCGACCAGCTCGCAGGGGCTGTCGATCTCGGCCTGCTGGGCGGTCTTGGACTGGCCGAGCATGGTGGAGGCGGCGATCGTCTCGCGCCACGGACCGGCCAGCAGCTCGGCGGCGCGCAGGATGATCGCGGCACGGTCGTCGAAGGACATGGCGCGCCAGGCGGGGGCCGCGGCCAGGGCCGCGTCGATGGCGTCCTGGGCGTCCTGCCTGCTCGCGTTGCGGTAGGTGCCGAGGACCGCCTTGTGGTTGTGCGGCTGCACGACCTCGAAGGCCTCACCGCCGCCCATGCGCTTCTCGCCACCGATGGTGCAGGGGAGGTCGACCGGGTTCTCGGCCAGCTCCTTGAGCTTGGCCTCCAGCCGGGCGCGCTCGGGCGAGCCGGGGGCGTAGCCGTGCACCGGCTCGTTGACCGGCGTGGGGACCTGGGTCACAGCGTCCATGGGTTACCTCTTCCGAGTGATTCCCGTGCTTCGGCCGGGGGGAGCCGAAGCGCTTGCGTATGGTGAGCGGTGGTCAGGGCTTGACCGTCACGGACGCGCCGCAGCAAGTCCGTGAGAAGCCTCTTCGGAGGCGGAGTCACGGGTTCCGTAACTCCTTCTCGTTCTCGTGTACGGCGGAACCGGGTCCGACTCAGTCGGCCGTGGGCGGCGGTTGTCGTCCGCCGGCGGGCACTGGAGGACGACGACCGCCGCTCAGCCTTTGCTGACCATCGAGCGCACGAAGAAGCGCAGGTTGGCCGGCTTCTCCGCCAGGCGCCGCATGAAGTAGCCGTACCAGTCGGTGCCGTAGGCGGTGTAGACGCGCATCCGGTGGCCCTCGGCGGCCAGTCGCAGGTGCTCGTCGCTGCGGATGCCGTACAGCATCTGGAACTCGTACTCGCCGAGCTTGCGTCCGGCCGTGCGGGCCAGCTCCTGCGCGATGGAGATCAGACGCGGGTCGTGGGACCCGACCATCGGGTAGCCGTCGCCCTCCATGAGGGTGCGCAGGATCCGGACGTACGCCTTGTCGATCTCGTGCTTGTTCTGGTACGCGACCTCGGCGGGCTCCTTGTAGGCGCCCTTCACCAACCGTACGCGGCTGCCGCCCGCGGCGAGGCGGCGCGCGTCGGCCTCGGTGCGGAAGAGGTAGGCCTGAATGACGCAGCCGGTCTGCGGGAAGTCCTTCCGCAGCTCCTCGTGGATGGCGAACATCGAGTCCAGGGTCGTGTGGTCCTCCGCGTCCAGCGTGACCGTGGTGCCGATGGCGGCCGCGGCCTCGACGACCGGGCGGACGTTGGCGAGCGCCAGTTCGTGGCCGCCCGGGAGCGCCTGGCCGAACATGGACAGCTTCACCGACATCTCGACCTTCGGGCCGAGCTGAAGGTCCTTGAGGCGGTCGGCCAGCTGCAGGTAGGCGTCGCGGGCGGCGGCGGCCTGCTCGGCGGTGGTGATGTCCTCGCCGACCACATCCATGGTCAGCTCCAGGCCCCGGCCGGTCAGCTCCTCGATGATGGGGACGACGTCGTCCACGGTCTCACCGGGGATGAACCGGTCGACGACCTGCTTGGTCACTGGGGCCGCCGAGATCAGGCGTCGCATCCGGTCGCTGCGCGACGCGGCAAGAATCACGGGACCCAGCACGGGGCACCTCCACAACAGTCGAAGAAGGCCGGAGCCCGAGCTATCGGGGACGGCACGGAGAACCACCGTGAAAGTTAGGGATCCCTCCGATCGTCTGCCATCGACAGCTGTCACGCATCCGTGGACGCGATCTCAGACAGATGTATGAAGGCCCTGCGGAAATGAGGGAGAATGCCTGAGTGACGGCCGATTACAAAGGTGACTACCAGGAGCTGGTCGACGAGATCTCGGAGCTGCTCGGAGCGCCGGCCACGCTGGAGAACCGGGACTTCGAGCTGATCGCCTTCGGCGCCTACGCCAGCGAGGAGGACCTGGATCCCTCGGCCCTGGACCCGGTGCGCACCCGTTCGATCCTCACGCGCCGCTCCACGGCCGCCGTCCGCCGCTGGTTCGAGGGCTTCGGCATCACGCGGGCCACGGGCCCGGTCAGGATCCCGCCCACCCCCGAGGCGGGCGTGTACCGGGGACGGATCTGCCTTCCGGTACGCCATCGGGGTGTCGTCCTCGGCTACGTCTGGCTCCTGGAGGGCGAACCGGGGCCGACGGACCAGCAGCTGGCGGCCGCCATGCGGGTGACCGCGCGGATCGGCGCGCTGCTCGCCGACGAGGCGCAGCACGGCGCCGATCTGACCCGGGAGCTGCGCGCCGTGCTGACCGCGGAGCGGGGCTGGCCGCGGGACATGGCCGTGGCGGAGCTGCGTACGGCCCTGGGGGCGCGGGCGGACGGGCCGCACACCGTGGTGTGCGTGGCCCCCTGGCCCTCGTCAGACCCCGACGACGCCCCCTCGGTGCGCACTCTGCCGGGCGCGACGGCGTTGTGCGCGGTGCCCTGGGGCGCCGCGGACCAGTGCCTGGCGCTGCTGGTGCGGCTGCGCTCGCCGGACACGCTGACCCCGGCGGTGTCGGCGGCGACGCGGCTACTGGAACGGGCGGGCGCGGACGGGGTGGCCGGCGGGATCGCCGCCGGCCGGACCGGGCTGGCCGAGCTGGGCAGCGCCTGGGCGGAGGCGTCGGCGGCCGCGCGGGCCGCGCTGGCGGAGCCGCGCCTCGGGCCGGTGGCCGAGTGGGCCTCGATCGGCCCGTTCCGCCTGCTCAGCGCGTTGCCACCACAGGCCGCGCAGGACCCCGCCGTGCGCGCCCTGCTCTCCCCGGGCCATCAGGAGCTGGCCCGCACCGCCGAGGTCTTCCTGGACTGCGCGGGCCAGGCCGGCCGGGCCGCCGCCGAGCTGGGCATCCACCGCCAGACGCTCTACTACCGGCTGTCCCGGGTGGAACAGCTGACCGGTCTGGACCTGGACGAGGGGGAGGACCGGCTGCTGCTGCACATGGCCCTGAAGGCGGCGCGGCTCTAGTCGTTCCCGGGGCCGCGCGGCCTCAGGAGCTCCTGGTGGCTCCCTCGATGACCTGGCGCAGGCCCTCGGTGAGCTGTTCGGCGTCCGGGGCGGTCTTCGGGTCGAAGGTCCACTGGGAGATGAGGCCCGTCATCAGGACCGTGTAGAAGCTGCCGAGTGTGTCGACGACGTGTTCGGGGATGTCCTCCTCCCGACCGCCCATCAGCAGCGCGACGAAGCCGCGCGAGCCTTCCCGCTGGGCCTGCGCGAGTTGGTCGCGCACCTCGGGCAACTGGTCGCCCATGACCGCGATCTCCGCGCTGAGCCGCCAGAACGAGCCCGGCTCCCGCATGGTGGCGATGACGTTCGACCACACCTGCTGGAACCGTTCGACGGATCCGGGCGGGGCGTCCGTTCCGGTGTCCGTGTCCACGGCGAACGCGCCCGACATGCCCTCGACCAGCGACACGTAGGCCTGCGCCAGCAGCGCGTCCTTCGACCCGTAGTGGTAGCCGATCGAGGCGAGGTTGGTCCCCGACTCCTTGACGATGTCACGCGCGGTCGTACGAACGAAGCCCTTCTGCAGCAGACAGCGCTTGGCGCCTTCGAGCAGATCCTCACGGTGTCCCATGCGCTTCACCCTACTCCGGATTCATACGTCCGTCCTAGACGACTGATTTATACGAGCGTACTAGACAGGCGTTTAAGACGCCCGTACAGTCACTGCCATGACGAACTCGACGAGCACCACCACGACCGCGGCCCCCCGCGCCGGCCGTCGCGAATGGACCGCCCTCGGTGTGCTGATGCTGCCGCTGCTGCTGGTCTCCATGGACGTCTCGGTCCTGTACTTCGCGATCCCCGCGATCAGCGCGGACCTGGAGCCGAGCGGCACCCAGCAGCTGTGGATCTTCGACATCTACGCGTTCGTCCTGGCCGGTCTGCTGATGACGATGGGCTCGCTCGGCGACCGCATCGGCCGCCGCCGACTGCTGCTGACCGGGGCCGCCGCCTTCGGCGCCGCATCGCTGGTGGCCGCGTACGCGAACAGCGCCGAGACCCTGATCGCCGCCCGCGCGGTCCTCGGCATCGGCGGCGCCACCCTGATGCCCTCGACGATGGCGCTGGTCCGCACGATGTTCACCGACCCCGGACAACGGGCGAAGGCCATCGGCATCTGGTCCGGTGTGATGACCGGCGGCATCGCGCTCGGTTCGGTGCTCAGCGGGGTGCTGGTGCAGTACTTCTGGTGGGGCTCGGTCTTCCTGGTCAACCTGCCCGCGATGGTGCTGCTGCTGGCCCTCGGCCCGATCCTGCTGCCCGAGTCGAAGAACCCCGAGCCCGGCCGCTTCGACCTGCTCAGCGTGCCGCTGTCGATGGCGGCGGTGCTTCCGGTGATCTACGGCCTGAAGGAGATCCCGTCCGAGGGAGCGCACCCGCGCTACGTCGTCTCGATCGCCGTCGGCCTGCTCTTCGCGGCCCTCTTCGTCCACCGCCAGCGCACGGCGGCCGACCCGATGATCTCCCCGGCCCTGTTCCGCGGCCGCGGCTTCGCCCCCGCGATCGTCCTGAACCTCGTCTCCGCGTTCGCGATGATGGGCTCGGCCTTCTTCACCACGCAGTACCTGCAGTCGGTGCTCGGCAAGAGCGCGCTGGAGGCCGCCCTGTGGGCGCTGCTGCCGTCGGTGCCGATCGGGATGGCGGCGCCGGTGGCGACACAGCTGGTGCAGAAGGGCGTCAACCGGGCGTACGTCGTCGCCGCGGGCTTCGCGATCGCCGCGACCGGCTACGCGATGCTCGCTCTGGCCGGCACCGACTCGCTCTGGCTGGTGCTGGTCGCGTGCGGCGTCCTGGCCTCCGGCGTCGTGATGGTGATGTCCCAGATGACCGACCTGGCGCTGGGCGCCGCCCCGGTGGAACGGGCGGGCGCGGCCTCGTCCCTGCTGGAGACCGGCCAGGAGTTCGGCGGCGCGCTCGGCATGGCGGTGCTCGGCTCCGTCGGCACGGCGATCTACCGCCACGCGATCCCGTCCGCCGCGCCGGCCCCGGCCCACGAGACCCTCGGCGGTGCGCTCGCCGTCGCCGGACAGCTCCCGGGACGCGCGGGCGAGGCCCTGGTGTCGGCGGCACGCGAGGCCTTCACCGGCGGCATGCGGGGCGCGGCGATCGCGGCCGCGGCGGTGCTGGTCCTCGCGGCGATCGCGGCGGCGACGAGCCTGCGCCGGGTTCACGTGCGGGAGACCGCGCCGGCGCCGGAGGCGGCCGAGGCCGTGGAGGCGGCGGCCTGACGGCGGCCATGGGCGGTGCGCGAAAACGCCGGGCGGGCTACCTCACGTAGCCGCCCGGCGTTCGGTTGCGGCAACCTACACGAGGTTCACCGAACGGGCCGACGTCGCGCCGATCTCCGCGGCGACCTCGGCGAGCACGTTGGACGGCACGGTGTCGTCGACGGTCAGCACCGCCAGTGCCTCGCCACCCGCCGTCGAGCGGGCGACCTGCATGCCGGCGATGTTGATGCCGGCCTCGCCGATGACACGGCCGACCGTGCCCACGACACCGGGACGGTCCTCGTAGCGCAGGACGACCATGTGCTCGGCGAGCGCCAGGTCCACGTCGTAGTCGCCGACCGCGACGATCTTCTGGACGTGCTTGGGGCCGGCCAGCGTGCCGGAGACCGAGACCTCCTCGCCGTCGGCGAGGGTGCCGCGCACGGTGACGACGTTGCGGTGGTCGGCCGACTCGGAGCTGGTGGTCAGGCGGACCTCGACGCCGCGCTCCTGGGCGAACAGCGGGGCGTTGACGTAGGACACGGTCTCGTCGACGACGTCCTCGAAGACGCCCTTGAGCGCGGAGAGCTCCAGCACCTTCACGTCGTGCTGGGTGATCTCGCCGTAGACCTCGACATCGAGGCGGACCGCGACCTCGCCCGCCAGGGCGGTGAAGATGCGGCCGAGGCGCTCGGCGAGCGGCAGGCCCGGCTTGACGTCCTCGGCGATGACACCGCCCTGGACGTTCACCGCGTCCGGCACCAGCTCACCGGCCAGCGCGAGGCGCACGGACCGGGCGACGGCGATGCCCGCCTTCTCCTGGGCCTCGTCGGTGGAGGCGCCCAGGTGGGGGGTGCAGACCACCTGGTCGAACTCGAACAGCGGGGAGTCCGTGCACGGCTCCTTGGCGTACACGTCCAGGCCCGCGCCGGCGACCCGGCCTTCCTTGAGCGCCGAGTACAGCGCCTCCTCGTCGACGATCCCGCCGCGGGCGGCGTTGACGATGCGCACGCTCGGCCTGACCTTGCGCAGCGCCTCGTCGCCGATCAGGCCGAGGGTCTCGGGGGTCTTCGGAAGGTGGACGGTGATGAAGTCGGAGACCTCCAGCAGCTCGTCCAGGGTCAGCACCTTGACGCCCATCTGCGCGGCCCGCGCGGGCTGCACATAGGGGTCGTAGGCGACGACCTTCATCCCGAAGGCGGACATGCGCTGGGCCACCAGGGCGCCGATGCGGCCGAGGCCGACGACACCGAGGGTCTTCTCGGCCAGCTCGACACCCGTGTACTTGCTGCGCTTCCACTCACCGTTCTTCAGCGCGGCGTTGGCCTGCGGGATGTTGCGGGCGGTGGCGAGGATGAGGCCGCAGGCCAGCTCGGCGGCGGTCACGATGTTCGAGGTCGGGGCGTTGACGACCATCACGCCGGCCTTGGTGGCGGCGGAGACGTCGACGTTGTCCAGGCCGACACCGGCGCGGGCGACGACCTTGAGCTTGTTCGCCGCGGCGATCGCCTCCGCGTCGACCTTGGTGGCCGAACGGATCAGGATCGCGTCCACGTCGGCGATGGCGGGGAGCAGGTCGGCACGGTCGGCGCCGTTGCAGTGCCGGATCTCGAAGTCCGGGCCGAGCGCGTCGACGGTGGCGGGCGACAGCTCTTCAGCGATGAGTACGACGGGTTTCGAGCTCACGTGAGTCCTCACAAGTCCAATGCGGACGGCCGTCCCGACGGCCGCTGGCGGAGGGGTGCTAGCCGCGTGGAAGACGCACGACGCTGTGGGCCTGACGCGTTGTTGTGCAGCAGTGTAGTGGCGCCACGGGCGCCCCATTGCGCCGCTGCGGAAGGATCACCCGTCCGTGGCTGGACGGGGTGGACAACGCCGCGAGTCCACCGTGAACTCCGACGTTACCCCCGGTCCGCCGAAGAGGCCGGGGCGTTCCGCGCCCCGGCCTCCGGCATGAGGCCTACGCCTCCTCGTTCACCCAGCTCATGAGCTTGCGCAGCTCCTTGCCGGTGGTCTCCAGCAGGTGCTCGGAATCCTGCTTCTTGTACTCGTTGTACTTCTTCAGACCGCCGTGGTACTCGTCCATCCAGTTCCGGGCGAACGAACCGTCCTGGATCTCGGCCAGGACCTTCTTCATCTCGGCCTTGGTGGCGTCGGTGATGATGCGCGGGCCGGTGACGTAGTCGCCCCACTCGGCGGTCTCGGAGATCGACCAGCGCATCTTCTCCAGGCCGCCCTCGTACATGAGGTCGACGATCAGCTTCAGCTCGTGCAGGCACTCGAAGTAGGCGATCTCCGGCTGGTAGCCCGCCTCGACCAGGGTCTCGAAGCCGGCCTTCACCAGGGCGGCGGTGCCACCGCACAGCACGGCCTGCTCACCGAACAGGTCGGTCTCGGTCTCCTCGGTGAAGGTGGTCTTGATGACGCCGGCCCGGGTGCCGCCGATGCCCTTGGCGTAGGACAGGGCCAGCGCGAACGCGCTGCCGGAGGCGTCCTGCTCGACGGCCACGATGCACGGGACGCCGCGGCCCTCCTCGTACTGACGGCGCACCAGGTGGCCCGGGCCCTTCGGAGCGACCATGCAGACGTCCACGCCGGCCGGGGGCTTGATGAAGCCGAAGCGGATGTTGAAGCCGTGGCCGAAGAACAGCGCGTCGCCGTCCTTCAGGTTCGGGGCGATGGACTCCTCGTAGACCTGCGCCTGGATCGGGTCCGGGACCAGGATCATGATGACGTCGGCCTCGGCGGCGGCCTCCGCCGGGGTGACCACACGCAGGCCCTGCTCCTCGGCCTTGGCCTTGGACTTCGAGCCCTCGTGCAGACCGACCCGGACGTCGACGCCGGAGTCGCGCAGCGACAGGGCGTGGGCGTGGCCCTGGCTGCCGTAGCCGATGACCGCGACCTTGCGGCCCTGGATGATGGACAGGTCGGCGTCAGCGTCGTAGAACAGCTCGGCCACTTTGGGTTCTCTCCTTGGTGTGCAGGTTGTGCGTCCCACCGTATGCCGGTGAGGGGACGGGAGGTTCGGGGGTCTCGGTATCCGGGCGGCCGGTGTCCCCCGACCGCCCGAATACGCCGCTAAGCCGACCGGTCGAGGGCGCGCAGCGACCGGTCCGTGATCGAACGGGCCCCGCGGCCGATCGCGATCGTGCCGGACTGGACCAGTTCCTTGATGCCGAACGGCTCCAGCATCTTGAGCATGGCCGACAGCTTGTCGCTGGACCCGGTGGCCTCGACGGTCACCGCGTCCGGGGAGACGTCGACGGTCTTGGCGCGGAACAGCTGGACGATCTCGACGACCTGGGAGCGCGTCTCGTTGTCGGCGCGCACCTTCACCAGGACCAGTTCGCGCTGCACCGCCTGGGACGGCTCCAGCTCGACGATCTTGAGCACGTTGACGAGCTTGTTGAGCTGCTTGGTCACCTGTTCCAAGGGCAGGTCCTCGACGCTCACCACGATGGTGATGCGGGAGATGTCCGGGTGCTCGGTGACGCCGACCGCGAGCGAGTCGATGTTGAAGCCGCGACGGGAGAACAGGGCCGCGATCCGGGCGAGGATGCCGGGGGTGTTCTCGACCAGGACCGAGAGCGTGTGCTTGGTGGACATGACGGTCGTACCTTCCTGAAGTCCTCGGTGGCTCTCAGTCGTCCTCGTTGTCGCCGAAGTCGGGGCGGACGTCGCGGGCGGCCATGATCTCGTCGTTGGAGGTGCCGGCGGCGACCATCGGCCAGACCATCGCGTCCTCGTGGACGATGAAGTCGACGACGACCGGGCGGTCGTTGATGGAGTTGGCCTCCTCGATGACCTTGTCCAGGTCCTCGGGCCGCTCGCAGCGGATCGCGTAGCAGCCCATGGCCTCCGACAGCTTCACGAAGTCGGGCACCCGGGTGCCCCTGGCCTCGGGGTTGACGTCGTCCGGACCGGAGTGCAGGACCGTGTTGGAGTACCGCTGGTTGTAGAACAGGGTCTGCCACTGGCGGACCATCCCGAGGGCGCCGTTGTTGATGACGGCGACCTTGATCGGGATGTTGTTCAGGGCGCAGGTGGTCAGCTCCTGATTGGTCATCTGGAAGCAGCCGTCGCCGTCGATCGCCCAGACGGTCCGCTCGGGCTGTCCCGCCTTGGCGCCCATGGCGGCCGGGACGGCGTAGCCCATGGTTCCGGCGCCACCGGAGTTCAGCCAGGTGGCGGGCTTGTCGTACTGGATGAAGTGCGCGGCCCACATCTGGTGCTGGCCGACACCCGCCGCGAAGATCGTGTCCTCGGGGGCGAGCTGTCCGATGCGCTCGATGACCTGCTGCGGGGAGAGCGAGCCGTCCTCGGGCTGGTCGTAGCCGAGCGGGTAGGTGTCGCGCCAGCGGCTGAGGTCCTTCCACCAGGCGCTGTAGTCGCCCCTCTGGCCCTCGCTGTGCTCCTTCTGGACGGCCTGGATCAGGTCGGCGATCACCTCGCGGGCGTCGCCGACGATCGGCACGTCGGCGGCGCGGTTCTTGCCGATCTCGGCCGGGTCGATGTCGGCGTGGACGATCTTGGCGTACGGGGCGAAGCTGTCCAGCCTGCCGGTGACGCGATCGTCGAAGCGGGCTCCGAGGGCGACGATCAGGTCGGCCTTCTGCAGCGCGGTGACGGCGGTGACCGCACCGTGCATGCCCGGCATTCCCACGTGCAGCGGGTGGCTGTCGGGGAATGCGCCGAGCGCCATCAGGGTGGTGGTGACGGGCGCTCCGGTGAGTTCGGCGAGGACCTTCAGCTCGGCGGTGGCCCCGGCCTTGAGCACGCCGCCGCCGACGTAGAGCACGGGGCGCTTCGCGGCGGTGATGAGCTTGGCCGCCTCGCGGATCTGCTTGGCGTGCGGCTTGGTGACCGGGCGGTAGCCGGGCAGGTCCATGACCGGCGGCCAGGAGAAGGTGGTCTTCTTCTGGAGGATGTCCTTGGGGATGTCGACCAGGACCGGTCCGGGGCGGCCGGTGGAGGCGATGTGGAACGCCTGCGCGATCACCCGGGGGATGTCCTCGGCCTTGGTGACCAGGAAGCTGTGCTTGGTGATCGGCATCGTGATGCCGACGATGTCCGCCTCCTGGAAGGCGTCCGTGCCGATCGACGAGGACACCACCTGCCCGGTGATCGCGACCAGCGGCACGGAGTCCATGTTGGCGTCGGCGATCGGCGTGACCAGGTTGGTGGCGCCGGGTCCCGAGGTCGCCATGCAGACGCCGACCTTGCCGGTGGCCTGCGCGTAGCCGGTGGCGGCGTGGCCGGCGCCCTGCTCGTGCCGGACCAGGACGTGACGCACGCGGCCGGAGTCCATCAGCGGGTCGTACGCCGGAAGGATCGTGCCGCCGGGAATGCCGAATACGGTGTCGGCGCCGACCTCCTCGAGAGAGCGGATGAGGGACTGCGCACCCGTGACGTGCTCGACGGGCGCGGACTGCTGTCCTGAGGAACGGGGCCGCGGCTGCGGATGGTGGGCCCCGGAGGCCTGCTCGGTCATCGGCATTCTCTTCTCGATGCTGAGGTTCTGCGAGGGTTCGGGTGTCGGCTTTCGCCAGGTTCGCACGGTTTCGGGCTGCTGTGCGGCAGGTGCCCGTGCAACAAAAAACCCCTCGTGCCGTGAGGCAAGCGAGGGGAGCGCGCCGGTGAGGGTCGCTGGGGATTCCGGGGTGTCTCTCCGGTGGGTCCCAGCTCAGCCGACGCGCCGTCCAAGTACGAGAATTCGGGTGCGCATGGCACTGACCCTCCCCCCGGCACGCACTCGGTGTCAAGTGGGTGGGACGGGAGTCTCATCATGTGGTCGCAGGGTCGTCCCGCCCCCGAGGACCGCGGTCATCCCGCCGGTGTACACGCCGGAGCCCCGCTCCACGGAGCGTTCACCGCGCCCGCCGCCGGCGAAGGCCGGCTCGGCGGGGCCGTGCGGCACGGGGAAGCGGCCGGCGGCAAGCACCCGGCGCAGCCGGTACTCGTCCAGCGGGCCGGAGAACGCCATGCCCTGCCCATGGGTGCACCCCATCGCGCGCAGGGCGGCGACCTGTTCGGGCAGGTCCACGCCCTCGGCCAGCGACTGGAGTCCGAGGTCCCCGGCGATGCGCAGCAGCCCCCCGGTGATCTTGTGCAGCCGGGCTGACTCGACGACGCCCTCGACCAGGCCGCGGTCGAGCTTGAGCACGTCCACGGGGAGCCTTCTGAGGGCCGTGATGGCCCCGTGGCCGCTGCCGAAGCCGTCCAGCGCGATCCGGACGCCGAGGCGTCTGAGGCCGGCCAGCCGCCGCTCCAGCTCGTCCAGGGAGACCCGTGGGTCGGTGTCCGACAGTTCGATCACCAGGTCTCCGGACGGCAGCCCGTGCCGGGTCAGCAGGGCCTCCACGGTGCCGGGCGGCAGCGAGCGGTCCACCAGACGGCGGGCGCCCACCCGGACCACCACGGACACGCTCAGACCGTCCCGAGCGCGCTCGGAGGCCTGCTCCACGACCTCCTCCAGCATCCAGCGGCCCAGTTCGGCCGCCTTGTCGCCGTCCTCGGCGACCCGCAGGAAATCGGCGGGAGTGAAGAGCACCCCCTGGGAGGAGCGCCAGCGCGCCTGCGCCGCGACCGATGTGATCCGGCCGGTCTCCAGGCAGACCACCGGCTGGTGCAGCAGCGTGAACTCGCCGTCGTGCAGGGCGGACCTGAGCCGGCCGACCAGTTCCGCCTTGCGCACGACGTCCTGCTGCATCTGCGGCTTGTACAGCTCGACGCGGCCCTTTCCGGCCGCCTTCGCCCGGTACATGGCCAGGTCGGCGTTGCGCAGCAGCTCCCCCGCGCCCAACCCCGGTTCGGCGAAGGCCACCCCGATGGAGGCGGCGACGCGGACATCGTTGCCGTCGATGAGGTACGGCTGCGAGAGGGTCACCCTGAGGCGGTCGGCGAGCTCCAGGATGTGCCCTTCGCGGGCGGTGCGGTCGCGGGTGCCGTCCCCGACGATGAGGGCCGCGAACTCGTCGCCGCCCAGGCGGGAGGCGGTGTCCCCGTGCCGGACCGCCTCCTGGAGTCTGCGGGCGGCCTGGGCGAGCAGCTCGTCCCCGGCCTGGTGCCCGATCGTGTCGTTGACGGCCTTGAAGCCGTCCAGGTCGATGAAGAGCACGGCGGTGCCGCGGTCGGTGGAGCGGCGGCCGGACAGTGCCTGCTGCACGCGCCGGGTGAACAGCGCGCGGTTGGGCAGGTCCGTGAGCGGGTCGTGCTCGGCGTTGTGCTGCAACTGCGCCTGGAGGCGGACTCGCTCGGTGACGTCCCGGCTGTTGAAGATCAGTCCGCCGTGGTGCCGGTTGACCGTCGATTCCACGTTGAGCCAGCCGCCGTCTCCGGAGCGGAACCGGCACTCGATGCGTGTGGTGGGTTCCTCCTCCGGGCGGGCGACGAGGAAGCGGCGCACCTCGTGCACCACGCAGCCCAGGTCCTCCGGATGGATGAGACCGGCCAGTTCGGTGCCCACCAGTTCCTCCGCGGGCCGCCCGTACACCCCGGCGGCGGCCGGGGAGACGTACCTCAGGATGCCGTTGGGCGCGGCGATCATGATGACGTCGCTGGAGCCCTGCACCAGGGAGCGGAAGTGATTCTCCTTCTGGGCCAGTTCCTGGGTGAGGGTGATGTTGTCGAGCAGCATGATGCCCTGGCGCACGACGAGGGCGAGCACGACGGCACCGGCGGTGATCAGCACCACGCGGTCGACGCTGTGGCCGTTGAGCACGTTGTAGAGGATCCCCAGCGTGCAGACGGCCGCGGCGAGGTAGGGGGTGAGCGCGGCGAGGGAGCCGGCGATCGGCCGGCCGGCCGGATACCGGACGCCGTCGCCGCCGGGCCCGGGTGCCCGGCGGTCGCGGCCGCGCGGGACCGGGCGCCGTCCGGGCGTCGGCCCGTCCACCGCGTGCGCGTGCCGGTCCGCCGGGACGGCCCGCGTGTCGGCCGCCGGGGCGTGCCCGTCGGCGGCGGGGGTGTGTCCGTCTTCGGCGGAAGCGGTACCGGCGGCGGTCCGCACGGCCTGTCCGTCGGCCACGCGCGCGTGACCCGTGTGCCCCTCGGTCCGCTGTCCGGTGGGCTCGTGCGCGCTCGGCCGGTGCCCGTCGGTGGCATGCCCGCGGCGGTCGTGCTCGCGAGACCCGTGCGTGTCGGGCTCGCGCTCGCGGGGCCCGCGTGCGCGGGGCTCGTCCGCGTGGGGCCCCGGCCCGTCGGCGGTGTGGCCCGACTCCGGGGACCTGCGCCTGGCGCGTTCCGTCTGCCGGTCCGTCTCCTGTTCTCCGGTGGGGGCCGCAGGGCCGCGGGGCGCGACCCAGGGGGCGTAGGCGAGGAGCAGCGAGCCGGCGAACCAGCCCGCGTCGAGCAGTTGCCCGGAGCTGTAGCTGCTGTGCAGCAGCGGCGAGGTGAACAGGGCGTCGCTCAGCACGGTCAGGGCGAGCCCGCCGATCGCGGTGTTCACGGCGGTGCGGTTGACCGGCGAGCGCCGGAAGTGCAGCGCGAGCACCATGCTGACCAGAGCGATGTCCAGCAGCGGGTACGCCAGCGAGAGCGCGGTGTGCGCGACGCTCGGCCCGTCGAACTTCGCGGCCTGGGCCAGCGCGAGGCTCCAGGACAGCGTGAGCAGGGAGCCTCCGATCAGCCAGGCGTCCAGCGCCAGGCACACCCAACCGGCTTTGGTCACCGGCCGTTTGGCGAGCACCAGCAGGCCGACGATCGCGGGGGGCGCGAAGCAGAGGAAGAACAGGTCGGCGTAGCTGGGACTGGGCATGGGCTCGCCGAGGACGACCTCGTACCACCCCCAGACCCCGTTGCCCAGGGCCGCCATCGCCGAGGAGAGGCCGAACAGCAGCCAGGCGGAGCGGAAGCGGACGCGATGACCGCGGCCGTAGACGACGCAGGACACGGCGGCGGTGCCGGCCGCGGCGGCCAGCCCGAAGTCCCCCATGATCAGCGCGAGCTCGTGCGAGCCCCAGTCACAGGCGGCGCCGACGGCGTATCCCGCGCACATCAGCGCCAGGACGAGCTGGGGCACCAGCCTCCGGGTGGTGCCGGCGGGGGCCTGCGGGCGGGCCCGCAGCGTGCTCGGCGCGGACCGGCGCCGCAGGGCGCCGCCCAGCGCCGGCAGGGCGGGCGGGGGCGGGCTCACCGGTCCCTCCCGGTCCGCGCCGCCGGGTCCCGCGGGTCCAGGTGCGGCGTATGGGTGTGCCTGCGGCGTCCGGTCGGCCTGCGGTGCTGGTGGTGACTGTGCGGGCAGTGCCGGCTGGAGCGACTGCCGTGATGGCTGTGGTGACTGTGGTGGCCGCCGTGGTGACCCCGTCTGCGCGCGGCCGCGTGCCAGGGCCTTTGGTGGCGGCCCCACCGCGTCGGATCGTTCGTCCATCGGCCGTGCATCGCCCGTCGCCCCCCTCGCGTCTGAAATGTCCGTCCCCGGCGCCGAACGGTCGCGGCGCAGCCCCTGTCCGGGACGATACACCAGTCCGGTCACTCAGGGACATAGCTGCTCTACGCTCCGTGACGAACGACCGGAAGGCGAGTACGCTCCGCACCCGGCAGGTCGCGGTCCGTACCCGAAGGGCTCACCCGCCCGGGGTCACCCGCCCGACGCACCCGTCGTCAGAACCACGTTCGCGAGCGGCTCCTGGTTCACGAAACGGTGCAACTGGCCCGTCAGCAGCCGCTTCGCACGCGGCAGGAACGCCGATGTCGGTCCGCCCACGTGCGGGCTGATCAGCACGCCGGGCGCGTGCCACAACGGGTGGCCGGGGGGCAGCGGCTCGGGATCGGTGACATCGAGGGCCGCGGTGAGACGGCCCGTCTCCACCTCCGCCAGCAGCGCCTTCGTGTCGACGACGGCCCCGCGCGCGACGTTCACGAGCAGGGCGCCGTTCTTCATGCGGGCGAGGAACTCGGCGTCCACCAGGCCGCGGGTGCCCTCTGTCAAGGGCGTGGAGAGGATGGCGACATCGGCTTCCGGAAGCAGAGAGGGCAGATCGGTGAGCGGATGCACCGGACCGCGCGCTGTGGTGCGCCCGGAGCGCGCCACGCGCGCCACCCGCGCGAGCTCGAAGGGCGCGAGCCGGTCCTCGATGGCGGCACCGATGGATCCGTAACCGACGATGAGGACGGTCCTGTCGGCGAGCGCCGGACGGAAACCTCCCCGCCACTCGCCCCGGTCCTGGGCCCGCACGAAGTCGGGGATGCCGCGCAGGGAGGCGAGGACGAGCGTGAGGGCGAGTTCGGCCGTGCTCGCCTCGTGCACACCGCGCGCGTTGCACAGCCGTACCCCCGCGGGCAGGTCCTTCAGGCCGGCCTCGACGTGGTCGGTGCCGGCGGACAGCGTCTGGACGACCCGCACCGCACGCATCCGGGACATCGGGCGGGTGCCGAGCCCGGCGGGCTTCATGTACGGGACCACGTAGAAGACGCAGTCGGCCGGGTCTCCGGGGAACTCCTGGCCGCCGTCCTCACCCCCGTCCCAGAACAGGTAGTTCGGCCCCTCGGGAAGCCCGTCGATCTCGCCGGGCGGGATGGGCAGCCACACGTCAGCAGTCATGTTCAGGAGGCTATGCCAGGTGCGTGAGGAGGCAGAGGTTAGGTTGGTGAGCCGCGACAGAGGGAGGGTTACGGCGAGGTGGAGCGCAGGACGATCGGCGCGGCGGCACTCGCGGTGGGGGCTGTAGGACTCGGATGCATGCCGATGAGCTGGGCGTACAGCACCTCGCGGCAGCGGGGGGAGGAGTCGCTCAGGGCCGTGCACCGGGCGCTGGACCTGGGCACGACGCTCCTGGACACGGCCGACATGTACGGCCCGTTCACCAACGAGTTGCTGGTGGGGCGGGTGTTGAAGGAGCGGCGGTCGGTCGCTTTCGTCTCGACGAAGGTGGGCCTGCTGGTCGGCGAGCAGCACATCGTGGCCAACGGCCGCCCCGGCTATGTGCGGCGGGCCTGCGACGCGTCGCTGCGGCGGTTGCAGACGGACGTGATCGACCTCTACCAGTTGCATCGCGCGGACCCGGAGGTCCCCGTCGAGGAGACCTGGGGCGCGATGGCGGAGCTGGTGCGGGCCGGGAAGGTGCGGGCGCTGGGCCTGTGCGCCGTGGGGGCGCGCGGCGGCCGCCGGTCCGGGGCTCACCTGTACGACGGAACGATCCGGCAGCTGGAGCGGGTGCAGCAGGTCTTCCCGGTCGGCGCGGTGCAGGCCGAACTGTCGGTGTGGTCGCCGGAGGCGCTTGGGTCCCTGCTCCCGTGGTGCGCGGCGCGCGGCATCGGCTTCCTGGCCGCGATGCCGCTCGGCAACGGCTTCCTGACCGGCACCCTCACGCCCGGCCAGGGCTTCGAACCGGACGACCTGCGGGCCCGCCACCCGCGTTTCACCGCCGACATGATGGCCGCCAACCAGCCGATCGTGGCCGGCCTGCGCCGCGTGGCCGCACGGCACGGCGAGGACGTCACTCCGGGCCAGGTCGCCCTGGCCTGGGTGCTGGCCCAGGGGCCGCACGTGGTCCCGGTCCCGGGCGCCAAGCACGAGCGCTGGGTCGTGGAGAACGCCGGCGCGGCGGACCTGCGTCTGACGCCGGAGGACCTGGCCGAGCTGGGCCGCCTGCCGGCGGCACAGGAGTCGTGGGACTGAAGGGGCGGGCCGGCGCGGGGTCCTCGGCGACCCCGCGCCGCGCGCGTCCTCGGGGGCCCCGAGCGGCACGCCCGGGAAGCGCCGAAATCCCGGAGTCGGGAACCTTGGAGGCGCGGGCGGTGTATGAGGAAGTAGGACCCGCCGCGTCGAAGGGACTTCATCGTGCAACGACGAGCTGTGACGGGCACGCTGGCCGCCGTGCTGGTGCTGGCGGCGGGGTGCGGCTCCCCGGAGACGCCGTCCGGGCAGGGCGCGGCGCCCAGCCGTGCGACGGCCGCCCCGTCCTCGCCCTCCGGGCAGGCGCCCGGGGAGACGGCGCCACCGGCCAAGGGCTCGGTGAGGGTGCTGCGCACGGTCGCGGAGGGCCTGGACAGCCCCTGGGGGCTGGCGCCGCTGCCCGGTGGCGGTCTCCTCGTGTCCTCCCGCGACGAGGCCACGATCACCCGGGTCGACGACAGGACGGGCAAGCAGACCGAGCTGGGCACCGTCTCCGGGGTGGCGCCGGAGGGCGAGGGCGGCCTCCTCGGCATCGCGCTCTCCCCCGGCTACGCCTCGGACCACATGATCTACGCCTACTTCACCTCGGCCTCGGACAACCGCATCGTCCGGATGCTGTACGACCCGAAGAAGCCGGCCGGCGAACAGCTCGGCGCACCCGACACCGTCTTCAAGGGCATCCCCAAGGGAATCATCCACAACGGCGGCCGGATCGCCTTCGGCCCCGACGGCATGCTGTACGCGGGCACGGGCGAGAGCGGCGAGCGGGGCCTGGCCCAGGACAGGAAGTCCCTGGGCGGCAAGATCCTGCGGCTGACCCCGGAGGGCCGGCCCGCGCCGGGCAACCCCTTCCCCGGCTCCCCCGTCTACACCTACGGCCACCGCAATGTGCAGGGCCTGGCCTGGGACGGCAAGCAGCGGCTGTTCGCCTCGGAGTTCGGCCAGGACACCTGGGACGAGCTGAACGCGATCAAACCCGGCGACAACTACGGCTGGCCGGACGCGGAGGGCAGGTCGAGCGACCCGAAGTACCACAACCCGATCGACCAGTGGCACACGGACCAGGCCTCCCCCAGCGGCATCGCCTACGCCGAGGGCTCCGTCTGGATGGCCGGCCTGAGGGGCCGGCGCCTGTGGCGGATCCCCCTGAAGGGCACGGAGGCCTCGGCACCGCCCCAGGCGTTCCTGACGGACGCCTACGGCCGGCTGCGCACGGTGGTCGCGGCCGGCGGCGACAAGCTCTGGCTGGTCACCAGCAACACGGACGGCCGCGGGGACCCCAGGAAGGGCGACGACCGGATCCTGGAGCTGGAGGTGACGTGACGGCGGGCTCACTCATCGCCGGGCTCGGCGTCGTCGCGGGACCTCCTGGGCGGCCGTACGACGACCTTCCCCGAGGCGAGATCGATGGGTCCGCGCCCCGGATCGTTGTCCCCGACGTCCTCCCGGGTCAGTTCCAGCCGCTTCCGCTCGTCCCGGGTGTGCTTGCGGCCGGGCGCGAAGAGTTCCTCGAAGATGTCGAACACGATGGCCCCTTCCTGGTGTCCACCGTACGGCTCACCCCGCCGTCGGGGCAGTGAGTGTGTCCTGCGGGAACAGCTCCATCCGGTGCGCCACCGCCGCCGCCTCGCCGCGGCCGGAGACGCCGAGCTTGCCGAGGATGTTCGAGACGTGGACGCTGGCCGTCTTGGGCGAGATGAACAGTTCCTCGGCTATCTGGCGGTTGGTGCGGCCCAGCGCGACCAGGCGCAGCACGTCGCGTTCGCGGCTGGTCAGCCCGAGGGACTCGGCGGGGTCGGCCGGGACAAGGCCCCGCTGCGGGGCGTGGGCCAGGGACAGGCGGGCGCGCTGGGCGAGCACGGCCACCGAGTCGGCCAGCGGACGGGCGCCCAGGTGCTCGGCGACGGCCTGGGCCAGGCGGAGCAGCTCCGCGGCGCGCTCCCGCCCGTCCTCGCCGGAGTGCAGCAGGGACTCGGCCAGGCGGAAGCGGGCCCGGGCGAGGTCGTAGGGGCGCTCCAGGGTTTCGAAGACGGCGACGATCTCGGCCCAGTCGTCGGCGCGGAACTGGCCCTCGGCCCGCAGCAGCTCGGCGCGCACCCAGCGTTCGTACGCCTGCCAGACGGGCACCTTGACGGTCAACGTCCGCATGGCCTGACGGATGCGGTCGAGGATTGCGGGACGGCCGGGATCGGCGGCGGGCAGTCCGGCCGCGCGGACCTCCACGGTGGCGGCGGTGAGCAGCAGGGGCCAGCCGTAGCGCTGGGTTCCGGGCGGGAAACCGGTCTCCAGGACGTCCTGGAGTTCGGCCCGGGCGTCCAGCAGGCGGCCCTCGCCCGCCGCGACGGCGATCGAGAGACGGGCCAGGGGAAGGGCGTGCTGCAGGGCGTGGTCGTACTTGCCGAAGCTCTCCCGGGCGAGGGCGAGCTGACGCGCCGCCTCGGGCAGGTCGCCGCGGGCGACGGCCAGTTCGGCCTGGTTCTTCGCATGGAAGGCACTGGGCTTGGCGCTTCGGCCGACGCGTGCCGACCGGGTGGCCGCCTCGGCCACCTCGTCCCAGCGGCCCAGGCTGAACAGGGATTCGGCCAGGTTGCCCCAGATCCAGGCCTCGTGGTCCAGCAGGCCATGACTCTGCGTGTAGGCGAGCCCCTGCTCCAGCAGCGGCACCGCGTCGCGGGACCGCCCGACGGCCTCCAGCTCGGAGGGCAGGTTCACGTAGGAGCGGCCGGCCACGGCGGAGATCCCGTCCTCCACCGTGCACCGGTTCACCTCGTACATCTCGGCGAGGCCCGTCTCGATGTCCCCCGCGTCGACCATGAGCCCGCCGAGGGTGAGCCGCGCGGTCATCTCTATCTCACGGGCCCCCACCATGCGTGCGTACTCCACGGCCCGTTCGGCCGCCGAGAAGGCCTCGGGGCCGGGCAGGTGGACCATGGACCAGTTGGCGACGTGGGCCAGCACCTCGGCATGCACCTCCGAGGGCGGCAGCCCGCGCACCAGCTCCTGGGCCGTGGCCAGTTCGCGCCGGCCGTCGCCGTGGGACTTCAGCTGGACCAGCCGGGAGCGCTGGACCCAGAACCAGGCGGCCCGGAGCGGGTCGTGCTCCTCGTCCAGCAGGCGCAGCGCCCGCTTGGTGATCTTCAGGGCGCGTTCCCGCTCGCCGCAGAGGCGGCCGGCTACGGCTGCTTCCGCCATCAGATCGAGGTAGCGCAGGGGTGTGGTCGCCGGGTCGCAGCCGCAGGGAGGGTAGACCTCGGTGTAGTCCACGGGCCGCAGCCGGGACCGCACCTCCTCCGGTGCGGAGTCCCACAGTTCCATCGCCCGTTCCAAGAGCCTGAGTTGTTCGCTGTAGGCGTGCCGGGCGCGGGCCGTGACGGAGGCGTCCAGGACGGCGGGCAGGGCTTTGGCCGGGTCGTGGGCGTGGTACCAGTAGCTGGCCAGCCGCATGACGCGCTGGTCGGCGGGGACGAGCGTCGGATCGGCCTCCAGGGCCTCGGCGTAGCGGCGGTTGAGGCGGGAGCGTTCGCCGGGCAGCAGGTCGTCGCTGACGGCCTCGCGGACCAGGGAGTGCCGGAAGCGGTAGCCGTCGCCGGTGCGTGCGGCGACGAGGATGTTGACGTTGACGGCGGCCCTCAGCGCCTCGATGAGGTCGTCCTCGGCGAGCCGGGCCACGGCCGCCAGCAGCCGGTACTCGACCGTGGAGCCGCCCTCGGCGACGATCCGGACGACCCGCTGGGCGGACTCGGGCAGTGCCTCGACGCGGACGAGGAGCAGGTCGCGCAGGGAGTCGCTGAGGGCGGCGCAGCCCTCCGCGGCGCAGCAGGCGAGTTCCTCGACGAAGAAGGCGTTGCCGTCGGAGCGCTGGAAGATCTCGTCCACCTGGGCGGCGGCCGGTTCGGCGGCGAGGATGCCGGCGATCTGACGGCCGACCTCCTGGCGGGTGAAGCGGGCGAGTTCGACGCGGTGGACCGCGCGGAGCCGGTCGAGTTCGGCGAGCAGGGGGCGCAGCGGGTGACGGCGGTGGATGTCGTCGGAGCGATAGCTGGCCAGGACGACCAGGCGGCCGGTGCGCAGGGTGCGGAAGAGGTAGGCCAGGAGGTGCCGGGTGGAGGCGTCGGCCCAGTGCAGGTCCTCCAGGGCCAGGACCACGGTGCGGTCGGCGGCGACCTGCTCCAGCAGGCGGGCGGTGAGTTCGAACAGGCGGGCCATGCCGTCCTCGTCGTGCCGGCCCGTGCCGCGCGTGACGGGCTGCTCGCCCAGTTCGGGCAGCAGCCGGGCGAGCTCTTCCTCCTGTCCGGCGGCCGCGGCGGCGAACGCGTCGGGCGCCTCCCGGCGCAGGGCGCGCAGCGCGGTGGAGAACGGCGCGAACGGCAGTCCGTCCGCGCCGATCTCCACACAGCCGCCGACCGCGACGACGGCGCCCCGGCGGGCGGCGGACGCGGCGAACTCCTCGATCAGCCGGGTCTTGCCGACACCGGCCTCACCGCCGAGCAGCAGCGCCTGCGGCTCTCCCCCGGCCGCGTGGGCGAGAGCGTCGTGCAGCGTGTCCAACTCGTTCGCGCGGCCCACGAACACGGGACTGACGGACCTGGTCTCCACGGACTCGAGCATCGCATGCGGGTCCGACAGCGCGGCACCGTTTTTCGGCTGGACGGTCCGGTCGGCCCCGGACGGACGGGGCCGGCGGGCCACCGTGGAGCCGACGCCCCTCTGCTCTCCCGTGTTCACGCGGCCGGGGTGAACCGGTGCCGCCGGGGGGCGCCACTATGCGACTCCGCTTCGGGGGCGTCGTGGGCGGCGGACCGCCGGGCGGCGCGGCGGGCGCGCAGCGCCTCGCGGACCAGGCGCGCCCGGTCGGCCTCGCGGCGCAGCTCGGCGGAACGCAGCTGGTGGAGTTCGTACCCGTACATGGTGGCTCCCTGAGAGATGGTGTCCGAACACCGCTTCGGTGCTCGCTGACCACCTTCGTCTCCCAGGGGGCCGGGCCGCATCGGGCTACTTCCGCATCTTCGGCGCCGCCCAGGACCTTAGATCTGCAAGAGGGGCCCCAAGGTCGCCCTAAGGTACCTACGGCGGCCGTAAGGCCCCTCTCCGGCTCGCGGTTCACGGCCCCGCTCAGGCGGACGGGAGGGCGAGCAGCGCGTCGGTGTACTTCAGGACGGCCAGCAGCAGCCCGAGGACGCCGAGTGTGACGCCCGCCCAGGCGACCGACTTGATCCAGGGCGCCTGCGGGCTGCCCGTGGTGCCGAACGCGGGCCGGGCGAGGACCACGACGCCGACGACGAGGGCGAGGAGCGCGAACAGCCCGCCCCACAGCGCGGTGGTGTGCCAGGCGTCGCCGTAGACCTCCTTGATCTGCCGTGCGACGCTCGCGGAGGTGGAGGTCCGCAGCTGGCCGATCAGCTGCTCACGCGCGCCCGCGACGGTGCCGAGCCAGCTGCCGCTCAGCGAGACCAGGCCCAGCGCGGCGGAGACGACGGCGCCGGCGCCCTGCACGACGCCCGAGGGCCCCGCGCCTTCCGTGCCACCGGCACCGGCCTCGGTGCCGGCCGCCTCCACGTCGTCCGTACCCGCCGTGTCGTCCGGGCCTTGTGCCCTTGCCTCGTCGTTCGACAATTCGGTCGCCTCGGCGGTCTCAGGTGCCTCGGCGGCCTCGGTGCTCTCGGTCGCGGCCTGGTCCGCAGTCTTGGTTGCCATGGGCCGCACCGCACGGATGCTGTCTGAGAGGTCCCTTAAGGAACGTCGACGATCTTTCTGCCCGGCACGCGCCCGTGCCGGAAGCGACTCGGGCACCGGCACGGTGGGCGAGGGGCCCCTGGGCGTGCCGGGGCTCCGGAGGCCGCGACGGCGCTCCGTCGTCACCCGGAGGTGTCGCGTACGTCCTGCTGCGTCTGCTTCGCCAGTTCGTCCATGACGTCGGTGAGCCGGTCATGGGCGGCACGGCACTCCGGCGGCTCGATGCTGATCCGGGGCAGTACGCGGTCCAGCCGGCGTGGCAGCCACCAGTTGGCACGGCCCAGCAGATGCATCAGGGCGGGCACCAGCAGGGTGCGCAGCACGAAGGCGTCGATGGCGACGGCGGCGGCGAGACCGATGCCGAACATGGCGATCACCCGGTCGCCGCCGAGCACGAAGGCGAGGAAGACCGAGATCATGATGACCGCGGCGGAGTTGATCACGCGGCTGGTCTCGGCGAGGCCGACGCGGACCGCACGGCGGTTGTCGCCGGTCTCCAGCCACTCCTCGTACATCCGGCTGACCAGGAAGACCTGGTAGTCCATGGAGAGTCCGAAGAGCACCGACACCATGATCACGGGCAGGAACGGCTCGATGGGCCCGGCCCGGCCGAGGCCGAGGAACTCGCTGCCCCACCCCCACTGGAAGATCACGACGACGACACCGAACGCGGCGGCAACGGCGGCCACGTTCATGACGGCGGCCTTCAGGGGTATGCCGACGGACCGGAAGGCGAGCAGGAGCAGGACGCAGCCGAGGCTGACGACGACGCCCACGAACAGCGGCAGTCTGCCGATGATCACGCCGGCGAAGTCGTCGTATCCGGCGGTCACGCCGCCGACCTGCACATCGAGGGAGGTACCGGTCTCGGCGCGGGGCAGCACCTCGGTGCGCAGCCGGTCGACGAGGTCGCTGGTGCGCTGGGACTGGGGCGCGGAGTCGGGCACCACGGTCAGATAGGCGGTGCCGCCGCCGGTGTCGTAGGTGACCGGGGTGACCGCGGCGACGCCCTCGGTGGAGCGCAGGGTGGCGTCGAGGTTGTCCAGGGCGAGTCTGTCGTCCGCTCCGTCGACCCGCGTCACGAGCGTGAGGGGCCCGTTGATGCCCGGGCCGAAGCCCTCGGCGACGAGGTCGTAGGCCTTGCGGGTGGTCGACGTCGCGGGGTCGTTGCCCTGGTCGGAGGTGCCCAGGTGGAGGGTGAGCGTGGGCAGGGCCAGCACGGTGACGACGACCAGCGCGAGGGCGCCGAGCAGCTTGGGGTGGCGTTCGACGAAGGCCGACCAGCGGGCGGCGAAGCCGGTGGGCACCTCGGGTTCGGGCCCGTGCTCGGCCAGTCTGCGCCGCTCGCGCCGGCTGAGTGCCCGCGGGCCGATCCAGGACAGCAGGGCCGGCAGCAGGGTCACCGAGGCGGCGACGGTGAGGACGACCGTCGAGGCGGCGGCGACCGCGACCCCGTCGAGGAAGCCCAGGCGCAGGACGAACATGCCCAGCAGCGCGATGCAGACGGTGGCACCCGCGAACACGACGGCGCGTCCGGTGGTGGCGACGGCGCTCGTGGCCGCCTGATCGACGTCGAGCCCGCGTTTGAGACCGCGTCGGTGCCGGGTGACGATGAACAGCGCGTAGTCGATGCCGACGCCGAGCCCGATCAGCACGCCCAGCATGGGCGCGAAGGCGGCCACGGTCATCGCGTGGCCGAGGAGTTCGATGGCGGCGTAGGCGGTGCCGACGCTGACCAGCGCGGTGGCGATGGGCAGCAGGGACGCGGCGAGCGAGCCGAAGGCGAGCAGGAGCACCACGGCGGCCACGGCCACGCCGGCGGCCTCGGCGAGGTGCCCGCCGGAGGGCTGGGTGCCGCCGATGGCGCTGCCGCCCAGCTCCACCTGGAGACCCTCGGTCTGGGCGGCCTTGGCGGCGCCGACGACGGCCTGCGCCTCGGTGGCGGGGATGTCCTGGGCCGGGTGGTCGAAGGTGACCGTGGCGTACGCCGTGTGCCCGTCGCGGCTGATCCGGTCCGCTCCCTGGCCCTTGTAGGGGCTGGTCACGGACGCCACCCCGGGCAGGGTCGCGATCCGGTCCAGGGTGCGGGTCATCGTCTGCTCGACGTCGGAGTCGCGCACGCTGCCGGGCGTGGTGTGCCACACCACGGTGTCGCTGTCGCCGCCCAGGCCCGGGAAGCCCTCGCGCAGCAGTTGGGTGGCGCGGCCCGACTCGGTGCCGGGGACCTCGTAGTCGTTGGAGTACGCCGGGCCGGTGACGGCGGAGGCGACGGTGACCCCGCCGAGGGCGAGGAGCCAGAGCAGGACGACGGCGAGGCGGTGCCGCAGACACCAGCACGCAAGGGCTGCCACGAACGGTGCTCCCAGATGTGCGAATTGTGGATCTTTGACCGGGAACAGTCGTTCATGAGTGAACAGCCCGCAAAGAACGCATGAGCAATATGCAGCCACTCTTACAGGCGAATGTGATCGTTTAGCGCCTTCGTGGGGTGATTCACATGAGTGGGAGCGAACTCACACGAGTACTGGACACGGTCTGTCGTCTCGGCCCCCGCGACCGTCACGGTCGGACCGTCGTCCCGTCGGCTCAGTCCGACTGATCGCCGAGTGCCATCACCATCACCCCGGCGATCAACAGCCACAGCGCCCGTCGGGTGTGACCGCGCCGGCCGAGGAGGGCCGCCCCGGCGCAGACGACGGCGCCGACGGCGTAGGCGGCCGGGACGAGGGCCGGGGCCGAGTCGCGGAGTCGCAGCAGGCACGCCGCGGCCCCGGCGAGCGTGAGCAGGGCTCCCGTGCCGGTCGCCGTCCAGCGGGCCCGGCGCGCGACCTCGACACCGTCCTGCGGGTCACCGTCGTGGCCCTCGGCGTCGTCGGCGCCGTCCTGCGGATCGTCACCGCGGCCCTCGGCGTCGTCGGCGCCCTCGGTCGTCCCTGCGGCGTCCTCGCGTCCGTCCGGCACGGTGGCGGCCGAGTCCTCGTCCGCCGCGGATATCTCGGGGTGCGTTTCGGAATCGGCGCGTCCACTCATGGCGGGCGAGCGTAGCGGCCCGGGAAATCGGGTGCGGGACCGGGGTCTCCGCTGCTACCCACGTTCCCCATGGTCGACATCACCCACGCGCGCTACCCGCGCAGCAACACCTACGACGCCCGCCGGCTCATCGAACACCAGATGGGGCCGCATCCGCTGTGGCTGCTGGAGTGGCTGGCACCGGCCCTGCGGCTCGACTCCCTGCCCGCGGGCGCCCGCGTGCTGGACCTGGGCTGCGGGCGCGCGCTGACCTCCGTCTTCCTGGCCCGCGAGTACGGCGTCCAGATCGTCGCGGCCGACCTGTGGATCAAGCCCGACGACAACGCCCGCCGGATCGACGAGGCCGGGGTCGCCGACCGGGTGGTGCCGGTCCACGCGGAGGCGCACGACCTGCCGTTCGGCGAGGAGTCGTTCGACGCGATCGTCTCCGTCGACGCCTACCACTACTTCGGCACCGACGACCTCTACCTGCCTTCCCTGACCCGGCTGCTGAAGCCCGGCGGGCGGATCGGGGTCGTGGTGCCGTCCGTGCGGGAGGAGATCGACGGCGTCGAGCCGCCGGAGCACCTCAAGGACCACTGGGACACGGGGTTCTGGTCGTTCCACTCCCCCGCCTGGTGGCACCGGAACTGGACGCGCACCGGCGCCGTGACGGTCGAGACCGCCGACTGGCTCGAGGAGGGCTGGCGCGACTGGCTGCGGTGGAGCGAGGTGTGCGCCGAGGAGAGCCCGAGCGAGTTCATGGCGGGGATGGCCCGGGACTCGGTGGAACTGCTGAACGCCGACCGGGGACGCCTGCTGGGCTTCGCCCGGGTCGTGGGACGTCGCGCCTAGCACGCCCCCGATGCCCGGACGGGCCGCCCCGAGGGCGTACGGCCCGCCTCGGGCATGCCTGGGCCTGTACCGCACGCTTCTGTCCGTACGGCGCGAGGGCGTGCGCGTACGGCCGTACGGCCCCGGAGGACGCGTCCTCCGGGGCCGCACCGCGGATCAGAAGGAAAACAGCCATAGACCGAGGCGAAGCCCCCCGTCAGACAGATAGGTAAATAGTACGG
>NZ_JBSFRB010000031.1:0-101396 GCF_053589015.1 Streptomyces sp. NPDC003393 | reverse complement strand
GGCGCGGGCCTGGGCGAACGGCCCACCGCGGCCCCCGCCGCCGGGATCGACGCCTACGTGTGGGTCAAGCCCCCGGGCGAGTCCGACGGAGCCAGCCAGGCCGTCGACAACGACGAGGGCAAGAGCTTCGACCGCATGTGCGACCCCACGTACGAGGGCAACGCACGCAACGGCAACAACCCCACGGGCGCGCTGCCGAACGCACCACTGGCCGGCCACTGGTTCTCCGCCCAGTTCCAGCAGCTGCTCCAGAACGCCTACCCACCGCTGTCGTGAGCCTCGGCGCGTAGGTGATCCGCCGGGGCCGGCCCGGGGTCGGACCCGTTCCTCTCCTCCCCGGTCACCTCTCCCGGGTCAGGCCCCGGCGGATCGAGAACTCCACGGCCGAGTAGTTCCCGTCCGGCCGGTCCAGTTCGAGCGGCACCACCGGGTGCAGCGGCGGCTGTGCCATGAAACGGGGCCGCGTGCCGTGATGCGGCTGGGCGGCGTGCACCAGGAAGGGGTGACACAGGTAGACGTCACCGGGACGTCCGGTGGCATGGGCGAGCGGGCGGTGTGCCGAGGCCTCGATCAGCTTGGGGGCGATCCTGAGCCCGGACACGCCCGCTTCGCCGTACGGTTCGAGCAGCGGGGGCACGTCCAGGTGCGATCCGGCCCGGATGCGGGTCGGGGCGTCCTCCTCGTTCACTTCCGAGAACAGGAACAGCATCAGCAGCGCCCGGTCCCGGGAGCGCAGATTGGTGTAGTACCACTCGGCGCCCTCGGGGAGATAGCTGCCCTCGATGTGCCAGCCGGCGTCGTCCGGCTCCTCGCTGTGCGGGAAGCGCAGCGGGAAGGAGCCCAGCGAGTACCGCGGTTCCCAGCGGCCCTCGCCCACGAGCAGATCGAACGCCTCGTGCAGTGCCGGACTGTTGGCGGCGGCCGCGAACGGACCCTGCGCCATGCCGCCCACCCAGACCACGGGATCCTTCCAGGTGCCGGGATCCTGCGGGTCGTAGCCCGTCTCCTGCCACAGCAGCCGCGCGCAGTCCTCCGCGACACGCGGCGGGAAGGCGCTCTCGATCTTCACGAAGCCGTCCTGGAGAAAGCGCTCCACCATCGTGTCGTCCATGGGCCCATCGTGGTGCGGCACCCGGAGGAAACGCACCTGTTTTTTTGCCGACCCGGCAACGGATCTGGCCCGGCCCCGGCACGTCGGCGCAGGCTGGCCCCCACCGAGAGGAGAGGCTGACGACCATGGCGGACAACCACGCGGACCACGCCGGTACGCACCACCCGGGCGCGCACGGCCACGGCGCGCACGACCACGGCCACCGGGGACATCAGGGCCAGGGACATCACCACGGTGACACGGACATCGACTGGGCCGTGATGGCGCCGCTGCTGGAGGCGCAGGCGGAACTGTTCACCCCCCTGTACACGCAGGTCATGGCCTGGCTGGGCACTCAGGCGACCGGGTCCGGCCTGATCGTCGACGCCGGCAGCGGGCCGGGAGTGGTGTCCGGCCTGTTCGCCGAGGCCTTCCCGGGCGCCCGGGTCGCCGCGGTGGACGGCTCCGGGCCGCTGCTCGAGCGCGCCCGCGCCCGCGCCGAACACCTCGGCTTCACCGACCGCTTCACCACCGTCACCGGTGAACTGCCCGACGCCCTGGCCGAACTCGCTTACCCGGCCGACCTGCTGTGGGCCAGCAACAGCCTGCACCACCTGGGCGACCAGCGCGCCGCGCTGGCCGCGTTCGCCGAGCATCTGGCGCCCGGCGGCACCCTCGCCCTGCTGGAGGGCGGGCTGCCGGCCCGCTTCCTGCCCCGGGACATCGGCATCGGCCGTCCCGGCCTCCAGGCCCGTCTGGACGCGGTCGAGGCGGACTGGTTCACCCGGATGCGGGAGGACCTCCCGGGTTCGGTCGCCGAGACCGAGGACTGGCCGGCGCTGCTGGCCGCCGCCGGCCTGAAGCCCGCCGGCACCCGCAGCTTCCTGCTGGACCTGCCCGCCCCGGTCTCCGAACCGGCCCGTGCCTACGTCGCCGCATCCCTGGGCCGGCTGCGCGAGGGGCTGGCGGAGGACCTGACCGCGGCGGACCGCGCCACCTTGGACCGGCTCCTCGACCCCGAGGACGAGGCGAGCGTGCACCGCAGGAAGGACGTGTTCGTCCTCAAGGCGCACACCGTCCACACGGCGGTCCGCACCGGCTGACGCGGACTCCCGGAGCGGGTCCGCCCGGACGGCTCGCGGTCATCGCTTGACTTGGAGCGGGCTCGAAGTGGTGAACTCCCGCTGTCTTCGAATTCTTCCGACGAGCAGGGGGCTACACCATGACCGACTCTCCGGTCGCGCTCATCACCGGCGGCGGCAGCGGCATCGGCGCGGCGACCGCCCGGCGGCTGCTGGACGCCGGGCACCGGGTGGCCGTCACCGGGCGGGGCGAGGAGCGGCTGCGCGGTTTCGCCCGTGAGCTCGGCGATCCGGACGGGCTGCTGACGATCGCCGGCAGCACCGCCGAGTACGACGAGGTCCGCTCGGCGGTCGAGCGGACGCTCAGGGAGTTCGGACGGCTGGACACGGTCGTCGCCAACGCGGGCTTCGCGACCCATGACACGGTCGCCGAGGGCGACCCGGCCGACTGGGCGGAGATGGTGCTCACCAACGTCCTCGGGCCGGCCCTGCTCGTCCGTGCCTCCATCGACGCCCTGAAGGCGAGCCGCGGCCGGATCGTGCTGGTGGGCAGCGTGGCCGGCTTCGTGAACACGCCCGGCAACCTCTACGGGGCGACCAAGTGGGCGGTCACCGGACTCGCCGAGAACACCCGGCGCCAGGTGACCCAGTGGGGCGTGGGCGTCACCCTGATCGCACCCGGCCGGGTGGAGACCGCGTTCTGGGACGGTCTGGGCGCCCTGCCGGAGGGCGGACTGCTGACCGCCGACCAGATCGCCGACTCGGTGGTGTGGGCGATCCGGCAACCGGAGGGCGTGGACGTCAACACCGTCGTCGTGCGGCCGATCGGCCAGCCCAACTGACGCCCCCGCAGCGTGGACGGGGCCCGGTGCCGTGTGCGTGGCGGCACCGGGCCCGTCCCTTCAAGCTCAGTTGTCCCGCACGAACTGCTTCGCCGGCTGCTCGCCCCAGCGCGACCGCCGCGCTGTGGCTCTCGACGGGGGAGCACTGGGAGTCCTTGAAGAGGATGTACGGCACGCCGGAGTCGGCGCCGACCGTCGCCGGGTCGGGGTCGATGCCGAGGGCCTTCGCGGTGGCGTGGGACGCCTCGCCGATGATCTTCCAGGGGCCGGTGTCGCCGACGACGGCGTACTCGACCTTGTCGTCGTGGACGACGGCCACCACGCCGCCGCCCTTGATTCCGGAGCTCGCGTAGTTCCAGATGGTGCGGGCGCCGCGCCCGCCGACGCCCTCCCGGCGAGCGGTCGGGGACGGCGCCGCCGTGCTGTCCGTCAGCCCATGTCGAACGTCGCCGGGTCAGGGCCCAGCCGGCGGTCCTCGTTCAGGGCGCTGATCGCCGCGAGGTCCTCCTCGTCCAGGCTGAAGCCGAAGACGTCGATGTTCTCCCGGATCCGGGCGGGCGTCACCGACTTCGGGATCGCGATGTTGCCGAGCTGGATGTGCCAGCGCAGCACGACCTGGGCCGGGGTGCGGTTGTGCTTCTGGGCGATCGCCACGATCGCCGGCACCTCCAGCAGGCCCTTGCCCTGACCGAGCGGCGACCACGCCTCGGTCGCGATGCCCTGCTCCGCGTGGAAGGCGCGGGAGGCGTGCTGCTGCAGGTGCGGGTGCAGCTCGATCTGGTTGACCGCCGGGATCACCGAGGTCTCGGCGATCAGGTGCTCCAGGTGCTCCGGAAGGAAGTTCGAGACACCGATCGCGCGGACGCGGCCGTCGGCGAGCAGCTTCTCGAACGCCTTGTAGCTGTCGGCGTAGCGGCCCCTGGACGGCAGCGGCCAGTGGATCAGGTACAGGTCCAGGTACTCGAGGCCGAGCTTGGCCAGCGACGCGTCGAAGGCGCGCAGCGTGGCGTCGTAGCCGTGGTCGCTGTTCCAGAGCTTGGTGGTGACGAAGAGCTCCTCGCGGGGGACGTCGGAGGCGGCGATGGCCCTGCCGGTGCCCTCCTCGTTGCCGTAGATCGCCGCTGTGTCGATGCTGCGGTACCCGGACTCCAGGGCGGTGGCGACCGCGCGCTCCGCCTCGGCGTCCGGCACCTGCCAGACGCCGAAGCCGAGCTGGGGCATCTCGACGCCGTTGTTGAGGATGATCGGGGGGACCTTGCTGCTCACGAGCCTATGATCCTTCGGTTGTCGTAGGTCTTGCCTCACATCGTCAACGATCACGAGCCATGACGCATTCCTTACCGGCCGATCCCCTCGACCCGGCCCTCAACCCTGGTACAGCGCCTCCACCTCGTTCGCGTACGCGTTCTCGATGGCCTTGCGCTTCAGCTTCAGCGACGGGGTCAGCAGCCCGTGCTCCTCGGTGAAGGGCTGGGCGAGGATGCGGAAGGTGCGGATGGACTCGGCCTGGGAGACCAGGGTGTTGGCGGCGACCACCGCGCGCCGCACCTCGGTCTCCAGGTCCGGGTCGTGCACCAGCCGGGCCGGGGACATCTGCGGTTTGCCGCGCATCTGGAGCCAGTGCTCGACCGCCTCGTGGTCGAGGGTGACCAGGGCGGCGACGTAGGGGCGGTCGTTGCCGACGACGATGCACTGGGAGACCAGCGGATGGTCGCGCACCCGCTCCTCCAGCACGCCCGGCGCCACGCTCTTGCCCCCGGAGGTCACCAGGATCTCCTTCTTGCGGCCGGTGATGGTCAGGTAGCCGTCCTCGTCGAGGGAGCCGAGGTCGCCGGTGGCCAGCCAGCCGTCGTGCAGGGTCCCGTCGGTGGCCTTCTGGTTGTTGAGGTAGCCCTGGAAGACGTTGCCGCCGTTCAGCCACACCTCCCCGTCGTCGGCGATGTGCACGGTGACGCCCGGGATGGGTTGTCCGACGGTGCCGTACCGGGTGCGCTCGGGCGGGTTGGCGGTGGCCGCCGCCGTGGACTCGGTCAGGCCGTACCCCTCGTAGATCTGCACGCCCGCGCCCGCGAAGAACAGGCCGAGCCGGCGGTCCATCCCCGAGCCGCCGGACATCGCGTTGCGGATCCGGCCGCCCATCGCCGCGCGCACCTTGGAGTACACGAGCTTGTCGAAGAGCTGGTGCTGCATGCGCAGCCCCGCCGACGGTCCGGGGCCGATGCCCCAGGCCTTGGCCTCGACCGCGTCGGCGTACTTCACCGCGATGTCGACGGCCTTCCCGAAGGGCCCGTCCCGGCCCTCCTTCTCGGCCTTGCGGCGGGCCGCGTTGAACACCTTCTCGAAGATGTACGGCACCGCGAGGATGAACGTCGGTCTGAACGCCTGGAGATCGGGCAGCAGGGCGGCGGCGTTCATCTGCGGCTGGTGGCCCAGGCGGACCTTGCCGCGGATCGTGGCCACCTCCACCATCCGGCCGAAGACGTGCGCCAGCGGCAGGAACAGCAGCGTCGACGCCTCGTCGCCCTTCTTGGAGTGGAACACCGGCTCCCAGCGCCCGATGACCGTGTCCGCCTCGTACATGAAGTTGCCGTGGGTGAGGACACAGCCCTTGGGGCGGCCGGTGGTGCCGGAGGTGTAGATGACGGTGGCGATCGACTCCGGGGTGACCGCCTCCCGGTGCCGGTGCACCACCTCGTCGTCGATGGAGGCGCCGGCGTCGTACAGCTCCTGGAGGGCACCCGTGTCCAGCTGCCACAGCCGGCGCATCTGCGGGAGCCGGTCGATGACCGTGGCGATGGTCATCGCGTGGTCTTCGTGCTCCACGATCGCGGCCGACACCTCGGCGTCGTACAGCATCCAGAAGCACTGCTCGGCCGAGGAGGTGGGGTAGATCGGCACCACCTGGGCGCCGATGGTCCACAGCGCGAAGTCGAACAGGGTCCACTCGTAGCGGGTGCGGGACATGATGGCGACCCGGTCGCCGAAGCGGACACCTTGGGCGAGCAGGCCCTTGGCGAGGGCGAGGATCTCGTCGCGGAACTCCGCGGCGGTCACGTCCCGCCACACCCCGCTCTCGTCCTTGCGGCCGAGAGCGATGTGCCGCGGGTCGTCCTGAGCATGCTGGAACACGGCGTCGGCCAGGCCGCCCACCGGCGGCGCCGACGTCGACGGAGGGCTGGTGAACTCGCGCAAACCCGCTCCCGCTCCTCGGTCTCCGGTGTTCCGGCGGGCGCTCCGGCCCTTCCGGTCCACCTGTGACGCTCCGCACAGCGCGGTGAAAGCTACCCCACGGGGCGGCGGCGCGGGAGGGGGGTCAAAAGCGAGCAGTGCTCACAACCGCACAGGTCAGCGCCAGAAAATGCGCTCACATGGGGAAGGGTCGGACAGAATCCTTACGGTTCAGTAAGTTTCGGTGGCGTAATCTCCACCGAATCTGTACGACCCTCTGACAGCCCCGCGCCCGGCCGGCCACGCCCGTCCGACGCCCCACGGACCGTTGCACAGCCTTCCCCCCGGACAGCGTGCGCACACCCGGTTCCGTCACCGCATGCGCGTCGCGCCGCATAGGGCGGTCTGCGGCGGTCAGCGCCGGTGCAGCCGCTCGCCGCCGGTGAGGATGGCCTGCGCCAGCGCGTCGGCCGCCTGCTGGGCGGAGGGCCGGTGGCGGCCGTGGACCAGGACGAAGTCGACCTGTCCGAGTTCCGGCAGCCCGGCCCGCTCCGGGACCCGCACCAGACCCGGCGGGATGAGGCCGCGCGAGTGGGCCATCACGCCCAGCCCCGCGCGCGCGGCGGCGATCAGACCGTTCAGGCTGCCGCTGGTGCACGCGATGCGCCACGGCCGCCCCTGCCGCTGGAGGGCCTCGAAGGCGAGCGCCCGGGTGATCCCCGGCGGAGGGTAGACGATCAGCGGCACCGGACGGTCCGGGTCCAGGCGCAGCCGCTCCGCGCCGATCCACACCAGCCGGTCGTGCCACACCGGCTCGCCGCGCGGGTCCTGCGGGCGTCGCTTGGCCAGCACCAGGTCCAATTCTCCGGCGGCCAACTGCTCGTGCAGCGTGCCCGACAGCTCCACCGTCAGCTCCAGATCGACCTCCGGATGCCGATGGCGGAAGCCCTCCAGGATCTCCGGCAGCCGGGTCAGCACGAAGTCCTCCGACGCGCCGAACCTGAGCCGGCCGCGCACCCGGGTGCCGCCGAAGAACGCCGTCGCCTGCTCGTGCACCTCGAGGATCCGCCGCGCGAAGCCCAGCATGGCCTCACCGTCCTCGGTCAGCTCCACCGAGTGCGTGTCCCGGGTGAACAGCGGCCGCCCGGTGGCGTCCTCCAGACGGCGTACGTGCTGGCTGACCGTCGACTGGCGCAGGCCGAGCCGCCGCGCGGCCCCGGTGAAGCTCAGCGTCTGGGCCACCGCGAGGAAGGTGCGCAACTGTGCGGGGTCGTACATACGTCCAGACTAGTCTCTTCTCATCACGAAAAGCGATCGCAGTCAGAGCGGTATACCGGATTCCCGATCGCCGCTCGGAGGAGCACGATGGAGCGGGGACCCGTCGGTCCCGCGACGGACGGACGCGAACGGGTGTGACAGGCGCCCATGGGCGTGCGGCAACGTCCGGGGGGCACCCGCACCGTCGATGAGCACGAGCAAGTGGAGCACAGTGAAACGCCTGCGTTGGCCGAGCCGGCTGCCGATCGACCCCTACATCGTGCTGCTGCTCGGGACGGTCGGTCTCGCGGCGCTCGTGCCGGCCCGCGGGGGCGCCGCCCACGTGGTCTCCGGCGCGTCGACGGGTGCGATCGCCTTTCTGTTCTTCCTCTACGGTGCCCGCCTGTCCACCCGCGAGGCGCTGGACGGACTGAAGCACTGGCGGCTCCACGTCACCGTGCTGGCCTGCACCTTCGTGGTTTTTCCGCTGCTCGGCCTGGCCGCCCGCGGACTGGTCCCGGTGCTGCTGACCCAGCCGCTCTACCAGGGCCTGCTCTTCCTCACGCTCGTGCCGTCGACCATCCAGTCGTCGATCGCCTTCACCTCCATCGCCCGCGGCAACGTGCCCGCGGCGATCTGCGCCGGCTCCTTCTCCTCCCTCGTCGGGATCGTCCTCACCCCGCTGCTCGCCGCCGCGTTCCTGGGCAGCAGCGCGGGCGGCCTCTCCGGGCACTCGCTGGTCACGATCGTGCTGCAACTGCTGGTGCCGTTCGTCGCCGGGCAGGTGCTGCGCCCCTGGATCGGCCCCTTCGTCGCCCGGCACAAGAAGGTCCTCGGACTCGTCGACCGCGGCTCGATCCTCCTCGTCGTCTACACCGCGTTCAGCGAGGGCATGGTGCGCGGCATCTGGCACCAGATCAGCGCCGTACGGCTGGGCGGGCTGCTCGCGGTGGAGGCCGTGGTGCTCGCCGTGATGCTGACCCTGAGCTGGTACGGCGCCAAGGCGCTGCGCTTCGGCCGGGAGGACCGCATCGCCATCCAGTTCGCCGGCTCGAAGAAGTCCCTGGCCTCCGGACTGCCCATGGCGAGTGTGCTGTTCGGCGCCCACGCCTCGCTGGCCGTGCTGCCGCTGATGCTCTTCCACCAGATGCAGCTCATGGTCTGCGCGGTGATCGCCAAGCGTCGTGCGCACGACCTCGAGACACGGCGGGAGCCCGCCGCCGAGGCGCCCACGGCCGCGCGTACCGCGGTCGGCACGGGGCTCAGCGGCCGCTGACGCCGGGCCGGCTCCGGGAGACCGGACCGGTTCCGCTCCGGCCGACTCCCGGCGGGATCAGCTTGCCCCGACTTCCGGCCGGCAGTTCACGCCGACTTCCAGCCGGATCGGTTCACGCCGGGTCCCGCGCGGACAAGTCCGCGTCGGCACACGCCCGGATCTTCGCATCGACACACACCGGATCGGGGTGACGGGTCCATCCGGATCACGGCCGCAGCACCACCTTGCCCAGGTTGACGCGCGACTCGATCGCCCCGTGCGCCCGCCCCGCGTCCTCCAGCGCGAACCCGCCGTGCACGCGGGGCCGCAGCAGCCCCCGCCCGAACAGCCGCCACAGCTCCTGCCGCCACCGCCCGCGGCCGGGCCCTGGTCGCCGAGGCGCTGGCCGCCGAGGACATGAAGATGTGGCACCACGTGGTGCTCTCCGCCGTCCGCGATCTCGCCCCGGTCGCCCAGGCCGACCTGGGCGGCGGCGTCGGCCTCGACCCCAAGGACCTGGTCGGCGTCCTCAACGACCTCCAGTCCGCGGGCCTCGTCCTGCGCGAGCCCGACCTGAGGGACCGGCGCAAGAACGCGGTGTCCCTCACCGACGCGGGCGCCCGGCTGCTGACCCGCTGCGAGAAGGCGGCCCGCGAGGCCAACGACGAGCTCCTCGCCCCGCTGTCACCCTCCGAACGCGACCGGTTCATGGCCCTGCTGATCCGCATCTCGGGCACGGAGGCCTGACGGACGCGCCCCCGGGGTGACGTCGATCGAGCAGGGTCAGACGACGACACGCTCCGAGCCCGCGTACACGTTCATCGAACTGCCCCGCAGGAACCCCACCAGCGTCAGCCCCGCCTCCGTGGCCAGGTCCACGGCCAAGGACGAGGGTGCCGAGACCGCCGCGAGCACCGGTATGCCCGCCATCACCGCCTTCTGCGCCAGCTCGAAGGAGGCCCGCCCGGACACCATCAGGATCGTCCGGGACAGCGGCAGGTCGCCCTTCTGCAGGGCGCGGCCGACCAGCTTGTCGACCGCGTTGTGCCGGCCCACGTCTTCCCTCGTGTCCAGCAGTTCGCCGTCCTCGGAGAACAGCGCCGCCGCGTGCAGCCCGCCGGTGCGGTCGAAGACCCGCTGGGCCGCGCGCAGCCGTTCCGGAAGCGTCGACAGCAGTTCGGGCGCGATCCGGACCGGGGGAGTGTCGGCGATCGGCCAGCGGGCCGTCGTACGCACGGCGTCCAGACTGGCCTTGCCGCACAGGCCGCAGGAGGAGGTGGTGTAGACGTTGCGTTCCAGGGTGATGTCGGGGAGGGCGACGCCGGGGGCGGTCTTGACGTCCACCACGTTGTACGTGTTCGAGCCGTCCACGGTCGCGCCCGCGCAGTAGACGATGTTCAGCAGGTCCGAGGCCGCGCCCAGCACGCCCTCGCTGACCAGGAAGCCGGCGGCCAGCGCGAAGTCGTCGCCCGGCGTGCGCATGGTGATGGCGAGCGGCTTGCCGTTCAGCCGGATCTCCAGGGGTTCCTCGGCGACGAGTGTGTCCGGCCGGGTGGACACCGCACCGTCCCGGATGCGGATGACCTTGCGTCGTTCCGTCACTCGTCCCATGTCCTGATCAGCCCCGGTTCTGTACGTGCTGGTAGCCGAAACGGCCCTTGATGCAGAGGTTGCCATGGGTCACCGGGTTGTCGTGCGGCGAGGTGACCTTGACGATCTCGTTGTCCTGGACGTGCAGCGTGAGGTTGCAGCCCACGCCGCAGTAGGCGCACACCGTCGTCGTCTCGGTCTGCGCCGACTCGTCCCACGTACCCGCCCGGCGCATCTCGAACTCCGTGCGGAAGGACAACGCCCCGGTGGGGCACACCTCGACGCAGTTGCCGCAGTACACACAGGCCGAGTCGGTCAGCGGCGCGTCCTGCTCCACGGCGATCCGGGCGTCGAAGCCGCGGCCCGCGACCGAGATCGCGAAGGTGTTCTGCCACTGGTCCCCGCACGCGTCGACGCACTTGTAGCACAGGATGCACTTGTCGTAGTCGCGCACGTAGAGCTCGTTGTCGATCCTGGGCTGCTCGTTCAGCCGGGCCGCGTCCGGTCCGAAGCGGTCGGGTTTCGCCTCGTACTCCTTGAGCCACTCGGCGGCCCGTGGCGTCGTCGACAGGTCGACGGAGGAGGCGAGCAGTTCCAGGACGACCTTGCGGCTGTGCCGGGCACGCTCGCTGTCGGTGTGGACCTCCATGCCCGCCTCCGCCTTGCGCGAGCACGCCGGGACCAGGGTGCGCGAGCCCTCGACCTCGACCACGCAGACCCGGCAGGCGTTCTTCGGTGTGAGCGTGTCGCCTTGGCACAGGGTCGGCACGTCCTTCCCGGCCGCCCGGCAGGCGTCCAGGATCGTCGCGCCTTCGGGGACCCTGACCTCCTGCCCGTCGAGGGTGAACTCCAGCAGCCGGCGCGGGATTCCGAGCGAAGTGACGGTCATGCGTACGCCCCCAGACGGTCGATGGCGGATTCCACGGCGTTCCACGCGGTCTGCCCCAGACCGCAGATCGAGGCGTCCCGCATCGCACGGCCGACCTCTCGCAGCAGCGCGATGTCGTCGCCGGCCGCCGCGCCGGTGCGCTCCAGAAGGCGGTTCAGCGCCTCCTCCTGCCGTACGGTCCCCACCCGGCAGGGCACGCACTGGCCGCACGACTCCTCCCGGAAGAACCGGGCGATGCGCAGCAGCAGCCGGGGGAGCGGCACGGTGTCGTCGAAGGCCATGACGACCCCGGAGCCCAGCGTGGTGTTCGCGGCGCGGGTACCCTCGAAGGTGAGGGGGACGTCCAGCTCGTCCGGGCGGACGAAGCCGCCCGCCGCGCCGCCCAGCAGTACGGCGCGCAGTCCCTCCGGTGGCCCGGCCAGCTCCAGCAGCTCACCGAGCGTGGCGCCGAACGGCAGTTCGTAGACGCCCGGCCGGTCGACAGCGCCGGAGACGCAGAAGAGTTTCGGACCCGTGGAGCGGTCGGTGCCGATCGCGGCGTACGCCTGCGCGCCCATGGTGAGGATCGGCAGGACGTTGACCAGGGTCTCGACGTTGTTCGCCACCGTCGGCTTGCCGAACAGGCCCTTCTCCACGGGGAACGGCGGCTTCGAGCGCGGCTCGCCCCGGTGGCCCTCGATGGAGTTGAACAGCGCGGTCTCCTCGCCGCAGATGTACGCGCCCGCCCCGCGCCGGATCTCGATGTCGAAGGCGTACCCCTGGCCGAGGACGTCCTCGCCGAGCAGGCCGCGGGCGCGGGCCTGGGAGATGGCGTGCTCCATGCGGCGCAGCGCTCTGGGGTACTCGCCGCGCAGGTAGAGGTAGCCCCGGTGGGCGCCGGTCGCGTAGCCCGCGATGGTCATGGACTCGACGAGCGCGAAGGGGTCGCCCTCCATGAGGACGCGGTCCTTGAAGGTGCCGGGCTCGGATTCGTCGGCGTTGCAGACCAGGTAGTGGGGCTGGTCCGGTTGGGAGGCCGTGGCCTGCCACTTGCGGCCGGTGGGGAAGGCGGCGCCGCCGCGGCCCAGGAGGCCGGAGTCGGTGATCTCCCGGATGACGGCGGCGGGGCCCAGCTCGAAGGCCCGGCGCAGAGCGGTGTAGCCGCCGTGCGCCCGGTAGTCGTCGAGGCTCGCCGGGTCCACCACGCCCACCCGGCCGAGCAGCAGCAGCCCGTCCTGCCCGGCCTGCGGCACGGCGAGCGCGGCCGGCGGCTCCTCGGGCGCGGCGTCGGGTGCGGTCGCCGCGAGGACGGCCGCCTCGGCGGTGGCGGATGCCGACACGGCCGTACGCACCGGGTCGCCCGCCCGGACCGCCAGCGCGGCCGGGGCCCGCTCGCACAGGCCCAGGCAGGGACTGCGTTCGACGCTCACGCCGCTGCCCGGGCCGAGACGCGCCTGCACGCCCGCGCACAACTCCTCCGCGCCGGCTGCCGCGCACGCCAGGTCCGTGCACACGTGCAGCACGGTCGCCGGCCGGGGCCTGACGGAGAACATGGCGTAGAAGGTGGCGACGCCGTAGGCCTCTGCCGGTGGCACGGTCAGCCGCCGGCACAGGTAGTCCAGGGCACCGTCGCTGATCCAGCCGATCCGGTCGTTGATCGCGTGCAGCCCCGGCAGCAGCAGGTCGCGCCGTTCCCGGGCCTCGCGTCCGCCGCGGGCCCACCTCAGGTCGGCGGCCGTCATCTCGTCGCGGGCGGCGCCTTCCCAGGACGACTCGGGCGGGCCGAGCAGCGCGTCGACCGCCGCGCGTTCCTCGTCGGTCGGCTTGCTGTCGCCGAAGTGCAGATCCACGCCGGTCACCTCAATCGGGTCAGAGTCGGGTCAGCGGGGGAACCTCGGTGGCGACCGGCAGTTTCTCGATCCGGATCGCCGACGCCTTGAACTCCGCGGTGCCGGCGATCGGGCAGTTCGCCTCGATCGTCAGCTGGTTGGTGTCCACCTCGTCGGGGAAGTGGAACGTCATGAAGGCCAGGCCGGGCCGCAGCGCCGGGTCGACCCACACCGGCGCGGTCACCGCGCCGCGCCGCGAGGTCACCCGCACCTCCTCGCCGACCACGACGCCGTAGTGCTCCGCGTCCTCCGGGGACAGCTCGACGTATTCGCCGCGGCGCAGCGGAGAGGCGAAACCACCGCTCTGCACCCCGGTGTTGTACGAGTCCAGCCGACGCCCGGTGGTCAGCCGGATCGGGTACTCCTCGTCGGTGAGGTCGACCGGCGGATCGTGCTGGACGATGCCGAACGGCGCCGGCCTTCCCCTCCGCACGGGCTCCGCCTCCCACAGCCGGCCGTGCAGATAGCTCGGCTCGAGGCCCTCGGTGCTCGGGCACGGCCACTGGATGCCCTGGTGCTCCTCGAGCCGCTCGTAGGTCATCCCGTAGTGGTCCGGCGACAGGGACCGCAGCTCGTTCCAGACGGCCTCGGCGCCGGCGTACTTCCAGTCGTGCCCGAGCCGCGCCGCCAGGTCGCAGAGGATGTCGATGTCCTCGCGGGCCTCGCCGGGCGGGGTGACGGCCCGGCGCACCCGTTGCACGCGGCGCTCACTGCTGGTGGTGGTGCCCTCCGTCTCCGCCCATCCGGCGGTCGCGGGCAGTACCACGTCGGCGAGTTCCGCGGTCCTGGTGAGGAAGATGTCCTGCACCACGAGGAAGTCCAGGCCGCTCAGCCGGCGTACCGCCTGCTCGCTGTCGGCCTCCGACTGCGCCGGGTTCTCGCCGATGCAGTAGACGGCGCGCAGGGTGCCGTCCTCCATCGCCTCGAACATCTTCGTCAGGTTCAGCCCGTGGTGCGGGGCCAGTTCCGTGCCCCAGGCGGATTCGAACTTGTGCCGGATCCCGGGGTCGAGGATGTCCTGGAAGCCGGGCAGCCGGTCGGGGATGGCGCCCATGTCGCCGCCGCCCTGCACGTTGTTCTGGCCGCGCAGCGGCTGCAGCCCGGAGCCGTAGCGGCCGACATGGCCCGTGAGCAGCGACAGGTTGATCAGCGCGCGGACGTTGTCGGTGCCGTTGTGGTGCTCGGTGATGCCCAGCGTCCAGCACAGCTGCGCGCGTTCGGCGCGGGCGTAGGCGTGGGCCAGCTCCCGGATGGCGCGGGCCGGTACACCGGTGACCTTCTCGGCCAGCGACAAGGTCCACGGCTCCACCAGCGCCCGGTACTCGGCGAAGCCGGTCGTCGCCCGGTCCACGAACGCCTCGTTGACCAGCCCCGCGTGGATGATCTCGCGGCCGATCGCGTGCGCCATCGCGATGTCGGTGCCCACGTTCAGGCCGAGCCAGCTCTCCGCCCACTCGGCGGTGGAGGTGCGGCGCGGATCGACCGCGTACATCCGTGCGCCGTTGTGGATGCCCTTGAGCACGTGCTGGAAGAAGATGGGGTGCGCGAAGCGGGCGTTGGAGCCCCACATCACGATGACGTCGGTGTGCTCGACCTCCTCGTAGGAGGAGGTGCCGCCGCCGGAGCCGAACGCGGCCGACAGGCCGGCGACGCTCGGCGCGTGGCAGGTGCGGTTGCAGGAGTCGACGTTGTGGGTGCCCATGACCACGCGGGCGAACTTCTGCGCCACGTAGTTCATCTCGTTGGTCGCGCGGGAGCAGGAGAACATGCCGAACGTGCCCCGGTTGCGTTCCAGGCCGCGCGCGACCCGGTCCAGGGCCTCGTCCCAGCTCGCCCGCCGGAACGGCTCGTCCCGGGAGTCCCGCACCAGGGGGTGGGTGAGCCGGGTGTACGTCTTGGGGGTCCGGTCGCGTTTCCTCATGCGGCGCTCCTCAGCGCGAGCAGGTCCGAGATGGCGTGCACGGTGCGCAGGGTGGGCACCTCGACGCCGGTGATCTCCGCCAACTCGACGACGGCGGCGAGCAGGACGTCGAGTTCGAGCGGTTTGCCGCGCTCCAGGTCCTGGAGCGTGGAGGTGCGGTGGTCGCCGACGCGCTCGGCGCCGGCCAGGCGCCTCTCGACGGAGACGCCGACCGTGCAACCGAGGGCCTCGGCGACGGCGAGCGTCTCGCGCATCATGGTCTCGATGACCCGGCGGGTGCCGCCGTGCAGACACATCTGGCGCATGGTCGCGCGGGCCAGCGCACTGATCGGGTTGAAGGAGATGTTGCCGAGCAGCTTGACCCAGATGTCGTCCCTGAGGTGCGGTTCGACCGGGCACTTCAGGCCCCCGGCCCGCATGGCCTCGCTGAACCGGGTGCAGCGCGCCGAGACGCTGCGGTCGGGCTCGCCGATGGAGAACCGGGTGCCTTCCAGATGGCGTACGACCCCCGGCGCCTCGAGTTCGGTGGCCGCGTAGACGACGCATCCGACGGCCCGTTCCGGCGCGAGCACCGCACTGACCGTGCCGCCGGGGTCGACGCTCTCGAGGCGGTGGCCGTCGTAGGGGCCGCCGTGCCGGTGGAAGTACCACCAGGGGATGCCGTTCTGGGCGGCGACGACCGCCGTGGTGTCGTGCAGCAGCGGCTCGATCAGCGGCCCGCACGCCGCGTACGAGTTGGCCTTCAGGCCGAGGAAGACGTAGTCGACCGGGCCGACCTCGGACGGGTCGTCGGTGGCGTGGGCGTGGGCGCTGAAATCGCCGCGCGGGCTGCGCACGCGTACTCCGTACTGCCTCATGGCCGCCAGATGCGGTCCACGGGCGATGAGGTGCACGTCGGCGCCCGCGCGGTGGAGCGCGGCGCCGACGTAGGCGCCGATCGCACCGGCGCCGAGGACTGCGACTTTCACTGGACGCTCCGTTCGGTTTGAGGGATACCGCGGAGGTGGTGAGGAGGGGCGGCTGCCGGAGGGCGGCCGCATGGTGTCGACGAAATATTGTCTACAGTATGGGAGTGGTGGCGGCAAGGGTGCGCGCACCGACCGTTCGGCGCATGCTGCATACCGCTCACCGCATACAGACGACGCGCGGCCTTCTCAACCCGTGTGCCGCTTTCTACGGTCCGGCACATGAATCCGCCGCTCGCACCTCCGGGATGGAGCCGCTGGCTGGTCCCGCCCGCCGCGCTCTCCGTCCACCTCGCCATCGGCCAGGCCTACGCCTGGAGCGTCTTCAAGCCACCTCTGGAATCCGCCCTGGGCCTCAACGGCACCGAGAGCGCGCTGCCCTTCCAGCTCGCCATCGTCATGCTGGGCCTGTCCGCCGCGTTCGGCGGCACGCTCGTCGAACGCAAGGGGCCGCGCTGGGCCATGACCGTGGCCCTGGTCTGCTTCTCCTCCGGCTTCCTGATCTCCGCCCTCGGGGCACAGACGAAGCAGTACTGGCTGATCGTCCTCGGCTACGGCTTCGTCGGAGGGATCGGCCTCGGCATCGGCTACATCTCGCCGGTCTCCACCCTGATCAAATGGTTCCCCGACCGGCCGGGCATGGCCACGGGCATCGCCATCATGGGCTTCGGCGGCGGAGCACTCATCGCGTCGCCGTGGTCGGCGCAGATGCTGGAGTCCTTCGGCGCCGACCACTCCGGGATCGCCCTGGCGTTCCTCGTCCACGGTCTGTCGTACGCGGTCTTCATGTCGCTGGGTGTTCTGTTGGTGCGGGTGCCACGTACCGAACGGCACGAACAACCCACGGCCCAAGGACCCGGCGCCCTCACCGGGGTGCAGGTCTCGGCCCGCAGCGCCGTGCGCACGCCGCAGTTCTGGTGCCTGTGGATCGTCCTCTGCATGAACGTGACCGCCGGCATCGGCATCCTCGAGAAGGCCGCCCCGATGATCACGGACTTCTTCGCGGACACCTCCACCCCGGTCTCCGCCTCCGCCGCGGCGGGCTTCGTCGCGCTGCTGTCGGCGGCCAACATGGCGGGTCGCATCGGCTGGTCGACCACTTCCGACCTGATCGGCCGGAAGAACATCTACCGCGTCTACCTCGGCGTCGGCGCGCTGCTGTACCTGCTGATCGTCTTGTTCGGCGACACCTCGAAACCGCTGTTCGTCCTGTGCGCCCTCGTGATCATCTCCTTCTACGGCGGAGGGTTCGCCACCGTGCCCGCGTACCTGAAGGACCTCTTCGGCACCCACGAGGTCGGCGCGATCCACGGCCGGCTGCTCACCGCCTGGTCCACCGCGGGCGTGCTCGGGCCGCTCATCGTCAACTGGATCGCCGACCACCAGGAGGCCGCCGGCAAGCACGGTTCCTCGTTGTACGGCCTGTCCTTCGGCGTCATGATCGCGCTGCTCGTCGTCGGCTTCGTCGCCAACGAACTGATCCGGCCCGTCCACGCCCGCCACCACCTCCCCACACCGAGAAAGGGCACCGATGCCGACGTCGCCGCACGACAGCAGTCATAACCCGCCCGCCCGGCGGCCCCTCGTCGCCTTCGCCTGGCTGTGGGTGGGGGCGCCGCTCGCCTACGGGTTGTACGAGCTCGTACACAAGGTGACGCAGTTGTTCACGGGGTGAGGCGGAGTGTCCGGTCGTCCGGGCCTCTGACGGAAGCCGACAAGCCGGGCGCCTGTTTCCTGTCGCCTCGCCTGCCGCTCTACCCGTGGATCAGTGATCAGACTGGGGGAGTCCGCCACCCACGGCAACGAGGGGGATTCCCGATGAACGGCTCACGCATCCGCGCCGTCGGCCACTACCAGCCCGCCCAGGTGCTGACCAACGACGACCTGGCGGCCCTGGTGGACACCAGCGACGCGTGGATCAGGAGCCGGGTGGGCATCCGGACCCGGCACATCGCCGCCCCGGACGAGCCGGTCGACGAACTCGCCGCGCACGCCGCCGCCAAGGCACTCGCGGCGGCGGGACTGGCTCCCGACGACATCGACCTGGTCCTGGTCGCCACCTCCACGGCCGTGGACCGCTCCCCGAACACCGCCGCGCGCGTCGCGGCCCGCCTCGGCATCCCGAGGCCGGCCGCGATGGACGTCAACGTCGTGTGCGCCGGCTTCACCCACGCCCTGGCCACCGCCGACCACACGGTGCGCGCGGGGGCCGCCACCCGCGCCCTGGTCATCGGCGCCGACAAGATGTCCGACGTGACCGACTGGAGCGACCGGACGACCTGTGTGCTCGTCGGCGACGGAGCGGGCGCCGCCGTGGTCGAGGCCTGCGCGCCGCGGGAGACCCCCGGCATCGGGCCCGTGCTGTGGGGTTCGATGCCCGAGATGGGGCACGCCGTACGGATCGAGGGCACGCCCCCGCGGTTCGCGCAGGAGGGGCAGAGCGTCTACCGGTGGGCCACCACGCAACTGCCGCCGCTGGCCCGGCAGACCTGCGAGCGGGCGGGAGTGGCGCCCGAGGACCTCGCGGGGGTCGTCCTGCACCAGGCCAACCTGCGCATCATCGAGCCGCTGGCGGAGAAGCTCGGTGCCACGGGCGCGGTGGTCGCCCGCGACGTCTCCGAGTCGGGCAACACCTCCGCGGCGAGCATCCCGATGGCCCTGTCCAAGCTGCTGGAACAGGGCGCGGTCGGCTCGGGCGACCCGGTGCTGCTGTTCGGCTTCGGCGGCAACCTCTCCTACGCGGGACAGGTCGTGCGCTGTCCGTGAGCGGCGCGCGGGCCCCCGGGCCCGGGCGTGAGTGACCGATTCCGCCTCTCCCTGGGCATTGTGCGCCGTAGACTGTAGACGAAAGACAATCAATACTGTCTGCCGGTGATCCGCTCGTTGCCGTGGAGGGACCGCGATGTTGTCGACAGGACTGCCGCAGGGGGCGGTGCCGAGACTCGAAAGGCCCGGGCCGCTGCGGGACCGCGTCTACGAGGCGCTGCTCGAACTCATCACCACCCGCGCCCTTCAGCCCGGCCAGCATCTGGTCGAGAGCGAACTCGCCGGACACCTCGGCGTCTCCCGGCAGCCGGTGCGGGAGGCGCTCCAGCGGCTGAACACCGAGGGGTGGGTCGATCTGCGGCCCGCGCAGGGCGCGTTCGTGCACGAGCCCACCGAGGAGGAGGCCGACCAGCTGCTGACGGTCCGTACGCTGCTGGAGGCGGAGGCCGCCCGGCTGGCCGCCGTCAACACGGACGAGGCCGGCGTCGCGGCCCTGGAGGAGCTGTGCGCCCGGGGCGAGCAGGCCGTCGCCGACGACGACGTGGACGCCGCCGTCGCCCTCAACGCCCGCTTCCACGCCACGATCATGGACCTGGCCGGCAACGCGGTCCTGGCCGAGCTGGCCGCACAGGTCGACCGCCGGGTGCGCTGGTACTACACACCGGTGGCCAGGCAGCGCGGCGGCCAGTCCTGGGTCGAGCACCGCGAGCTCATCGCGGCCGTCGCCGGTCACGACGAGCAGCGCGCCACCCGGCTGATGCGCGAACACACCGAGCACACCCGCAGGTCGTACCACCAGCGCGAGCAGTCCTGACCTCGCGCGCCCCACGGTGGCGAAGGCCCGCCGAGGACGACGGACGACCACCTCGCGCCGCTTTGTCCTTCCGAGGGCAAAAGGTGCGGTGATTAGCGCCACGACCGGTTCTCAGGCCCGCCGGTCACTGCTACGTTCGCCTCAAAACCCGGTGGATGGGCCGAATTGAGACAGGGAGGGGGGCACGTGAGACGCATGACGGCACGACCCGCCAACGCACACCAGGCGCGGCTGCTGAAGCTGTTGCGCGACTCGGGTCCCAACTCCCGCGCACAGCTCGGCGACCTGGTCGACCTGTCCCGGTCGAAACTGGCCGTGGAGGTCGACCGCCTCCTGGAGACCGGACTGGTCGTCGCCGACGGGCTCGCCGCCTCGCGCGGCGGCCGGCGCTCCCACAACGTCCGGCTCGCGCCCACCCTGCGCTTCCTGGGCGTCGACATCGGGGCCACCTCCGTCGACGTCGCGGTCACCAACGCCGAACTGGAGGTGCTGGGACACCTCAACCAGCCGATGGACGTGCGTGAAGGTCCCGTCGCCGTCTTCGAGCAGGTCCTGGCCATGGCCGCCAAGCTGCGGGCGAGCGGAGTCGCGGACGGCTTCGACGGCGCCGGCATCGGCGTCCCCGGGCCCGTCCGCTTCCCCGAGGGCGTCCCCGTCGCGCCGCCGATCATGCCCGGCTGGGACGGCTTCCCGGTGCGGGAGGCGCTCAGCCAGGACCTCGGCTGCCCGGTCATGGTCGACAACGACGTCAACCTCATGGCGATGGGCGAGCAGCACGCGGGTGTCGCCCGGACCGTGGACGACTTCCTCTGCGTCAAGATCGGCACCGGCATCGGCTGCGGCATCGTCGTCGGCGGCCAGGTCCACCGGGGGGCGACGGGCAGCGCCGGCGACATCGGGCACATCCAGGCCGTGCCCGACGGCCGCCCCTGCGCCTGCGGCAACCGGGGGTGCCTGGAGGCCCACTTCAGCGGCGCGGCGCTGGCCCGTGACGCGCAGGAGGCGGCCGCGCAGGGACTCTCGGCGGAACTCGCCTCCCGGCTGGAGGCGAACGGCGCCCTCACCGCCGTCGACGTCGCCGCCGCTGCCGCCGCGGGCGACGCCACCTCGCTCGACCTCATCAGGGACGGCGGAACCCGCACGGGTCAGGTCATCGCCGGACTCGTCTCCTTCTTCAACCCCGGCCTGGTGGTGATCGGAGGCGGCGTCACCGGCCTCGGACACACCCTGCTCGCCGCGATCCGCACCCAGGTCTACCGCCAGTCGCTGCCGCTGGCGACGGGCAACCTCCCCATCGTCCTCGGTGAGCTGGGACCGAGGGCCGGCGTGATCGGCGCGGCCCGGCTCATCAGCGACCACCTGTTCTCACCCGCGTGAGGCCGCGCCCGCCATGGCAGGGGGTGCCCTTCCCGCAGCGGCGGGAAGGGCACCCCCTGTGCCGTACCGGGCGTGCTCAGCCCGCCGTGGTCCGCGGTTCGGTGGCCGCGGAGGCCGCCGCGCCGTCCCGCTTCCCGCGGCCCGGCTGCCGCAGCAGCAGCGCCAGCGCCGCCGCCACCATGGATATCCCGCCGGCCAGCGCGTAGGCGCCGTTGTAGCCCCAGGCGCCCACCACCATCGAGCCGAGCCCGCCGCCGAACAGGCCGCTGACCAGCTTGCCGCTGTACACCAGCCCGTAGTTGGTGGCGTTGTAGTTCTCGCCGAAGTAGTCCGGGGTGAGCGCGGCGAACATCGGATAGAAGGCGCCGCCGCCGAAGCCGGAGAGGAAGGCGAAGAGCAGGAACAGCCACTCGCTCTTCATGTCACCGGCCCAGATGACGCCGAACTGGCTCAGGCCGAGCACCACGATGACGAAGATCAGGGCGTTCTTGCGGCCCCAGTGGTCCGACAGCCACCCGACCATGGCACGGCCGACACCGTTGATGACGGCCATGACACCCATCGAGGACGCGGCGACCAGCGGCCCGAAACCGACCTCCTTGGCGAAGTCGACCTGGAAGGAGATCCCGAAGATCGACACGCCACCGGTCATCACGACCGTGATCCACATCAGCGGGAGCATGCCGGTCCTGACCGCCTCCTTGGGCGTGAACTGCCGCACGGCGGGCGGGTTCTTGGCCAGGCTCGCCGCGCTCTTGTCGTTCCCGGAGTGCGACAGCGGGTCGACATGGGCGGGCCACCAGTTCTTGGGCGGGTCCTTGAAGAAGTAGGCACAGACCGCCACCACGATCAGCACGTACACGCCGATCAGGTCGAGCACCTCGTTGTAGTTCCCGGTGTTGAAGGCGTAGTTGAAGATGAAGATGAACGGCAGTGAGCCGTAGGCGAAACCGCCGTTGACGAAGCCGGTCTTCGCGCCGCGCCGCTCCGGGAACCACTTGCCGACCATGTTGATGCAGGTCGCGTAGATCAGCCCCGAGCCGAGACCGCCCACGACACCGAAGCCGAGGATGGCCACGATGACGTTGTCGATGTGGGACAGCGCCAGGAAACTGAGCAGGCACAGCACCGCACCCAGGTACACGGCACGGCGCGCCGTCAGGATGCCCCGCTCCCGCAGCCAGCCACACGGGAAGGCGACACCCGCCTGGAAGAACACCCAGACACTGAGGATCCAGAAGGTGTTGCTCTGCGTCCAGCCGTGCGCCTCGGACAGGGTGTCCTCGGCCGAACCGTAGGCGTACTCCGAGACACTGATGGCCATCATGGCCACCCATGGCAGCCACATCATCAACTTGCGTGAATGGCCGAGTATGTCGCGGTCCGTCTCGCCGACGCGGAAGACCCGCCCCCGGGAGTCGGTGACTTCGCGGTACGCGCCTTTCGTCGTGCCGGGATCGGCCGGCGTGTTCCTTGTTGCCATCGGATCAGCCGTCATGTCAGGCCATCTCCTCGCCGAGAGGGTGGGGATTGGGGACGACGCGCCGGGCGCTGAGCCTGCCCGGCGCCTTGAGGAACAGCGCCACTGCGGCGCAGGCGAGCCTGGTGCAGCCCGCCAGGAGGAACACGGCGTGCGGGTCCCGCGCGGCGTACGCGACGGCGCCCGTGCCGCAGGCGACGGCGACCGGCAGCAGCCAGGCGCCGGCGAGCAGTCCGTGGACGCTCGCGGTGTGGTTCTCACCGAAGTAGTCCGCGGCCAGCGCGCCCGTCAGCGCCGGTACCGCGACCCCGGCCGCGCCGGTGGCGGCGGCACAGCCGAGTAGGAGCACACCGCTGCCCGCGTCGGCCGAGACCGCGACGCCGAACTGCGCGGCGCCCAGCAGCAGACAGGCGGTGATCAGGACGGGGCGGCGCCCCCAGCGGTCCGACAGCGCCCCGGCCGCCGCCGCCGCGGCGCCACCCGCGACGGTCACCGCCCGCACCGTCCGGCCGCCCGGCCCGAACTCCCCGCCGTACACGGTGAGCAGGCACACGCCGAGCACGGTGACACCGGCCGCACCCAGCAGGCAGAGCCACATCAGCCACAGCGCCGGGGTGCGGGCGGCCTGACGGAGGGTGTGGTGACGCACGGCGGGCGGGTTCTTCTCCCGTGCGCGGCGGGCGCGGCGGTCCGCCGGCACGGACAGCGGATCGGGACACGGCGGCCACCAGTTGCGCGGCGGGTCCCGGAGGAACCGTCCGGCACCGGCCACCGCCAGGGCCGCCGCGGCGCCCGCGACCGCGAGCAGGACCCGCGGGTCGGCGCCGGCGACCGGGCGGAGGAGAAGCGGTACGGCCCCGAGGGCGAGCCCGCTCGCCACGACCGCCGTGGGGCCGCCCCTGCGTTCGGGCCACCAGGCGCCCGGCAGCGTCGGACAGGTCCCCAGGACCAGCCCGGCGCCCGCACCGGCGCACACCGCGAACCCCAGTCGGGCGGCGGTGACATCCGGGCCGAGGGCGAGCGCCAGGTACCCGGCCAGGGTGCCGAGCGCTCCCGCCGTCATGGCGGCGCGGGGCGGAAGCCGGCCGCTCTCCCGCAGCCGCCCGGCCGGCAGGACCACGGCCGCCTGGCACAGCGCCCACAGCCCGGCCGGCCACCCGAGGTCCCCGCCCCACCGGTGGGCGGCCCGGAGACCCGACTGAGCCGCGAGGAACGCGGAGGCGGCGCACCCGATGCCCGCCATGCCCACCCAGGGCAGGACGACCATCCACATCCGGCCACGGCCCAGCAGGTCGGCGTCGCTCTCGCCGACGCGGTACACACGGCCCCTGCGGTCACGCACCTCCCGGCAGACCGGGGAGGCGGGTGGATCGATGGTTTCCATCTCGCACAGCACCCCTTGCGTCGAAGGTTCTGGCCGGTCCCCCCCGTCCATTGCCTTGCGTGCGCGCACGGGTCCCGGGTGCGGCCGGCGCGCACCGCCGGCCGCACCCACGCTCGCTCAGCTCATCGACCGCCCCCCAGCAGCCCGGCCGCCCGCGCCCAGCGGGCTGTGTTCCGCCCGGGGGCGACCCCCGGACCCCCGGCCGGTTCTTGGTGCGCCGGCGTCACGACAGCAACCCCGCCGCCCGCGCCCAGCGGTACTTCGCGCCCAGCACCGCCACCGGCTTCTCCGTCGTGTACGGGTACGCCACGACGCCCCGTTCGAAGAGGTACTGGCAGGCCTCCTCCACCTCCACGTCACCGGCGAGCGAAGCCACCACCGGCTTCTCGATGCCGCGTGCGCGGAACTCGGCCACCACGCGCGCGGTCAACTCGGCGAACACCATGGGAGGGGTGACGATGGTGTGCCAGTAGCCGAGGACGAGCGCGTGGATGCGCGGGTCCTGAAGGCCCAGCCGGATCGTCGCCTCGTACGTCGACGGCGGCTCGCCCCCGGTGATGTCCACCGGGTTGCCGGCGGCGCCGAACGGCGGGATGAACCGGCGGAACGCCTCGTCCAGATCGGGCGGGATCTCCATCAGCGACAGCCCGTTGTCGGTCACCGCGTCGGACAGCAGCACTCCGCTGCCGCCGGCCCCGGTGATGATGACCACGTTGTCGCCCTGCGGGGTGGGCAGCACGGGCAGCGCGCGGGCGTACTCCAGCATGTCGTTCAGACCGGGCGCCCGGATGACCCCCGCCTGCCGCAGGATGTCGTCGTACACGGCGTCGTCGCCGGCCAGGGCCCCGGTGTGCGACCCGGCGGCCTTCGCGCCCGCCGCCGTACGGCCCGCCTTGAGCACCACGACCGGCTTCTTCGGCACGGTCGCCCGCGCGGCCTCGACGAAGGCACGGCCGTCCTTGAGGTCCTCCAGGTGCATCGCGATGCACTCGGTGTGCGGGTCCTCGCCGAACCAGGTCAGCAGGTCGTCCTCGTCGAGGTCCGACTTGTTGCCCAGGCCCACGATCGCCGACACACCCGTCTTCGTGGTGCGGGCGAAGCCCAGGATCGCCATGCCGATCCCGCCCGACTGCGAGGTGAGCGCCACACCGCCCTTGACGTCGTAGGGCGTGCAGAACGTGGCGCACAGGTCCTGCCAGGTCGAGTAGTAGCCGTAGATGTTCGGCCCGAGCAGCCGGATCCCGTACCGTTCGGCGATCGCCACGATCTCCGCCTGGAGCTCGTGCTCGCCGGTCTCCGCGAACCCGGAGGGGATCAGCACCGCGTTGGGGATCTTCTTGCGGCCCACCTCCTCCAGGGCCGAGGCCACGAACCGGGCGGGGATCGCGAAGACCGCCACATCCACCTCACCGGGGACGTCCGTGACACTCTTGTACGCCTTGCGGCCCAGAATGTCATCGGCCTTGGGGTTCACCGGGTGGATCTCCCCGGAGAAGCCCCCGTCGACGAGGTTGCGCATCACCGAGTTACCGATCTTCCCCGGCTCGTTGGAGGCGCCGATGACGGCCACCGAGGCCGGCTGCATCAGCCGCCGCATGGAGGCGAGGATCTCGTCGCGGGTGTACTTCTTCCGCGCGGGTGGCTGCTCGTCGGCGAGGATGACCCGGATGTCGGCCGCGACCGCGCCCTCCGGTGTCGCGATCACCGGATTGAGGTCCACCTCGGCGATCTCCGGGAAGTCCGCGACCAGTTGGGACACCCGCCGGATCTGCTCGGCGAGCGCCCACCGGTCCACGCCCGCCCGCCCGCGCACCCCGCGCAGCACGTCCGCCGCACGGATCGAGTCCAGCATGGACATCGCCTCGTCGGCGTCCACGGGGGCCAGGCGGAACGTCACGTCCTTCAACACCTCGACGAGGACTCCGCCGAGCCCGAAGGCGACGACCTTGCCGAAGGTCGGGTCCGTCACCGCACCGACGATGACCTCCTGCCCCTGCGGCAGCAGCTCCTGGATCTGCACCCCCTCGATGCGCGCCGTCGCGTCGTACGCCCGCGCGTTCTCGATGATCCGGCAGAACGCGGCCCGTACGTCCGCCGCGCCCTCCACGCCGACCACGACCCCGCCGGCGTCCGTCTTGTGCAGGATGTCCGGCGAGACGATCTTCATCACCACCGGCCCGCCGAAGCGTGCCGCGCACGCCACGGCCTCGTCCACGTCCCGCGCCAGCTCCTCGCCCGGCACGGCGATCCCGTAGGCGTCGGCGATCACCTTGCCCTCGGGCGCGGTGAGGGCGCTGCGGCCCTCCGCCCGTACCGAGTCGAGCAGGGCGCGCACCCTGAGCTCGCGGTCCTCGGCCATCACGTCAGATCACCCCGTTCGACTTCAGCAGGCGCAGTTCCTCGTCGCCGAGGCCCAGCTCGCCGACGTAGACCTCTTCGTTGTGCTCGCCGAGCAGCGGTGAACTGCTGACCTCGACGGGGGAGTCGGACAGCTTCAGCGGGCTGCCGACGGTGACGAACTCGCCGCGCTCGGGGTGCGGGACGCGCACCACCATCTCGTTGGCGACCAGCGACTGGTCCTCGATGATCTCCTTGGTGGACAGGATCGGCCCGCACGGGATGTTGTGGGCGTTGAGCTTCTCCAGCACCTCCCACTTGGGCAGCGTCGAGGACCACTCCTCGATCAGCTGGAACATCTTGTTCAGCCGGGGCAGCCGGGCCTCCGGGGTCGCCCAGTCGGGGTCGTCCGCGAGTTCGGGCCGGCCGATCAGCTCGCTGATGGGTTTCCAGCCGACCGGCTGCACGATCACATAGACGTAGTCGTTGGGCCCGCCCGGCGCGCACTTGACCGCCCAGCCGGGCTGACCGCCGCCGGAGGCGTTCCCGGAGCGGGGGACCTCCTCGCCGAAGTCCTCGTTGGGGTACTCGGCGAGCGGGCCGTGGGCCAGGCGCTGCTGGTCGCGCAGCTTCACCCGGCACAGGTTGAGCACCGCGTGCTGCATGGCCACGTTGACCCGTTGCCCGCGCCCGGTCCGCTCGCGCTGGAACAGCGCGGCGAGCACCGCGGCGACCAGGTGCACCCCGGTCCCGGAGTCACCGATCTGCGCACCGGTCGCCGTCGGCGGCCCGTCCTCGAAGCCGGTGGTCGACATCGACCCGCCCATGGCCTGCGCGACGACCTCGTACGCCTTGAAGTCGGTGTACGGGCCCTCGCCGAACCCCTTGATGGAGGCGTAGACGAGCCGCGGGTTGATCTCCTTGATCCGGTCCCAGGGGAAGCCCATGCGGTCCACCGCGCCCGGCCCGAAGTTCTCTACCATGACGTCCGAGCGCCGGATCAGCTCGGTGAGGATCTCCTTGCCGCGTTCGGTCTTGGTGTTGAGGGTGATGCTCCGCTTGTTGCAGTTGAGCATCGTGAAGTAGAGGGAGTCGACGTCCGGGAGGTCGCGCAGCTGCCGGCGGGTGATGTCACCGGCGGGCGCCTCCAGCTTGACGACGTCCGCACCGAGCCAGGCCAGCAGCTGGGTGGCGGAGGGGCCGGACTGGACATGGGTCATGTCCAGGACTCGGATGCCTTCGAGTGCCTTGCCCGTCACGAGCGTTCACCTCACTTGTACATCGTCTGGTTCATGGTTCCGGGGGCGTACGCGTCCGGGTCCACCCAGACGTTGATCAGCGACGGCTTGCCCGACTCGCGGGCGCGCCGGAGGGCCGGCCCGATGTCGGCGGGGTCGCGCACCTCCTCGCCGTGACCGCCCAGCATCTGCGCGAACTTGTCGTAGTGGACGTCGCCGAGGGTGTTGCCGACCCGCTCGCGCTCCTTGCCGTACTTGGCGGCCTGGCCGTAGCGGATCTGGTTCATCGAGGAGTTGTTGCCGACGATGCCGACGAAGGGCAGGTCGTAGCGGACCAGCGTCTCGAAGTCCCAGCCGGTCAGGGAGAAGGCGCCGTCGCCGAAGAGGGCGACGACCTCCTTGTCGGGCCGGGCCTGCTTGGCGGCGAGCACGAAGGGGATGCCGACGCCGAGGGTGCCCAGCGGCCCCGGGTCCATCCAGTGGCCCGGCGACTTGGGCTGGACGACCTGTCCGGAGAAGGTGACGATGTCGCCGCCGTCGCCGATGTAGATCGAGTCCTCGGTGAGGAAGTCGTTGATCTCGCTGACCAGCCGGTAGGGGTGGATGGGGGAGGCGTCCGACCTGAGCTGCGGCAGCCGCTTGTCGATCGCTGTCTGCTCGGCGGCGCGCAGCTCGTCGAGCCACTCCTTGCGCCTGGCGGCGCCGCCGTCGAGGCGGCCGGAGGCGGCCTCGGTGACGGACTTCAGCACCAGCCCCGCGTCACCGACGATGCCGAGGTCGATGTCGCGGTTCTTGCCGACGGTCCGGTAGTCGAGGTCGATCTGCACGACCGTCGCCTCGGGCGAGAGCCGCTTGCCGTAGCCCATGCGGAAGTCGAAGGGGGTGCCGACGATCACGATGACGTCGGCGTTCGAGAAGGCGTACCGGCGGGAGAGCTGGAAGTGGTGCGGGTCGCCGGGCGGGAGGGTGCCGCGTCCGGCGCCGTTCATGTACGCGGGGATGTTCAGGGTCCGTACGAGCTCGATGGCGGCCTCGGTGCCGCGGGTCGTCCAGACCTGACTGCCCAGCAGGATGGCCGGCTTCTCGGCGTGGACGAGGAGGTCGGCGAGGGTCTCGATCGCCTCGGGGTCACCCGCCGAGCGGGTCGAGGCGCGGTAGTGGCCGGCGGCCGGGACCCGGGCCTTGTCGCGGGGGACCTTGGCGTCGAGCACGTCGCGTGGGATCTCCAGGAAGGACGGCCCGGGTGCCCCGTGGTAGCACTCGCGGAACGCCATCGACACCATGTCCGCCGCGCGGGCGGTGTCCGGAACCGTCGCCGCGAACTTGGTGATGGGCGTCATCATGTCGACGTGCGGGAGGTCCTGGAGGGACCCCATCTTGTGCTGGGTGTGCGCGCCCTGACCGCCGATCAGCAGCATCGGGGACTCCGCGCGGAAGGCGTTGGCGACACCGGTGACGGCGTCCGTCGTACCGGGACCGGCGGTGACGACCGCACAGCCGGGTTTGCCGGTCAGGCGCGCGTAGCCGTCGGCCGCGTGGGCGGCGACCTGTTCATGGCGTACGTCGACGACCTCGATGCCCTCGTCGACGCAGCCGTCGTAGATGTCGATGATGTGGCCACCGCACAGGGTGTAGATGCGGTCGACCCCCTCGGCCTTGAGGGCCTTGGCGACGAGATGACCGCCGGAGATCACGTCCTCGGTGTGCCGGGCCTGCTGGGCGTCCTGGGTGTCGTCGGGCATGGCGAAGTCCTGTCCCTTCGTAGGGGTGGAACTGCTCTCGCGGTACATTGCATACAGTCGACGAATACTGTATGGAGCTTGTTATCCCGCATCCGGTGGGTGGTGTCCAGGGGGCGTGCGGCACTTTTCGGGGGCCCAGGGGGCCGCCGCCGAGGACACGGCAGACAGGAGCCGAGATGGACCTGTACGAACACCAGGCAAGGGAACTCTTCGCGGAGCACGGCATCGTGGTGCCGAGGGCCGAGGTGACCGACTCACCCCAGCGGGCCCGGGAGATCGCGCGCGGCCTCGGCGGCCGCGCGGTGGTCAAGGCCCAGGTGAAGACCGGCGGACGGGGCAAGGCCGGCGGCGTCAGGCTCGCCGCGGACCCCGCCGCCGCGGAGCAGACCGCACGGCAGATCCTCGGAATGGACATCAAGGGCCACACCGTGAACACGGTCATGCTGGCCCAACCCGTGGACATCGAGGAGGAGTTCTACGTCTCCTACGTGCTCGACCGCGCCGAGGGCCGCTTCCTCGCGATCGCCTCGGCCGAGGGCGGCATGGAGATCGAGGAGGTCGCCGCCGGCAGGCCGGAGGCGGTCGCCCGGGTGCACATCGATCCCGCCCGGGGCGTCACCTCGGCGCTGGCGAGCGAGATCGCCGAGGCGGCCGGGCTCCCACCGCAGACCGTCGACGTCCTGGTACGGCTGTGGGAGGTGCTGGTCCGCGAGGACGCGCTGCTCGTCGAGGTCAACCCGCTCGTCCGCACCCGGCAGGGACAGATCCTCGCCCTCGACGGAAAGGTCACCCTCGACGACAACGCCCGCTTCCGGCAGTCCCGCTGGGGGACCGACGAGTCCCCGCACGACGACCCGCTGGAGGCGGCGGCCGCCGCCAAGGGCCTGAACTACGTCAGGCTCGACGGAGAGGTCGGCGTCATCGGCAACGGCGCCGGACTGGTCATGTCGACGCTGGACGTGGTGGCCGGCTGCGGCGCCCGGCCCGCCAACTTCCTCGACATCGGCGGCGGGGCGTCGGCACAGGTCATGGCCGACGGACTGGCCGTCATCCTCTCCGACCCGGCGGTCAGATCGGTCCTCGTCAACGTCTTCGGCGGCATCACCGCCTGCGATGCCGTCGCCGAGGGCATCGTCCGGGCCCTGGACACCGTCCGGCTGACCCGCCCGCTGGTCGTCCGCCTCGACGGCAACAACGCCGCACGCGGCCGCGCCGTCCTCGACGCACGCGCGCACCCCCTGGTCCACCAGGCCACCACCATGGACGGCGCCGCCCGCCGTGCCGCCGAACTCGCCACCGCAGCCTAAGGAGACGGCACGCCATGGCCATCCACCTCACCAAGGACAGCAGAGTCCTCGTCCAGGGCATGACCGGCGGCGAGGGCATGAAACACACCCGCCGCATGCTCGCCGCCGGCACGGACGTCGTCGGCGGCGTCAACCCGCGCAAGGCGGGCCGCACCGTCGACTTCGACGACCGGGTCGTCCCCGTCTTCGGGTCGGTACGCGAAGGAAGGGAGGCGACCGGCGCGGACGTGAGCGTGGTGTTCGTCCCCCCGGCCTTCGCCAAGGCCGCGGTGCTGGAGGCCGCCGACGCGGGCATCGGCCTCGTCGTCGTCATCACCGAGGGCATCCCCGTGCACGACTCGGTCGCCTTCACCGCGTACGTGCGACGCACGGGGACGCGGGTGATCGGCCCCAACTGCCCGGGCCTGATCACCCCCGGCCAGTCCAACGCGGGCATCATCCCGGCCGACATCACCAAGCCGGGCCCCATAGGGCTGGTCTCCAAGTCCGGCACGCTCACCTACCAGCTCATGTACGAACTGCGCGACATCGGCTTCTCGACCTGCGTGGGCATCGGCGGCGACCCCGTGACCGGCACCAGCCACATCGACTGCCTGGCCGCCTTCGAGGCCGACCCCGACACCGAACTGATCGTGATGATCGGCGAGATCGGCGGCGACGCCGAGGAACGCGCCGCCGCGTACATCCGCGACCACGTCACCAAGCCGGTCGTCGGCTACATCGCCGGCTTCACCGCCCCCGAGGGCCGGACCATGGGCCACGCCGGCGCCATCGTCTCCGGCTCGACGGGCACCGCGCAGGCGAAGAAGACGGCACTGGAGGCGGCCGGCGTGGCCGTGGGCGACACACCGACCCAGACGGCGCGCCTCGCACTGGCGGCACTGGAAGCGCGCACGTGAGCGCACCGACGCACCGGGAGCGGAGCGAGTCGATGGCATCCACCCTCACCCTCAAAGCCCACACCGACTGGGACGACGCCTGGCAGCGCTGCCTCGCCGTCGCCCCCGAGGCGTTCCGGGACGACCGCGTCCTGAACCTCTGGAACGCCGCCTGGCAGGCGGACGGCCGGCCACTGACCGCGACCAGCCCGGTCGACGCCCGTCCGACGGCCGGCCCGCCCCGTCTGGACGCGGCCACCGCCGAACGGGCCGTACGCGCCGCCCTGGACCAGCACCGCGCCTGGCGCCACGTCCCCCTGCCCGAACGCCGCGCCCGGATCGCGGCCACCCTCGACGCCCTCAGCGCACACCGGGAACTGCTCGCGCTGCTCCTGGTCTGGGAGATCGGCAAGCCCTGGCGGCTGGCGCGGGCGGACGTCGACCGGGCCGTCGACGGAGTGCGCTGGTACGTCGACGGCATCGAGCCGATGATCGCCGACCGTTCCCCCCTGGACGGCCCGGTCTCGAACATCGCCAGCTGGAACTACCCGATGAGCGTCCTCGTGCACGCGATGCTGGTCCAGGCCCTGGCGGGCAACGCGGTCATCGCCAAGACCCCCACCGACGGCGGTGTGGCCTGTCTCACCCTGGCCTGTGCGCTGGCCGCCCGGGAAGGCGTGCCCGTCACCCTGGTCAGCGGCAGCGGACACGAACTCTCCGAGGCGCTGGTGCGCGCGCCGGAGATCGGCTGCGTCTCCTTCGTCGGCGGCCGGGACACCGGCGCGGCCGTGGCCACCGCCGTGGCCGACCTCGGCAAACGGCACATCCTCGAACAGGAGGGCCTGAACACCTGGGGCATCTGGAACCACAGCGACTGGGAGACCTTCGCGGCCGTCGTCCCCAAACTCTTCGACTACGGCAAGCAGCGCTGCACCGCCTACCCGCGCTTCGTCGTCCAGCGCGAACTGTTCGACGAGTTCCTGGCGGCCTACCTTCCGGCGGTGCGCGCCGTGCGGGTCGGCCACCCCCTGGCCGTGGAGCGGCGGGAGGACCCCTTCCCCGAGCTGGACTACGGCCCCCTGATCAACGCGGCCAAGGCCAAGGAACTGACCGACCAGGTGGCGGAGGCCGTCGACCGCGGCGCGGTCCCCCTGCACCGGGGCCGGCCGGAGCACGCCCGTTTCCTCCCCGGCCAGGACACATCGGCGTACGTCCACCCGGTCACCCTGCTGAACCCACCCCCGTCCTCGCCGCTCCACCACGCCGAACCCTTCGGCCCCGTCGACACGATCGTCCTGGTCGACACCGAGGCGGAACTCCTGGCGGCGATGAACGCCTCCAACGGCGCCCTGGTCGCCACCCTCTCCACCGACGACCGGGCCACCTTCGACCGCCTGGCCCCCCAGATCCGGGCGTTCAAGGTGGGCCACGGCACCCCTCGCTCCCGAGGCGACCGTGACGAGCTCTTCGGCGGCTTCGGCGCGGCATGGCGCGGCGCCTTCGTCGGCGGCGAGCTGCTCGTGCGGGCGGTGACACAGGGTGCACCGGGGGAGCGGCTGCCCGGGAACTTCCCGGAGTACCGGCTGACGCCATGACGTGACCGCCAGGTGACCGTCGGTAGCCCGGCAAAGTCGCGTCACACCCCTGCGTACCGGACGGATATGCAGGTGAAAGCCACTCCGAAACCTTGGTATTCTTGTGTCTGTCGCCGCGGGGTCCGCCCCGCCGGGCGGCAGACACCTGGTCCGGGTGGCGGAATGGCAGACGCGCTAGCTTGAGGTGCTAGTGCCCTTTATCGGGCGTGGGGGTTCAAGTCCCCCCTCGGACACAAACAGTGACATCACGGTGATGAGGGCCTCGACCTGGCGGTTGGGGTCCTCGTTGCGTGTATGTAGCTGATGGTGACGCCCACGGCCTCGTAGGGCGGGGCCTTTCTTCTCGGCGGCGGCGGTTTGGATGCGCTGCGCGATATCCCGGAGACTCTCGGTGATCTGCCGGATCTGTCGCGCGTTGAGCGATGATTCCTTCTTACGGATGGCGTCGGGGCGCGCGTCGATCTTCTTCTGTGCCGCATCTTTGTCTCGCTGGGCCTCGTCGATCCACTGGGTGACGACGGCGGGATCGGCTCCGGCGCTTTGGGCGGCTTGTAAGCGGGCAAGCCGGCGTTCGCATTCTTTGATCGCCTGGCGTGCTTGGGGCTGCTCGGCCCGGGCGATCGACCGGTCAAGGGTTTGGCACACGATGTCCTCCCGCAGGTAGACGGTGCTCGGGTGGGTCAGGTCGGGATAGAGGGCGGCTTCCTCCTCTTTGAATTCGCAGTGGTAATAGACGCGGTTGCGGATCGTGGCCGGCTGCATCTTGCGCCCGCACAGGCTGGATGGGGCCCGGCCGCGCAAGGCGTAGGGGCGTGCGTTCCGCTTCCCGGTGCGCTCCTGTCGGCCTTGGCTGCGCACTCATTGCTTGCGAGCGGTTCGGCCGTGGCCGGTGGGCGGCGGCCTGCCCGGATCACGTGGCCACGTTGCCGGCGTAGCGCCGCAAGGCGTCCACGCTGTGGAAGGCGCGGTAGTCACTTGCCTCCAGGGCAGCCTGCTCGTCCGGGGTGGTTTCCGGGACCAGGACCACGGGGTCGCCCACTTCCTCCCGCAGGCCCTGGGGCCAGAACGCGATGGCCACGAGGACGGGGCCCGCGGGGGGCCAGGTTGGTCACCTCGCTGTCCAGTTCGGGCTCGGCGAACCCCTGCTGTCGCAGGTCCTCCAGCAGCTGGGCCAGGCCGGGCACGTCCTCGTCCGTGGCAGCGGCGGTTACCGGGGCGGCGGTCGACCTGAGGACCGTGGCGTGGGCGGGTGCGGCCAGGCCGACGGGAGACGGTCCCTTGAGCAGTTTGGTGAGGAACATGTTCGAAGCCTCGGCGAGGAGTTGACGTCGGGCTGCGAGGAACGAGCGGTAGGCGTCGATGCGCCACAGCTCCGGGTCAGCGGGAATCCACTGCGATTCGAGGGCACCTGGAACCTTCTGGGTGATCACCGGCAGGCAGTCCTCCGGCCGTTTGGCGCTGATCCGCAGGTTCGTGTCCTGGGTGAGGAAGCAGAAGTAGGCGACTGCGTTGACTTCGGCCCTGTTGTAACCGTGCTTGTAGAGCAGGGCCTTGGGGAAGATGTGGTGCACCTGGAGGGAGCTGAGCTTTCCGAGCGTGCCTTCCTTCAGAGCGTTCCCGTTTCCCAGGTCCTGTGCCCCGTGGACCCGGGACAGCATGGAGAGCAGCGGGTAGAAGCGGGATCCCATGCTGGAGCCCTGGAAGTCGTCGGGCCGGACCTCCAGCCGGCCGCCGCGGGCCTGCCGCTCGCAGGCGCAGGCCGGTCGCGGGCGCAGCCGAACCCGGCAGCCCGCCGGAACCGGACCTGCCCGATGTTTTATGCGGATGGCCATCGGCCACCGATCGGCGCAAGTACCCGAACGGCATGCACATCAGGCCCTATGACTTGCGGATTCAGGTGCACGCGGCTCACTGGACAGGGCAGTTGCCCGTCGTCGACGATAACGACTGTTCGTCGACAAGCACCGCCGTGGATGGGCATCGGGGCTGCAGACAGCACGATGGCCGAAGCGAGGAGGACTCAGGCGTAGGAGGGGACGTTGCGGGCCGCCCAGTCCGCCAGGATGCGCGCGCAGTCCGCGACCGTTTCCCGCCAGGTCCCGGCAGCTCCCTCACCAGCGTCGTCGCTGACGTGCTTGACGATCTGTAGAGGGACACCTGCTCGCTGCGCGGCCGTCGCCAGGGCATAGCCCTCCATGTCGACCAAGGGTGCATGCACCGCCAGTCGGGTGCGAGCGGCCTCATCATTGATGAACGAGTCCCCCGTGGCCAGCGTAGGGCCACTGCCGTCGCCTACGGTCAAGGGCGTGCCATAGGTCTCGCCGGTCAAGGTGAGGAGGGTATCGCTATCCAAGTCGTGTTGTATGACCGTGCCGATGAGGTGAGTTCCGGTCAGGCCCGGGCACAGGGCTCCAGCGGTGCCGAGGTTGATGACCTTCGACGGCAGTGGGCCGCCGGCCAGGGCAGCGGCCAGGGTGGTGGCGGCGTTCACCTTTCCCATACCTGTCAGCAGGATGGGCAGGGACGTGTCGAGGTACTGGGCCTCTTCCTTGACTGCCAGCACGAGTAGGGGGCGGTTACTGGTGATCTGTCCTGTGAGCTGCATGATCCCAGGGTACGAGCCGTCCAACTCGGTCCGTTTCGCGGGCGCACACTGACCACCGAACTGCCCGCACTCCTGAAGCAGGCGATGGACGATCCGGACGTAACCGTCGCAGCCGTCTGCGGCGGCTCACTCGTCCTGGCCATGGCGGGTCTGCTGGAAGACCGACACGCCACCACGCACCACCTGGGCCTGGACCTGCTGGACGCCACCGGAGCGCACGCGGTAAGCGCCCGTGTCGTCGACGACGGCAACCGGCCCACCTGGAGGCAGGCCGTCACCAAGCCCATGCGGCTCAACCTGGCCTTCGACGTGACCGTGGACGGCGACACGCTCAAGGGCACCTCCAAGGCAGGACGCCTTCCGTCCTCGAGGGTCACCGGCGAGCGCCTGACGGCCGTGGAGCGCCCGGCGTGACCAAGATCCTGCTGTCCTTGCACGTCCTGGCTGCCATCCTGACCGTCGGCCCCGTCACCGTCGCTGCAAGCATGTTCCCCGCGACACTGCGCCGCACTACCGGTGACCGGGACGGCATCCGCACGACCCTGCAGACGCTGCACCGCATCTGCAGGGTCTACGCCGGCATCGGCATCGCGGCCCCCGTCTTCGGCTTCGCCACAGCCAGCAGCCTCGGCGTCCTCGGCGACGCCTGGCTGATCACCTCGATCGTGCTGACCGCGGCGGCCGCCGGGATCCTGATCCTGCTGATCCTGCCAGGTCAGGACCGCGCCCTGACCGACACGGCGGCCCTGGCTGAAACGCCGGCGCCCGCAGCTGCGAACCGTCTCGCCATGGCAACCGGCCTCTTCAACCTCCGCTGGATGACCGTCACCGTCTTGATGATCACCCGCCCCGGCTCGACCACAGGAGCATGACCACGCATCCGCGCTGACGGCGCCACCTGCGACTCACCCCCGCCGCAGGCAGCAACGACTCCAGCACCGACCACTGCTCATCGGAAAGACCCCCACGCCCCACACGGTGATCATGACGGCACGAGCCATGGACCAGAACCCGGACCTACAACACGGCCCTAGTCCTCAACCTTGCTGTGGCTCTGATAGGCGAGGTCCTGATAGTCAGGGTGCCGGGCCATCCAGGTGGTGATGAACGGGCAGACGACGAGCACCCGCAAGCCATCCGCCCGCGCGGCGTCCAGGCCCGCACGGGCCAGCGCCGAGCCGACGCCCTGCCCGTTGAACTCCTGGTCGACCTCGGTGTGGGTGAAGACGATGAGCCCACTCTCGCTGGTGCGCAGGTACTCGGAGAACCCGGCCAGCCGCCCGTCCACGCGAGCCTCGTAGCGATGAGTGTCGGGAGAGTCGGTGATCTCGATGGTCATCGTGTGCCTTTCGAGAAGTAGGGCGAGAGGGTCCGGTCATCGTAGACATAGGTGCAGGGGATTCAGCGGGGTCGGTTGCGGCGTGGCGGTCCAGCGTGTGGGGTGATTGTGGAAGACTCCGTCCGTCGCGGTGGCGTCCGGCGGCCGTGCGGCCCAGGCCACGGTCTCCGGAAACGGTCTTGGGGATCGCCACCTGCCGGTGCGGGACTGCGACCTCGTGTCGCGGGATCAGCGTCTGGGCGCCGATCGTCGCGGACGTCGGCTCACGCATACTGTGATCATCCTGCAGGAATGATCACGAGATGCGCGCGGGCTGTCGGTTACTGGGACATGCTCCTCTAGGCGGCGTGCTCCTTGACGTAGCGGATGAGGCCGGCGACGTCCTCGGGAACCAGGCGTCCGATGGCGCCATTGGAGTAGACGGCGACGATGACACGGCCCTGGGGGTCGAGGACGAACCCGGTCGACTGCAGGTGCTCGGGGTCCTCGTTGACAAAGGCCCCAGTGGCCGCGGCGACGGACTGGGCGTCCGCACTGTGTCCGACGGGGTAGGTCAGCTTGAGCTTGTCGATCAGGGCCTGGGTGGTGGCCTCGTCGTCGACGGAGAGTGCGACGACCTTCACACCGAGCTCCTCGAAGGTCTCACGGGCACGCTGGAATGCCCGCAACTGGCCGTTGCAGTACGGGCACCAGGAGCCTCGGTAGAACAGCACGACGCCGAAGCTCCCCTGCAGGATGTCGGGCAGGGAGATCTGGGCGCCGCCCGGAACCGTGACGGTGATCGCAGGGAAGGCGTCGCCGGGGTGCAGGACGTGACTCATGGTGGTTCTCCTGTTCGTATGGTTTCGTGATTTTGCGGACGCCGTTCGCTCGGGCGCTTCTGGCCATCCCGCCTGCGGTATGGGGGCAACCGGCCTCGAAAGAGGCCCGGACAGACCGCTGAACCGGCACCGACGCGGTGAGGCCGTGGCGCAGGTCCCCCGGTCTCGCTGGTGGCGTGACAGGCCGAAGGCTCCGGGGGAGCCGTGCGGCCGTGGCCACAATCGCGTTCCCGATGGTGGGGTCGACCGGGGGGTGAAGGTACACAGGGCCCTCACCTCTCCGCTCTCCTCGGGTGTCCACATGCGATTGGCAGCACCCCGGAGCGGATTCTTACTGGAAATCTCGGATCGGCTCTGCGAGGGCGCCACCTGGAGCAGTGCGGTCACGTCGTCGCTGCCGAGGCGAGGGCCGATGATCGGGATACGTACCGGGCGCGGAGCGCCGATTGCCGCAGACTGCAGCGAGAAGGATGGGGCCGATCGGATCGCCGTCGACGGCGCGGGCCGCGGCTCCGCTGGGCCCTCGCTGCTCCTGCGCCGTATCGCAGGGGTCGCTCCGGTGCCAGGGCGTCCGTCTGAGGACGCCCTGGGTCATGCCCGTCGTGATCCGTTGGCGCTGTCGTCGTTCGCTGAACCGTTCAGAGGCCGCCGGCATACGGCCATAGGTGCGGCCGATCACCGTCGTCGATCGTGTGGCTGGTGCGACGCGTCAGAGGTCGTGCGCAGCCAGGGCGATGGCGGCCAGCAGTCCCTGGTAGTCCTCCGAGCACGGCCCACACGCCCGCAGATGGGCCTCCACACCCGCCATTGGGCCGGTGTGCCGGTCGTTCTCGGGCATCTCCGCGTAGAGGTGAAGGACCTCCATGGCGCGCTCGCAGCCGACGTCACGGGGATCGGTCCGCAGAAACGCTTCCAGCTTCGTCGTGTCGGTCATGAGGGCCTCGATGCGCTCGTGTTCAGGTACCCCAGGGCGGTCAGCCGAGCGCGCAGCCTGCTGCGCGCATCGAACATTGTCTTGTAGACGGCGTTGCGGTTGGTGCCGAGCTTGTCCACCAGCGCGTCGAGCGGCACGCCGTCGACGACGAGCGCCACGAAGACACGCCGCTGGTGATCGGTGAGGACGTCGTCCACAGCCGCACGCACGCCTGCCAGCAATTCGCCGGCCTCGGTCTCAGCGCCCGGGTCGACGCCGAAGTGGTCCGGCAGCCGTTCCCACTCCTCGTTGTCCAGTGTGACGCCCGGTGTCCTCCAGAAGTGGCGGCCGAGCTTGGACGAGACCTCCAGTACCACGAACTTGAAGGCCCACGTGGTGAACCTGCTCTCGCCACGGAACTGCCCGATCTTGCGTGTGATCGCCAGAAGAGCGTCCGCAGCCGCCTGGTGGGCGAGGTCATCACGCTCGGGGCCCACGACGTTGTGGGTGGCGCGTCGGCCGATCTCGAAGCGCGCGATCCGCAGCAGCACTTGGTGGAGCCTGGTACAGGCCTCCTCGTAGGGGCGTCCCTGCGACTTCAGAGCACGCACCCATCGTTCGGAGTCAGGATCGAGTCCGGCATGCGTTGCGTTGCCGGGGTCGTTCATCACGGGAACGAGGGGTGGCCCCGCGGCCTCCATATCGCCTTCGGTCACACTGTTCGCCATGGTGCTCGCAGTCTCCTGGGCAAGCGGCATCGGCGTCGCAGGCCACACCGGCACGGGACGAGCCAGACGCCGCGGTCACGCGGCCGGCCGGTCCGATCACCGACCCGAGGGGGCGGGGCACGGCGCCCCGGCCAAATGGTGGCAGGAGCCGCATTCCTGCGGCAACCATAACAGCGCCGAACGGCGGCGACCGACGGGCATCGTGAGCCCCGTCTCCTGCGGATACCGGTGTCGTGCTTGCACCGCCTGTACATCGGCGGACAAATTGGTCGAGACCACTCGGCTGCCGCACGCGCAGGGTACAGGTTGACACCAGCCCCTGGACCTCAGGGCTCCCGGTGCGGTCCCGGGGAACACTGACGGGGATGCCCCGCACCCCGCCCGTAGGATCGGCGGAGGACCCGCTGTGGTGCATGGGTTGTCTCCGGGTGGCTGCCGCGAGCCTGCGGCAGCCACCTCCCGCGCCTGATCAGAGAGCGACTATGCCCTCGCCGCCCACCGCGTCGGGCACTGTGACCGAACCGACCTTCGTCAGCGAGCCGTCGGCGTTGACGCGGAATTCGTCGACGCCGCCGGTCGCACCGGTCTGGGCGTAGAGGAACTCCCCGTCGGAGGAGACAGCCGCGTCCACCGTGCCTGCGCCGGTCGAGGTGTTGCCCAGGACCTGCAGCGAACCGTCGGCGCCACCGTGAACGCCCGTGAGGGAGCCGCTGCCCGCATTGGCGGCGTAGAAGTTGTCTCCGTCACGGACCACCCAGCAGGTCGCCGTCTGGCCCGTGGCCACCGCGCTGACCCTGGTGAGTTGAGCGTCCCGTCCGAACGCGTAGGTGGCCACCGAGTTCGAACCGGCCTCGGTGACGACCAGGCGGCCGACGGCGTCGAACGTGAAACCGAACGGCACTGCACCGGGGGTGGGGGTGACGACTGGCTCGGCCGAGATGCCCAGGGCACTGACCTGGAACACGTCGATGCTGTTGCCGACACCCTTGGTCGTGACGACCAGTTTGCTGCCGTCCGGGGTGAAGCCGACCTGCGCCGGGGTGTGGGTGAACTGCGGAGTGGCCTTCGGGTCGAGGCCGAGCGCGCGGTGCCAGGAAGGCACCTTCAGCAGCTTGTCGCCGACGCGCAGGAAGCCCTGCACCGAGCCGCCGTCCAGGGCGTTCAGCACGTACACCAGGTTGCCGTGCACGGTCACGCTGACCGGGAAGGAGCCGCCGGAGGAAATGACCTGGCGCCGTACGAGCTGGTCGCCCTGCACCGAGAAGACCGTGATCGTGTTGCTTCCGGCATTCACCGAGTACAGCAGCCGGTGCGCCTTGTCGTACGTCAGTGAGCCCTGGGATGCCAGGTTGTCGACCACGGCCCCGTCCTGCTTGCCCCCGAGGCCGCCCGTCGCGTACACCCGGTGCTGTTTCAGGGAGCCGTCCGCCGCACGGCACCGAGGCCTTGGCTCGCTCGGTGAAAACCCAGGAGGTGAACTGGACGCCGTGGTCGCTGTGGATCACGGTGCCTGCGGCTGGTTGGCGGTTGCTGATGGCCATGTTGAGAGCGTTGGTGACCAGGGCAGCTGTCTGGGAGGAGTCGATGGACCAGCCGACGACACGGCGTGAATGAGTGTCCAGGACGACCGCGCAGTACACCTCTCCCTCCCTGGTGGGGTGCTCCGTGATGTCGGTGACGCAGAGCTTGTCCGGAGCAGTTCTGGCGAAGTTGCGGTCGACCGGGTCGGCGGCTGTGGGGGAATCGTGCCGCGGTCGTCGGCGGCGGTTGCCGGGCAGGCCCTTGCTGCCGGCACGTTGCATCAGGAGCATTACGGTGCCGTGGCTCACGGGGATGCCGTGCCCGAGCCTGAGCGCGGCGTGGACTCGGCGGATTCCGTAGGTTCCGTGCGAGGCGGTGTGGATGGTGGTGATGGCCTCGGTCAGCCGCGATGCCGCAGCGAGCGTGGGGAGGGCGGCCGCGAGCGCCAGGCGTAGCAGCCGGACTCGGACACCCGCAGGACTCTGGTCGCCAACTGCACGGACAGTCCCTCGCCGGCCATTACCGCGACGGCCTCGAAGCGTCTTTTGGAGGCACCACCTTGCCTATCAGCGCCGTTGCCCGGCGATGGATGGCCAGTTCCGCCTCCAGTTCGGCGATGCGTCGTCGGGCGGCCACAAGCTCGGCCTGGTCCTCGCTGGTTGGCCCCGGCAGTCGGCCGGTATCGATGAGGTGCTGACGGCGCCAGACGTAGATCGTCTGCTCGCTGATACCGAGGTCATGGGCGATCTGCCTGATCGCCCGGCCGGCTTTCGACGAGATCGAGGACCTTGCGCCGGAACTCGGCCGCGTAACGACGGGGCACGGAAGCCTTTTTGAGTCTCTGAAGCATCATCTGTCCAGCAAGGTGACTCCACCAGACCCGGGGCACATCAGGGACTCCACGAATCCAGGGTCAGCTCAACGAGGGTGTTCGGCAATGCTCTGGCGGTGAGGTTCGTCATGATGACTCACCATGGTGGCTGGCCGGGTCCGTGTGCGGGTTGCGTGCAGCGAGGAGGGTGAACAGGGTGGTGATCACGACAAGGCTGCCGTATCCGAGTGCGATCCGTGGTAGCGAGAGGGCGTTCGAGAGCTGGCCGAAGATGAGGCTGATGAAGGCGGCGCCGCTGTAGCAGAGGAGGTAGATCGCGCTGAAGATCGGCGCCCGGTCGGCCAGGGTGCTGCCGTGCAGCAGACCGCGGGTGGCGGCGGTGACAGCGATGCCTTGACCGACGCCGCTGACGATGGTTGCAGCGATGAACAGCGGCAGTGTGCCGATGGCGACGGCTGAAATGATGCCGATCCACCCGGCCAGGAAGACGGTCATGCCGATGCGCTGGGCCGCCGCTGGTGTGAACCGGCCGCCGATGGGAGCACCGAGAACGCTGGGCGCCATGTAGGCGGCGAACACCAGTCCGAGGATGAGCGGGCTGTGGGTGTGGAGTTGATCTTCGACCAGCGAGGGCATGAAGGACTGGTAGAAAGCCCCGGACGCATAGCTGATCACGAACACCGTGGCCGCGACCGGGAGCAGACGCCTGACCCGCGCCGGTACGCGGACCCTGGGTATCAGTGATCGCCAAGCGCCCGGCGTCGGCTTCGCGGTTTCCGGGCTGATGACGATGAGCACGGCGGACAGGACGAGGAGACCGGCGCATACCAGGTAGATGAGTTCGCGTGGCCAGGGGGCGAACTGGACCAGGGCGCCGGCGGCGATGGCGCCGAGGGTGAGGCCGAGCATGGGTCCTTGGCTGGAGGCGACGGAGGCCAACCATGCCGGCCTGGCGGGCGCGGCGTCGACGATGTACGAGGTGAGGCTGCTGCTGGCCAACCCCGTACCGATACCCATCAAGAGCCGAGCGGCCAGCAGAGTGCCGATGTGGTGCACGTCCAGGAGCAGCAGAGTGCCCAGCAGGAGCAGGCCGAGGCTGGCGATCGCGGCGCGCCGTCGGCCCAGATGGTTGGACAGTCGTCCCATCAGCAGCAGTGCGGCGATGATGCCGACCGAGTAGGCGACGAAGGCCAGCGAGAAGCCGGCGTTGGTGAACCCGTCCTCGGCCCGGTAGGTGTTGAGCAGGGGGATCGGTGCGGCCGATGCGGCAAACGAGGCCACCAGGGAGATGATCGCAGCTGCGAATGCCGGCCGGAGTGTTCTGCCCTGGCGAGAGCGGTTGATCACTGATGAGACGCCCGTGTCGTCGGCAGGGGGTGCGTTCAGTCGTGCCATGACGGATCAACCTCCGGTAGCTGTGCGAGTGCTCGCCGGGCCCAGGCCGGGCCGAGCATTTTTATGGGCCTGACGGCCCACTTCAGGAGTTAACAACGTTCGAGAATGGGCTGTCAAGCCCACTTCATGACTCCCGAGCACCCCTGTTCAGCTGTGCGGTCACGGTCTTGGGAGAGCGCGGCAGCGCGGCAGCGACCTCACGGTCGGCCGGGCCCCCGAGCATCAGCCCGACCACTTTCAGCTCCCGCGGTGACACCTGGTCGCCGTATCCCCGTCGCCCGCCATGCCACACGACGCGGTGCACCGCGCCGCTCGCGCGCAGCCGACGCAGCACTCGATCGGCGTCGCGTCCGGCGCCCGTCCGACTGACTCACTCCGTACGTACTTCAGTCGTCACCGGCCTGTTCCCGTCGGCCGGCCGCCGGCGGACACTGCGCGCGATTCTCGCGGCAGCGCAGTTCCTTCTGGGGCCCGGGCAGCGCCTGCCATGCACGCACCGCCTCCTCCCACGCGGCGGCCGCCTCCGGGAACTCTTGCCGTCCGGCGCGAACCGCCGTCCGGCACATCAGCAGCGCCGCCCCCCTGCCGTGGTCGGCGGCGGCCCCGCAGCCCCTCTTCGACCCCGAGGGTCGGCAGCTCCGCCTCCGCCTGTGTGACGCATTCCTCGACCTCGCCGACACGATCATCACCGCGAGCAGTGTGATCCGGCAGGCACGGACGATCCCCCGCTGGGACGAACGCACGAACCGCCGACCCTGACCGCACCCCTGTCCGCGCGACCTCCAAGGGCTCCCGACAGTCGGTCCCTCCCACGGATCTCAAGCTGATCCGGTGACGGCAATCCGCGTGTTGACGTCGCCGGCCGCCGCTGCAATCGGCGCCTGAAGTCGGCGGGCTGTTTCCAAGTGGTCGCCGGTCCATATGATGCGCACGCTTGTTCCTGTCGCCCGCCCGTCCGCATCGTGCAGGTCACGGCGGACCGCCTCGACCAGTCGGGAGTGGTTCCTCGGATCGGAGTTCAGGGGATCGGGTACCGGCCCTTTGTCTTCCAGCCCGTCCGCCAGACTCTGGTACCACCGCAGGATCCGCTCTGCCATGATCACCAGTTCCTTCTGTGCGGCGGCACGGTCGTCGAGCAACGCTCTGTCCGTGGACCGCCGCCACAGTTCCAGGACCGCGTCGCCGGCCAGGCGGAGTTCGACCACCCCGGTGACCAGGGTCGTCATCTCACACAGAGGCACTGCCTTGGCCCCGTGCTCGGCCAAGTACGTTCGGAAGGCATCGTCCAGCCGACGTGCTGCGGCCGCCGCCTGCCGGCCCTCCTGCGGAACCTGGATGGCCGTAGGCCCGAGAGCACAGCACGACACCGCATAGTCCACCGCGGCGAGCAGGTATCGCGCACTGTCGGCGTACGCATCCGCCAGCGCCTTGCTGACCGCCGCGGTGGCGCCCCGCGGCCAGAACAACAAGCCGACGAGCAAACTCACGGCGCCGCCGAGCGCGATGTCCTCGATGCGGAACAGGATCACCGAAAGGCCGGCAGGCTGCGCGATGTTGAACAAGATCACCACGGTGAGAGTGAAGGCCGCCTGCCCGGCAGCGAACGAGACCGCCGGACCGACACCTGAGAACACCACCGCGAGTGGCAGGAGCACCCACAACAGAGTCGTGTGGTGTCCGATGAGCTGAAGAACAGCGACGCCCAGGACCGAACCGGCCAAAGTGCCGCCGAGGGCGCGAAAGACGTTCTGTCCGGTGCTGAGCGCGTTGGAACGCAGAACTGACAGGGTACCGAGCACGACCCAGAAGGCGTGCTGGACACCGGTCACGTCGGCCAACGCGACCGCGATACCCAGGCCGACGGCACCGCGGATGCTGTTGTGCAGCCAGACCGAGTGCGGTTCCACATGTGCCGTCGCACGCTCCACAGCGCTGGTCAGCGGCCCGGCCGGCGCCCCCGGCACCCGGCCGAGCAGATGGTCCCGCCAACTGCGCTGATGAGCGGCCCGGGCGGTGTCGACGTTCTGCGCGATCTGCAGGACGACGAAGGCCACCTCCTGGGCCCGGAAGGACACGTCGAGGCTGTCGATGAATATGTCGAGGTCGAGTTCGCCGGTTTTTCCGGCGCGTGGCGTCGGCAAGCGGCTGACGGCCCCGTCCTCCAGCGCGGTCAAAGCGTTGCGAAGTTCCGCCGCCGCGGCCAGAAGCCGTTCCGGGGAGCCGCCTGGATCATCGAGCAACTGCGCCGACAGATCCAGAACTTCCGCAGCAGCCCTGCGCACCTGCGAGGACTCCGGGGTGCCCACCGGACCGACCTCCACTGCGGGTGCGGCCTCCGCAAGGATCGCGCTCAGCCAGGTCAGCTCATCGACCAGTCGGACCAGGGCCCGAGACTCGGTCGACAGGCCCGTGGGCCGGTAGGGGGTGGCGGTGAAGGCCTGCCGCAGCTTCTGCGCACTCGACTCGGTCTCCGCAGCGCAAGCACGGCACTCCCGGAACGCCGGGGCCGGAGACCCACCCGTGTAATAGTCCGCGTCGGCTCGTAGCTGAGCCGCCGCCGCTCTGCAGACGCGCGCCGCCGGCGCACTGAGCGGATCACCCTGCGGCCTAGGCCACAGCAGCCAGACCGCGAGCATGGACGCCCCGGCCGCAATCGCCACGCCTACCAGCCGTTCGGGCAGCTGCTCCAGCGGCGCGGGCGCCGACGCCGGCAGAATGAACGCAAGTAGCAGCGACGTCGTGGCGCCGGCCAGAACCGAGCTGACTACGCCCGAGAAGAGCACGACGAAGCCCACCAACGCCGTCGCAGCGGCCGCGGTCAAGACCGACCGGGTCGCAAGGGTACCCAGGGAAACCAGCACCAGCCATGCAATGGCGAGCACCACATGTGCCCGCATACGCTGGGCCATGGGACCGGTGAACTCGACCAGCAGAAGCATCGAGAATGCGCTGAACGCAGCGAAGGTGGCGGCGACCGGCGCATGGAAGACCTTGGCGCACAACGCGAAGAGCAAGGGCAGCACCACTGCGGTTCTGGCCGCCCGTCGTGTGGCGGCCAAGCCCGGATCCCGGCGGCGCAACCATGCGGTGAGCTGACGCATCCGATTCATCGCAATCCGCCTCGGGTCAGGGACACGATGACCGGGCGAGGCTGCCGTGGGACGTTCTTCGTGCCGGTCGTGGCCGCCGCGCGGTCGGCCCGTGCACCGGGGGACGCCAAGATCACGCGGCAGTGCTCCCCGTGTGGTCCGACAGCTTCTCCAGCATCAGCAAGGCCACCGGCGTTGACGCCACGTAGCCCTCCCGAATGATGCGATGGTCGGGACGGCGGCACGCCCCACCAGGGTGGGTACAACAGGCCGACGCGCTGGACGAGGCAAGCAGCGAGACGAGCCCCGACGCGACAGGACCGGCGCAGGCGGCACCGGGCAGGCACGAGTGTCGAGGCGTGACCAGCGATGCGGCCGGGGCCGCACTGCCGGGCTCGACGACAGGATCTGCCACCGCCTTCTCTGGCGTGATCCGCTTTCCGAACAGCCCCATGAGACTCGTCCATCCTTTGCTTGGGAGAGGTGTCGACGACGGGCGGGTCCAGCCGCTTTCTGTTGGCAAACACCGGTGCCGACTCGCCCTACTGGCGTCGGCCGTGCCGCCCGTTCTTACCTTCGGCCCGACCGCCGACTGCGCCGGTGCAGGCTGCCGATGGGCGACCGACAGATCGCGGCACAACGGTGGAAGTACCACCTGCCTCGATCGCTCGGAGAGGTTCCGGCCCAAGGTGCAGGAACCCGCTGAGAACCGGGTCGACACCGGTGGACTCACGCGCGCCGTGGCGGTGCGGGTACCGTGGTCGTACTCAGTGGTCGAGCCCTCCGGTTCGAGGGCTCGACCCCGTGTGAGCTGAGTGTCGGCGCAGTGTCGCCTCGATGAACGAGAACGGTGTCGAGGTCGGCACGATACGGTCGAGGGTGAACCCGGACGAGTCCAGGAGAGACTGGTACTCCTCAGCGGTGCGCTCACGCCCTCCCACCATGGTCAGCATCTGGAGGTCGAGCACCTTCGCGAGGTGCGGTGTGTCGTCGGGCGGGCTCACGGCCTCGACGAGGACGACCCTGGCCCCGGGAGCAGCCGTCTTCGCAATCGTGTGCAGGATGCGTCGACAGAACTCATCGTCCCAGTCATGGAGGACGTAGGACAGGACGTACACGTCAGCGGCGGGCACCGACCGGAAAAAGTCGCCTCCTACGCTCTGGACGCGGTCGGCCAGACCATGGGCGGCCAGGTTCTTCCGTGCCGCGGCCACCACCTCCGGACGGTCGAACACGATGCCCCGCCGGTCCGGGGCGTCGGCCAGCAACTGTATGAGCATCGACCCGTCAGCGCCACCGAGGTCGGCAACGACAGCGCCCTTCGGCAGCCGGTACCCGTCGAACATGCCGGACCGTAGGCCGTTGGTGACGTTCGCGAAGGTGCGGTTCTGGATCTCCACCTTCTCAGCGTCGGTGGAGATCCAGTCGAAGAACGGCCGGCCGTAGTATCGCGTGGCCGCGGTCTCCCCGGTCAGTGCCGTGTGCAAGAGCTCACTGAACGGCCCGTACTGTATGCCCACCAGATAGAACGCGGCATACCGCACGGAGTTGGGGTCGTCCTCGGCCAGAGTCGCGCTGAGCGGCGTGTTTTCCACTTTGTCACCATGGGTGCGGAATACACCGAGGGAGGCCAGGAAACGGATGATCCGACCCAGCGCGTCGGCGTTGGCGTTCGTCTCGGCGGCGAGTTGGTCGACCGTCCGCGGGCCATCCGCCAGAACAGTAGCGATGTCCAGTTTGGCCACCACGTACAGCGCCTGCGAGATCTGGAATCCCGACAACAGTTGGATCATCTGCATCTGTGCAGGTACCTGTACCGGTGGTGTGTTCTCGGTGGCGCTCATGAACTGGCTTTCCGTCCGTTCCGTTCAACTACTGGTTGATATATCGTCGAAAACAAATTCTGGCCAAGAGCTTGAAGTCAACTGCATTTCCTTCACGGAGGCCGTCGTGAGGATGGACAGCATGCTCCTCAGGGGTCTTCGCAAGGGCTGTTCACCCGCCCGTCCCTGATGCCGGTCGAGGCAAGATGAGGTTGATCCCAGCGGCTTGGTGCTGACGAGTGGGTGCGTGACAGCGGGCGAGATGTCTGCGCTGATGAGTGGCATGATCAACGTGTGACGATCATGCGCGAACGAGACGCCTTGCGCATCGGCTGTTCATCGGGATCTCCGGACGCCGTCCGGGATGGATGCGGCTCGGCGCCCGGGTGCTCGCGGATCGACCGCAACCTGTTCGCCGCCGCACGCGGTCCGAAGGCGTGCGCCTGAGCCTCACCCATCACTCCGGCCTCCCGCATGGAGGTCCTTGTGCGGCGACCGTATCAGCGGGGTGAAGCCGTCACGGAAGCCGGCGAAGGCACCGCAGGGCAGAAAGTCCGTGCTCAGCTGTCGCACCCCGAATGTGCCGACCTTCCGTGCCTGCGGGGATGAACCCGCACGAGCCTGCCTCCGTCCTGTCTGTCGTGTGGCAGTGAGGGCGCACTCACACCCGCGGTTCCCAGTAAGACCCACTGGCATCCACTCCGCGTCTATTTTCCGTCGTCATCCCCGAGTTGCCCCTGGACCCGGAAGGGCCGGGCAGCGGCAGTAGGTGGTGGACCCGGCGGCACGCCCGGCAGGGATGTGCACGCCGTGCAGATGTCGAGGGCGCACTGGTCATGCGCCCGTCAGGTGCTCAGAAGTGCCGGAGGTCACACACGGGAAGTCGTGCGCCGACAGGCGAGGTGGACATGTTCGCGAGCGAGTCGAACGTGAAGACCGCCCTTGCCAGGACCTGACAGCACGGCCGTGGGGGCACCGACACGACATGCATGGAGCATCTGCACCGCTCCGCGATGCGGGCGATGCGTCGTTCGGAGGCGAGGGTCTCGGTGCAGGAGAGGACGGTGCCGCCGCCGACGGGGGCGTGCGGGAGGGGCGGCGGATGTCGTGGGCCACGGGTGTTGAGGTCGGCCCAGGTGCGGCCGAGGAGTTCGCCGCGACTCCTGCCGCAGCGGAGCGCCGTCTCCCGGGGCTGGCGTATGGCGCGCCGTGGTCGGCGGGCTGGATGCATCTCGGCATCCAGCCCTATCCGACTCGAACAGGAGCTCAGACCTACGGTTTGCGGAGCCCGCGCGTCCCTGTGACGATCCCGAGTCCAGGAATGTGTGCCGTCGACGGCTCAGTCGCCCCGCGGTGCCGCAAGCTGTGCGGACTGGGTGTCTTCCACGCTGCGGCGGTGCTGTTCCAGTGCTTCGGTGGGCATCGCCGCCGAGGGGCGGGAGAAGAGTCGGCGGAGCTGCTCGGGTGGCAGCTTCGGGTTGCGATCGGCTGTGAGCAAGCCGTTCGTCTCCTGCTCGGTGTCGGTGAGTTGTGTGTAGCAGAACCCGGCCAGTTCGGGAGAGTCGGTGACCGCCCGGGTGAGCCCGTCGAGCCGGTCGAACAGTTCTGCGGGTGAGGCCACCGTCGCGTAGCCGAACCATTCCTCGCCCTGGGGACGGAAGCTGAGGCCGCCGAACTCCGTGAGCATGACCGGGCGTCGTCCGCGCGGATCTGCGGGGTCCGGGTCGAGCACCACGCGGCGGCCCCCGGGACGGCCGTGCGTGAGCATCGCATCCACGGCCGCCGCGGTCGCGTAGCGCTCCCGCAGTTCGTCACCGGTGGCGGCGTAGTCGTGGATGGTCCACAGGTCGCTGTCCGGCAGTTCCCATCCGTCGTTGGAGATGACAGGGCGGGACGGGTCGAGCGCCCGGGTGAGGTGCACGAGCGACTCGACGAAACTGCGCTGTGCAGGGGAGCGTGCGATGTCCTGAACGCCCCAGCTCTCGTTGAACGGGACCCAGGTCACCACGGAGGGATGACCGCGATCGCGGCGGACGACGTCCATCCATTCGGTGGTCAGCCGGCGCACTGCCTCCTGACCGAAGGCGAAGGCACCCGCCATTTCACCCCAGACCAGCAGGCCCAGCCGGTCGCACCAGTACAGAAAGCGCGGATCCTCGACCTTTTGGTGCACCCGGGCACCGTTGAAGCCGAGTTCCTTGATGAGTTCGACCTCGCGGCGCAGCGCCGCGCTACTCGGCGCCGCGAGATGGGATTCCGGCCAGTAGCCCTGCTCCAGGACCATGCGCGGATAGTAGGGCCGTTCGTTGAGCAGGAACCTTCCGTCGCCGGTGCCGACCGTGCGCAGGCCGAGGTAGCTTGCCACCTGGTCGATCGTGCGCACCGTTCCTTGTGCGTCGCGGCTTTCGAGACGGATCTCGGCGTCGATGAGGGTGGGCGACTCGGGGGACCACAGCAGGCGGTCGCGGTCCTGGCCGTTGCGCAGGGCGGGGAGGGGGATGTCCACGTCGACCTGGTCGTCGGTGGCGAGCGTCGTGTGCTCGGCCAGCAGTTCGCCGGCCAGCCGAAACCGCACGGTCAGGAGCAGGTCGATGTCCCGAGTGTCCGGCGCGCGGTGGATGCCCGCCTCCAGGCGGACCGCACAGCGTTCGAGGACGGTCGTCCAGCTCAGCTCGCAGACGTGGTTCGCAGGGACGGTCTCCAGCCAGACGGGCTGCCAGATGCCGGTGGTGCGGTGATACCAGATGACGTGCGGACTGGCCTGCCAGTCCTGTTTACCGCGGGGCTGCGCCGCGTCTCCGGGAAGGTCCTCGGCGCGGACGACCACGGTGTGGTCGCCGGAGTCCGGGTCCAGGGCGTCGGTGATGTCGAAGGCGAACGGGGTCATCCCCCCCTCGTGGTCCCCGACACGGGTGCCGTCCACCCATACGGTGGCCCGGTAGTCGACGGCGCCGAAGCGCAACATGGCGCGATCGCCGTCGAGTTCCTCCGCATGCAGCGGCAGGGTACGGCGGTACCAGACGACAGGGTGGTGAGCGGTGTCGCGTATGCCGGAAGCCGGCGACTCCGGCGGGTAGGGGACAATGATCGTACGGTCGAAGGCGGACGACTGGTGCTGCCAGCGGGCGGTGACACCACGGTCTTCGTCGTCGAAGGCGAACTGCCACACCCCGCTCAGATCGGTCCATTGCGGCCGGCGCAACTGCGGGCGGGGGTAGTTGCCTTCTTCGGTCGTCCTATCGCGCGCGCTCACCGCGTTGCTCCTGTATCGCTGAGGTGGGTCGAGGGGGTGTGGGCAGGGAAAGGGACTGCCCGGATGTCATCCAGGCCTGTCGCGAAAGTCCCGTCGTCCGCCCTCAGGGCGGGCCGTCCGGTGTGCGGGGCGTCGCGGGCCAGGCGGACTGTCGCAACAGGCCTAGGCCTGAGCGGCCTTGGCGAGAGCGCGGAAGCGATCCACCAGGACAGTGGGGCGTCGTTGCAGGACCGAGCCCGCGTCGCGTTCCAGGTCGTACAGGCCCATCTGGACCAGATAGTGGTCCATCGGCTCGGTGGACTCCCGGTAGAGCCAGTCGACCAGGGCAAAGAAGGGGAACCAGGTGTAGCCGACCAGGGGCATACCCTCGGCGCGCAACCGATGCACGGTGGCCACGCTCTGTTCCAACCAGCCGAGACGTTCTTCCACCGGGCCGCCGCGGCTGGTCTCGGTGACGAAGAGGGGTTGCCCGTACCGGTCGGCGTAGGTGTGCAGCAGGTCCACCAGTCCTTCCGTGCCGGCCTCCTGGGGCTGGACCAGGCCGGTGGCGGCGTCGCGGTGGGACGTGGTGAACGCCGGGTAGTAGTTGACTCCGATCACGTCGGGTGTCACCGCGTTGTCCGTGAACCAGGCCAGTTCGGCCTCGGTCACGCCGTGCGCGGTGAGGTGTTCGCGCATCGGGTGGTCCGCGTCCACGCGGCCCGTGATCAGGTCGAGGCCGAGGAAACGACGCTCCTCGAGGTGCTCGAGTTCACCCGCAGGCCACTGCCCTGTCCACCGGAACCCGGCGTCGACGTGGACGAATGTCGCCTCTGGCTGAGCGGCGGCGATCCGTTGCTGGGTCAGCACCATACCCTTGGCGAGTTGGGTGATGATCTTCACAAAGCCGTCGTCGCCCTTCAGGCAGGGCGGCCATGTCCCCTGCTCGCCGCAGTACACCGCATTGATGATCGGCTCGTTGAGCGGCGTCCAGGAGTCCAGCGCGCCGCGGTAGCGCTCCGCCACCGCTTCCGCGTAGGCGGCCACGGCCTCCGGGTAGCGGTGGTTGAGGAACTGGTTGTCCAGCCATAGCGGGGTCCCGTAGTGCATGAGATCAACGATGCAGCGCAGCCCGATGTTGCCCAGGTGTTCCACGACACGGTCCGTCCACTCCCAGTCGAACGTGCCGGGGGAGGGTTCGATCAGGTACCAGGGGATGCCCCATCGGATCATGTCCGCGCCGGCGTCCGCGGCCAGGGAGAGGTCGTGCTTCCACTGGTGGTAGTGCTGTGTGAGTTCGTACTCGTCGAGTTTGCGGCGGCCGACGCCCTCCTGCGGCACGAAGGTGTCCTCGATGCCGACGGCGAAGTGCAGGCTGCTGTCCCGGAACCATGGGGTCATGGCGGTAGTCCTCGCGTTCGTTACTTGATGCCGGTGGTAGCGATGCCCTGCACGAAGCTTCGCTGGATGAGCAGGAAGAACAGGATCACCGGCAGCAGGGAGAGCACGGCACCGGCCATGAGCATCCCGTACTGGGTGACGTGCTGCCCCATGAAGAGCGACAGGCCCGCGGGCAGGGTCGCGTGGCTGTTGTTCGACGTCATGATCAGCGGCCACAGCAGGTCGTTCCAGTTGTACTGGAAGTGGAACAGCCCCAGGGTCAGCAGCGCGGGCCGGGCCAGGGGCAGCACGATCTGCCAGTAGATGCGCCACTCCGAGGCGCCGTCGATCCGCGCGGCCTCCTCCATGTCGCGGGGCAGCGACAGGAAGAACTGACGGAGGAAGAAGATGCCGAACGCGTTGGTCGCCCGCGGCACGATCAGACCGGCAAAGGTGTTCACCAGGCCGAGGTGGTTCAACTGGTCGTACAGCGGGACCAGGGTGATCTGGAACGGCATCATCAGCATGATCAGGATGGTCACGAAGACCACGTTGCGTCCCTTGAACTCCAGTCGGGCCAGCGCGTAGGCGGCCATGGAGTCGAAAAACAGCGAGATGATGGTGACCGAGCCGGCGAACACGACGGTGTTGCGGTAGAGCCCAGCGAACGGTATCGCGTGCCAGATCTCCCGGTAGTTGGCAAGGGTGAAGGCACGCGGCCACAGCGTCGGGGGGCTGGTGACGATGTCGTTCTCGGGCCGGAAGGAAGCGAGGACCATCCAGATGATCGGCAGTAGCACGGCGAAGGCCAGGGCGACCGCCGCCACGGTGACGGTGATGCGCCAGGCGGTTGCCAGGGCCCGGTTGCGCGGGTCCTCGTACCGTGCCGCTGCGGGGGAGCGTCGGGTCATGGTCATCAGAAGGACACCGCCCGCTTCCGGAAGTACGTGAACTGGAGCATCGACAGCACGAAGACCAGGACGACCAGCACCCAGGAGACGGCCGCCGCGTAGCCGAACTGGCTCTGCTCGAACCCGAGCCGATAGGTGAGCATCACCAGCGTCTCGGTCTGGAAGAACGGGCCGCCGTGCGTCATGACGTAAATCTGGTCGAACGCCTGCAGGGTGGCGATCGCCGCCATGATCGAGATGAGCATGGTCTGGTTGGCCAGCAGCGGCCAGGTGACGTGGCGCAGTCGCTGCCACGGGCCTGCCCCGTCGGCGCGGGCGGCGTCGTACAGCTCGCCGGGGATGGACTGCAGCCCCGCGAGGTACATGATCATGTAGAAGCCGACGTTCTTCCAGATGCCCACCGCGATGACCGCGGGCATGGCGTAGGACGGATCCTGCAGCCACCCCTGCTGGGTGGTGATGCCCAGGTGTGACAACCAGTCGGTGATCAGCCCGATGTTCGGGTCGAGCAGGAACGACCAGGCGATGGAGACCACGCCGAGGGAGACCACGAAGGGCAGAAAGACCGCTGTGCGCAGGAATCCGCGCAGGGCCATGGCCCGGTTGAGGAACAGTGCGAGGGCGAGCGCCAGGACCACGCTCACGGGGGTGCTCACCGCGGCATAGACCAGCGTGTTCTTCAGCGCCCTCCACACTGCGGGGTCATGGAACATCTGACGGTAGTTGCCAAGGCCGATCCATCGAGCCGGCTGCAGGACGTTGTAACGGGTGAAGGAAAGATAGCCCGCCTGGAGCATCGGCCAGGCGACGAAGACGGCGAGGATCACCAGACTCGGGGTGAGGAAGAGCCAGGCTGCCCGTGCCTGCCGGCCCCGGTAGGAGAGCCGGAGAGGAGGCCGTGTGCCACGGTATGGCGGGGCGGAGGCCGCAGCCCGGAGCCGCGGCGTGGTCTGTGTGGACATCGTTCACCTCTGCGGCGGCGGGCCGGCGACGTGTGGCCCCGGCCCGCCGTCGACGTTAGTTGGTCTGCTCCAGCTGCTTCGTCACGTCCGCATTGGCCTGCTTGAGAACCGACGCCACGCTGCCCTTGCCGCTGAGGATGCGCTGCAAGGCGGGGTAGAAGATCTGATCCTGGATCACGGGCCCGTTGGCAAGCCCCGGCAGGAACGGCTGGGAGGAGTTGAGCACCTGCGGGGCACCGAAGGCTGCCGGATAGGGGTAGCCCTTCAGATCATTCGCCGTGACATCGGTGCGGTTGGGCGGGAAGCCGGTCCCCTTCGCCAGCGTCAGCTGGGACTGCTTGCTGTTCCAGTAGGAGAAGAACGTGTAAGCCGCCTTCTTGACCGCCGGGTCGCTGGAGGTAAGCGCCAGTGAGGTGACGATGGCCGCGGTCGTCCGGGTCTGGGAGCCGGCGAACGGCATGGTCACGCCGTAGTCGACGCCGGCCTGGGTGAAGGTGCTGGTGTCCCACGGGCCGACGATCTCCATGGCGGCCTTCTGCGTCTGGAACAACTTGTCCGCGTCCCCACCATTGATACCGATGGGAGAGACCTTCTTGTTCCGGTACAGGTCGGCCCAATGCTCCACTGCGGAAACCGTCGCCGGATCGTCGAGCATCGCCTTCTTGCCGTCCTGGCTCACCACGCCGCCGCCATCGGCCCACAACACGAGGGAACGCGGGAGCCGTCTCGTGATCGGCCATCGCGAGAGCGTACTGGTCGGGCTTGCCGTCGTGGTTGGTGTCCTTGGTGAGCTTGGCGGCGTACTGCTCGAACTGTGCCATCGTGGTCGGCGGCTTGTCCGGATCGAGACCGGCCTTCCGGAAGAGCGTCTTGTTCCAGTACAGCAACATGGGCGCGGTCTCCAGTGGCACGCCGTAGTTCTTGCCGTCGAACTTCGAGGCCTGCACTGCGTACTTGACCAGCTTGTCGGAGCCGGACGACGGAGCGGAGTAGAAGTCGTCGACGGGCTGCAGCACACCGCTGTGCGCGTACTTGGGCATCTGCCCGCTGTCCATGGCAACGATGTCCGGGCCGGTGCCGGAGCTCACGCTCGTGAGAAGCTTCTGGTAGAAGACGTCCCACGGCATGGGGTTCGACTCGACCTTGATGTCCTTGTGTGAGGCGTTGAACTCGCCGACCAGTTTGTCGAGGGTGGCCTTGTCACCACCCGTCAGGCCGTTCCAGAACTTCAGGGTCACCTTGCCGCCGTGCTCCGACGTGCCGCTGCTGCTCCGCGCCGCACCCTGGCCCGAACAGGCGCCCACGGCCAGTGCGCCGACGAGCACCATGCTTGCGACCCTGAGTCCCCTGCGTCCGTGCAGGGGATGCTGCTTTCCGTCCACGACTACTCCTCTGCCTCCGCCGAGCCGGCCGCCCCGCGCCGCCGATCTCCGTGAGGGTGTTGGGTGCGCCACCGGATCTTCCGGTGTGCTGGCACCATTGATACAACGTTGTGGTAAACGTTGTACAGACTCGATTCGATAAAAGTGACCACTACGCGGTCCGCAGGGGGTATCCAGGACGCACCCGGAGTGCCGATCCAGTGACCCCGGCTGACCTGCAACGATGTAATTTTCGAACGACAAGGGAGACAGGATGCGCCCACCGGGGCTTCGGGACGTGGCTGCGCAGGCAGGTGTTTCGGTGAAAACCGTGTCCAATGTTGTCAACGGGACAGGCCGGGTCACTGCTGCTACGCGTGCACGGGTCGAGGCGGCCGTGGCGGCACTCGGCTACCGGCCCAACGTGGCGGCGCGCAACCTGCGCCGGGGCCGCACCGAGGTGATCACTCTGGCACTGCCGGACCTGACCGCGCCCTACTTCGCCGAGCTCGCGGACGCCATGATCCGGGTTGCGGAGCCGCGCTCCCTGACCGTCCTGATCGACCAGACCCAGGGGACACTGGAGCGCGAACTGCGCACCTTCCACGGCGAGCTCCTTCAGCAAAGCGACGGCCTGGTCTTCAGTCCCCTGGCCATGCCGGCCGAGGAACTTGCCCGGCGGACGGACGGTGTGCCGGTGGTGCTGCTGGGGGAGCACGTCCCCAGCGGTCTGCACGACCGGGTCGTGGTCGACAACCGCGCCGCGGCCGCCCTGGCGACCAGGCACCTGATCAGTCTGGGCAGGAGCTCGATCGCTGCGATCGGCCCGCAGCCGCGCGGTTCGCACCCCACCTCCCGACTCCGCCTCGACAGCTTTCGGGAGACGCTCGCCGAACACGGCATGTCCGTCGAGCCCACCATGCTGGCTCCCGTGGAGAGTTTTCACCGCGCGGACGGTGCCCAGGCCATGAACCGGTTGTTGTCGCAACGCCCCAGACCCGACGCGGTGTTCTGCTTCAACGACCTGCTGGCGCTGGGCGCTATGCGTGCCGCGCACGACCATGGTCTGCGCGTCCCGGAGGACATCGCCGTCATCGGCTTCGACGGCATCGAGGAAGGCGCGTTCAGCACACCGACCCTGAGCACGATCACCCTGGACAAACGGCAGATCGCCGAGGCCGCACTCGCGCTGCTCGCGTCCCGGACGGAAGCCCCGGAGCTTCCGGCGCGGACGGTGACTGTCGACCACAGGCTTGCCGTCCGGGCCAGCACCGCCGGCCCATCGGCGGATGCATCGCGTGAGCGGATGTGAGACGGCGTGGCTGCTGGGAACAGCAGGCCGGGTGGACGGTGGAGAGCCGGCTTTGGCGACGCCGCTCTGTTTGAGTCGCCGGTGCCGCGACAGACGACGTTCGCCGTGTCGTCGGCGGGCGCCGTCAGCCCGTGCTGAATGGCGCGGCCTACTCGATCCCGACTCGGCGGTCTGCCGGACGTAGCTTTCGGGATGTGTCGTGCACGGCAGAGTCGTCGGACTTGCAGGAGAGTCGCGTACGAGGCGAGGGCCTCGACCGGGGACCGGAGCGCGTGCGAACTCGGCGAGTCCTGAGCCGACCGGGCACGGGGCACCGGCCTGGTCATCCCGCATCGCCGTGAGCGCGACCACGGATCTCGCCTCCCAGCTCGGCGAGAACAGCACAAACGATCAGGCCGACCGGCCCGCGCTTGCGGAGAGCACGCTCGCAGAACGACACGGCGCGCGGTCGCCACCGCGACGAGGGATGGCCGGCGGCGCGGCCTCACGGGACCACCGTCCGGTCGATGGTCCGGGAGTATGATTCCTTTTTGTGGCAGGTCATCGGGCCAGTTCCGTGGCCGTTCTGCCCGCCGCGTTCGGTGCCGACCTGCACCTGGAGCTGTCAGGACCGGGGCTGCGCGTGGGGCTCGCGGGCGCCTTGCGACAGGCCGTGCGCACGGGACGTCTGGCGCCCGGCAGTCGGCTGCCGTCCTCCCGCTCACTCGCCGCGGACCTCGGCGTCTCGCGTCACACCGTGGTCGAGGCCTACGCCGAGCTGACCGCTGAGGGCTGGCTCACCGCCCGGCAGGGCTCCGGGACCCGGGTGGCCACCCGGGTCGAGCCGCACGCGGCCGCGCCCGGCCCTCCCCGCACGAGGCCGGACGAGCCCCGTCCCCGGTACGGCCTGTGGACCGGCGCACCGGATCTCGCCACCTTTCCGCGCACGCAGTGGCTCACCATGGCCCGGCGGGCTCTGACCGCCGCGCCACGCGAAGCCCTCGGCTACGGGGACGCCCGGGGCCGGTCGGAGTTGCGCACCGCACTCGCCGACTACCTGGGGCGGACCCGCGGGGTGTTCGCCGAGCCGGATCGGATCGTCGTCTGTTCCGGGTTCCACCACGGTCTGGCGCTGGTGGCGCAGGCGCTCAGAGGCCGGCGGGTGCGAGGGGTGGCGGTCGAGGCCTACGGACTCGACGTGTTTCGCGATGTGCTGGCAGACGCCGGTCTGCGCACCCCGCCTCTCCACGTCGACGACCATGGCGCACGCATCGACGACCTCGCGCGGCTGCGCGAAGTGGGGGCGGTGCTGTTGACCCCGGCTCACCAGTACCCGACGGGGGTCGCGCTGTGCCCGGACCGGCGCATGGCCGCCGTCGAGTGGGCACGTGCCACGGACGGCCTGATCCTGGAGGACGACTACGACGGGGAGTTCCGATACGACCGTCAGCCGGTGGGGGCCCTGCAGGGACTCGATCCGGAGCGGGTCGTGTACTTCGGTTCCGTGAGCAAGTCCCTGGCGCCGGGGGTACGGCTCGGATGGATGGTGCTGCCGGAGGACCTCATCGCGGAGATCGTGACCGCCAAAAGCCACGGCGACTACATGACGAGCGCCCTGGAGCAACTGACACTGGCGGAGTTCATCGCCTCGGGTGCGTACGACCGCCATGTGCGCTCGATGCGGCTGCGCTACCGGCGTCGCCGCGCTCAGCTGGTCGAGGTCCTGCGCCGGCGGGCCCCCGGCATACGTGTGACCGGGATGGACGCGGGACTGCAGACGGTGCTCGAACTCCCGCGTGGCACCGAAGGCTCGGTGGTCCAGGCCGCGGCCCGGCATCATCTGCCGGTGAGGGGGTTGGCGCAGTTCCGGTACGAAGCGGTGGACAGCGGATGGCAGCTGCCCGAGCGGGACGCCCTCGTGTTCAACTACGCGGCAGCCTCGGACAGCGCGTGGGCAGGCGCTCTGGACGCACTGTGCACGGTGCTGTGCCGGCAGGCGGCCCGAGGACGGAGCGGACGTGCCGGATCAGGGGTTCATCGCGTCCGTGTCGGGCTCACCGAACACGGTGCGCAGCAGCATGGCCACCCACCGCGTCGGAGATGACGAACTCGACGCCGGTCGGGCCGCGGGCGATGAGCGAGCGCAGTGGACAGGGACGCGCCGCGGAAAATGGACCGGACCGCTGCCGCGGCTCCTGTCATTCGCCTCCCGCACGAGCCGTTTTCTTCGCGCCGCAATCCGCAGACGGCCAAAGCGGTAGGCAGGAGAGATCCATGCGATTTCCGCTGGTCGATTCACACAGCCACCGCGATGGGCGCCGTAGAGACCATATAGAGCTGCTGTAGACACTGCTGTGGCAGAGTCGAATGGAACACAGGAAAAAGTCTTTGTCGCTCAATGGAGAAGGACCGTAGTTATGGACTTCGAAGGCAAGAAGCTCGTCGTGATCGGCGGTGCCAGCGGCATGGGTCTCAAGGCCGCTGAAGATGTGATCGCGCAGGGAGGCAGCGCGGTGATCGTCGGCCGCCCGGGCCGGAAGCTCGACGACGCCGTGGCAGGCCTGTCGCGCTCCGGCAGCGCGTGGTCGGTCGCCGCCGACCTGGCGGACCGGAACCAGGTCGTCGAGGCGCAGAAGCAGCTGGCGGAGGACCACCCCGACGCCACCCTCCTCGTCAACTCGGCGGGGTTCTTCAAGCCGAAGGGCTTCCTCGACTACGAGGTCGAGGACTACGACGCCTACCACGACCTCAACAGGGGGACCTTCTTCCTGACTCAGACCATCGTCCGGGGCATGGTCGCCGGGGGTCGGGGCGGCGCCATCGTGAACGTGGGCTCCATGTGGGCGCACCAGGCCCTCGCCGTGACCCCGTCGTCGGCCTACTCGATGGCCAAGGCGGGACTGCACGCCCTCACCCACAACCTGGCCATCGAGCTGGCCGGCGAGGGCATCCGGGTGAACGCCGTGGCTCCGGCCGTCACCAGGACGCCCCTGTTCGAGAAGGTCTTCCCGGCGGACCAGCTGGACACCGCGATGGAGCAGCTGAGCGGGCTGCAGCCGCTCGGCCGGGTCGGCACCCCGCAGGACGTGGCCTCCGCGATCGTCTTCCTGCTCTCGCCGGCCTCGAGCTGGACGACGGGCGCCATTCTCAACGTCGACGGCGGGGTCATGGCAGGCCGCAATTAAACACACCCGCACGCCTTGCCCGGGACGGTGACCTGTCACCTGCTCCGGGCGAGGTGTCCAGACGGCATCGATCAAACCGCCCGCTGACGAAGGAGCCCGAACGGCAGGCAGTCCGAGAAGCGTGACGGACGAGACCTTCGCGAATGAGGTGCTCAAGAGAGACAAGCCCGCGCTTGCCGATTTCCGGGCCGAGTGGTGCAAGCTCTGCCGCCTTGTAGCACCGGTCCAGGCGAATCCCGGAGACCGTGAGAACGATGCATTCCCCAACGGAACCGGGCACCCGCGACCAGCGGGAGAGCCCCGCGCAGCGCCGTGCGAGATTCGAAGAGGAAGCCCTCCCGCATCGGCGCACCCTCTACGCCGCCGCCTGGCGCATGACGCACCACGCGGCAGACGCCGAAGACCTGGTCCAGGAAGCGTACGCGCGCGCGTACGCTTCGTTCGACCGGTATCGCCCAGGCACGAACTTCGCGGCCTGGATGAAGAAGATCATGGTCAATCAGTACATATCCGGGCGTCGTCGCCAGCAGTGCAGACCGCAGCTGTGCCTCTCCTCCGAGGTCGAGGACGAGCAGCTGGCACGTCCTGGCGCCCATGCCTCCGATGCGCCGAAGTCGGCCGAGGCGGAAGCGCTGGAGAGCATCGTGAATCCCGACCTGAAAGCCGCCTTCCGCCAGCTCTCCCCGCCGCGCCGCCTCGCCGTGTACCTCGCGGACGTCGAGGGCCTCTCCTACCGCGAGATCGCGGACAGGATGGGAACCCCTGAGGGCACCGTGATGTCGCGCATCCACAGGGGGCGACGGCAGCTGCGTTGGCTGCTGCAGCAGCACGTGCTCGGAGTGCACACAGCGTGACCGCCCGGCGCCGGTGGGGAAGGGTGCCGGCCCGGCCCCACTCGGCTGCGGGTGCGCTCCCTCGCCCGCTGCCCCTCGGCACCTCCGCCACACGGTAAGAGTCGGGCGATGCGTGACGCGAACAGAGCATAAAGGACATTCCAGTATCGCCCGGGAGGTAGGCATGCCGGAGTACACCAAGAGTCCACAGCGCATCTCACAGCTCACCGACCGGCAGTACGGCGTGACCCAGCGGGACGAGACGGAGCCCGCGTTCTCCAACGCCTACTGGGACAACAAGGCACCCGGCATCTATGTGGACATCGTGTCCGGGGAGCCCCTCTTCGCCTCGGTCGACAAGTACGACAGCGGGACCGGTTGGCCCAGCTTCACGAGGCCTCTGGAGTCCGGTCACGTCGTCGAGAGGCCCGACACCGGTCACGGCATGGTCCGTGTGGAGGTACGGTCGTCGCAAGGGGACAGCCACCTCGGGCACCTGTTCCCGGACGGGCCCAGGGACCGCGGAGGACTGCGGTACAGCATCAACTCCGCCTCGCTGCGCTTCGTCCCCCTGGAGGATCTGGAGCGGGAGGGCTACGGCCAGTACCTGAGCGTCTTCGAGACGACGGAGGAGGCGGCCCCCGAGAGCCGATGACCGGCGACCAGGGCAGGGCCCCGGAGCCCGAACGGCATGGCGGCTCGGGGTCCCGTCCCGCGGTTCGTGGCCCAGCAGGGCCCGAGCCGACAGCCGTGTACAGCAGTACGCAAACGCTCGTCCGGGGGGAGAAGGAGCCGCACAGTGACCAGCAACATCGACAACCTGCACCCGGAAGACGGCGCCGTCGTGCCGCCTGAGCAGATCCCCTCCGCTGTCACCGCAGGCCGCCTGACCTACGGCGATGGCACGACCCAGACCTTCCGGTCCGACGGGACCACGTCCTTCTTCGAGGCGGGACGCCAGACGGAAGGCACCTGGTCCGTCGACGAGAACGGGAGCTTCTCTTCCTTCTGGCCGCCCTCGTACCGAGCCTCCTACGATCTGCGCTGGGTGGTGGAGGGGAACGGCGTCGTCGGCCTTCGGTTCTCCGATCTGAAGAGCGGTACCTGTTTCGACGGCCGCTTCCAGTAGCGCCGGGTTCCAGGACGAACCCAGGCGGGGCCGCTGACTTCCAGCGGCCCCGCCTGCTTGTCGTTCGTCGACGTGCGGATCAGTGGGAATGGCCAGGCTTCAGCCGCAGGGAGAGGCTGTTGATGCAGTACCGCTTGTCCGTCGGTGTCGCGAATCCCTCACCCTCGAACAATTCTCCGAGATACGACCCGCAGCGAGCGCACCGAACGACAGGATAAGGGGCCGCGTCCTGCTGCACTTCGACCGACTCGAGATCCTTGGGGTCGTAGAACGCGGGCCAGCCACAGCGAGAGTCGAACTTTTCCTCCGAGGTGAAAAGATCAGCACCGCAGGCCCTGCAGGAGTAGACACCCTCTTCCTTGGCGTCGGTGTACTCTCCCGTGAACGCCGCCTCGTCCGCGGCGCCGCGCAGCACCCTGTATTCCTCCGGGCTGAGCTCGGCGCGCCACTCGGCGTCTGACTTCTCGATTTCGTACGCCATGACTTCATCCTTGCTTTCTGTCAGGTGGTCGGGCAACTCAGAGGCACAGCGGCACCCGCTCAGAGGCGGGATCTCCGCGGTGGCAGGGGAGTACCGGCGAGGGGACCGAGAGGGAGGCCCTCGTCGGTCCCCGCCTCACAGCGTGGACGGGAGCTCTTGGTCGACCCAGACGAGCTTGCCGTCCGTCGCGGAGCGGAAGCCCCACTTGCTGGACAACTGGGCGATCAGGAACAGTCCCCGGCCGTTCTCGTCGACGAAACGGGCATGGCGCAGGCGCGGGTAACACGGCCCGCGGTCGAAGACTTCGCAGGTCAGAACCTGGTGCTTGATGAGCCGTAGCCGGATCGGGCCGACGCCGTGGTGGATGGCGTTGGTGATCAGTTCGCTGACGATCAGTTCCGCCGTGGGCACGAGATGCTCCAGTCCCCATGCGCGGAGTTGGCGGGCGGCCAGGTGCCGGGCGGCGCTGACGACGACCGGCGCGGCCGGCAGCTCCCAGGAGGCGGTGTGGGTCGGCTTGAGTGCGTGGACCCGGGCAAGGAGCAAGGCGACGTCGTCGGATGCCGCCTGAGCCGGCACGGTCTCCATCACCGAGGAGCACAGGTCTTCCAAGGGCTGTTCGGGTTGTGCCAGTGCGGTGGCGAGGCGGTGCATGCCGGCATCGATGTCGTCGTCATGGGATTCGACCAGGCCGTCGGTGTAGAACGCGATCAGGCTTCCTTCGGGCAGTTCCACCTCCACCGCCTCGAAGGGCACCAGCCCGAGACCCAGGCCGAGTGGGGCCCCGGTGGGCAGGTCGGGGAAGGTGACCTTGCCCTGTGCGTCGACTATCGCGGGCGGCGGGTGCCCGGCCCGTGCCATCGTGCACTGCCGGGTGACCGGGTCGTAGACGGCGTACACACAGGTCGCGCCCATGATCTCGGGGATCTCATCCGGAGCGTCCTCCTCTTCCCCGGCCAGCCGCCGGACGCTGTCGTCGAGGTGGCTCAGCAGTTCGTCGGGGGGCAGGTCCAGCTCCGCGAGCGTGCGGACGGCGGTGCGCAGCCTGGCCATGGTGACCGCGGCGTTGATGCCGTGTCCGACCACATCACCGACGACGAGGGCCACCCGGGCACAGGGCAGCGGGATCACGTCGAACCAGTCGCCTCCGACACCGGCGTCCGTGTCGGCCGGCAGATAGCGCCCGGCCGCCTCGACGGCGACGCCGCCCTTCAAACGGTGTGGGAGCAGGTTGCGCTGGAGGGCGAGGGCCGTGCTGCGTTCGCGTGTGTACTGACGGGCGTTGTCCAAGGACAGCGCGGCCCGGGTGACCAGTTCCTCCGCCAGGAGCAGGTCGTCCTGCCGGAACGGCGTCGGGTCCTCGGTGCGCGCGAACAAGGCCACGCCCAGCACGCAGTGCCGGGCACGGATGGGCACGATCATCATGGAGTGAATCCCGTTCTCACGTATCTTCTCCGCCCGTGCCGGGTCGTGGTCGACCCATGTCCCAGGGCTGGTGTCCAGTACGGGTTCCAGGCGGGACTTTCCCGTGCGCAGCGCGGCGGCGAGTGGCGAGCTCGGGGGGACGGAAATCGTCTCCCCTCGAGCGAACGCCGACTCCGGTACCCCCGGGTGGATCGAGGCCAGACCGGCACGTCGGAACACGCGGGAGTTGTCGCACGTGGTGCCGATCCGGGCGGACGGCTCCCCGCCGAGTGGAACCGGCTCTGCCAGGTCGACGGTGACGTAGTCGGCCAGCAGCGGCACGGCGACGTCGGCCAGTTCCTGTGCGGTCTGCATGACGTCCAGGCTGCTCCCGATCCGTGTGCCGGCCTGGCTGAGGATCGCAAGGCGCTCGCGCACCCGCTGGTTGCTGGTGACGTCCACAGTCAGGGAGCAGACCCCCAGTGCCCGGCCGTCCGCGTCCAGGAGGCAGAAGAACGAGACCGAGAACGCGTGTTCCCGGCGTGGGTCTCCCGGCGGCCATGCCCGGTACTCGTGGACCGCGGAAGTGCCGCTCGCCAGCACCTGCCGCATCACCGCTTCAAGGGCCTCGGCCTCGAAGCCGGGCAGTGAATCCTTCAGGCGGCGTCCGATCCTGCGATCACGGGAGATGCCGTCATGCTCCATCTCGTCGTTCGTCCAGATACAGCGCAGCTGCGGGTCATGAATGGCGATGCCGACCGGCGCGCGGGCGAACAGCGACTCCCGCACCGATCCGTCCACCATTCCTGGGGAGCTCGCGCCCATGCCGGTCAGGGACACCAGCCACCGGTGGTTCGCGTCCTGTCCCCACAGCAGCGAGAGGCGCACGCTCAGGTTGAGCGTGCGGCCGTCGCGGTGGCGGACCGCCACGGTGCCCGACCAGCCACCTTGGGCACGGCACTGCTCGCCGAACGCCGATGCACCCAGCGCCTCCTCGAAGGACGGCAGCACGAGCGTGGCGGATCGGCCGACCACGTCCTCAGCGCAGTACCCCACAAGGTGCTGAGCGGCTCGCGTCCACGCGACCACCGTCCCTTGCTCGTCGATCACCGTTATCGCTGCGTCGGATATCTCGCGGAGCTCCAGCGGCTCCAGGAGCGCGGCCTGGTCAGTGCTCATCGCGGCCTGGTCAATGCTCATCATCGTGTTCCTCATCACATGCGTCGCGACCCGACCGTATGCGCGCGTCGCCCCGCACGTGCGGACCATTTTCTGAGCAAAAGACCGGACCACTTCGCGCCGAACGGCCAGGCGGCCCCTGATGCCCCGCGTCGGACCGGTTGCGTCACGAAGCGCCACGTCGCGTGTTCGGGACACCATGCTCGGGAAGGGAGCAGGCCGGACACTCGGCCCGGGCTCGTCGGCCAGGCCGCCCCGGACGGGTCGAGAAAGCGGCTTCGCCAGGTGCGAACCGTGTCAGGTCATCCGAAGAAGACCAGGTGGGGTCAGTAGCCGTAGCCCCCGTCGCCGCTCCCCGGCGTGGACGAGGCGGCCGGGGCTGCCGTCTTGATGGCGGAACCCCGCGCATCCAGCACGTACCAGATGCCGTCGATGCCCTGTCCCTTGACGTCGCCGGCAGCCTGGTCGCCCGCGTAGTAGTACAGCGGATGCCCGGCGTACGTCGCCTGGGCCCGGCTGCCGCCGCCCGTCGTGCCGATCAAACCGGCGTCGACGCCGCCGCCCGCCTTGGGCTTGCCCTCCAGGGGCGGCCAGAGCTTGAGGCAGGCCGCGTCGCAGTTCATGGAGTTGGTGTTCTTGCCGTCGGCGGTGAACAGGTACAGCGTCCGTCCGCCGCCGTCCACGAGCACGGTGCCCAAGGGCGAACTGCTCGTCTTCAGGGTCGAGGCGTCGGTGGCCTGCGCCGACGGCGCACTCTGCGCCGTGGTGCCGCTGTCACCGCTGCCCCCGCCACAGCCGGCCAGCGCGAGCATCGCCGCCAGCGCGAACCCGGTCACGGTGATGCGTCCTCGGTTCATGATGTCTCCGTCCCTTTCTCACAAGGCCGTTCGGTGAGTCACGGGGTTGTACGGGCGAGCCCGTCCAAGGGATTGCGCTCCGTGCTCCCGAAAATTTCCCGGCGACTCCTCAATCCCTTCGTCGCTCTCGTCCGTACAACCGGGCGTGGTGCTGTTCTCACGCGCGAACCAGGTCGACGACGCAACGCTCGTCGCCGGCTTCGGGCTGGGCGACGAGCAGGCGTCCGTCGCCTTCGTCAGGCGTTTCCAGGACGCCGTGTACGGCCTCGCCCTGTCGGTGACTCAGGAACCGGGCCTCGCCGAGGAAGTGAGTCAGGAGGTGTTCGTACGGGCCTGGCGCGCTGCGAGCAGCTACGACCCCCGGCGTGCCTCGGTCCTCACCTGGCTGCTGACCATCACTCGGAACGCCGCCATCGACGTCGTCCGGGCTCGCCGGGCCACGCCCGCTCCGGCCGAGACCCTGCAACGGCTCATCAACGGGACCCTCCGCCGCGATGCCGAGTCCGACGGCCCCGAGCACCAGGCCCTTACCGCCCTGGAGAGCGAGCGTGCGCTGCGCCGGCTACGCGGTCTGCCCGCCGAGCAGGCCCGCGCCGTGGTGCTCGCCGTGATCGGGGGCTGCACGGCCGCCGAGGTCGCCCGGCACGAGAACATTCCTCTCGGCACCGCCAAGACCCGTATCCGCACCGGCCTGCGAAGGCTCCGCAACTCGCTGAAGGAGGAGCGCCGCGATGCAACACCACCCCGATGAGGACGAACTGATCGCCCTGGCGCTCGGCGCCCTCCCCGGCCGGCCGGCCGAACTGCTGCGGCACCTCGCCGACTGCCCCGCCTGCCACTCGGCCTACGGCGAGGTCTCGGGGGCGGTGGACGCGGTACTGCCGGCCGCGCCCTCGGTCGCCGCTCCGTCCGGGTTCGAGACACGGGTCCTCGACCGTCTGGACCTCGGCCGGCCCACCGGTCCGCGCCGGCCCTCCGCCACGCGCCGTTCCTTCCCGGCACCGGAGAGCGGGCGGTCCGCCCCGTCCGGACAGAACCACGCACCGCTCCGCCGCCTGTCCGGCCGTCGCTCCTACCGGACGCCCCTGCTGGTCGCCGCGGCCACGGCCGTCGGGATGTGCCTGGGCGGCGTCGGCGTGGCGGTGCTCGGCCACGACGCGTCCCGGACCCACGTGGCCCCGGCCCCGAGCGATCACGGTGCCCTGCTGGTCACCGCCTCGGGAGCAGTGGTGGGCACGGTGGAACCCAGCCGGGCCGGCGACGACCGCGTCGTTGTCATGCAGATCACGGCCGGCCGCCCGGGCACGCACTACACCTGCCGGCTCCTGCTGGGCGACGGCTCCACCCGCGACGCCGGCGCCTGGTGGATGCCGGCCTCCGGACAGGCGACCTGGATCGCCTACGCAGCCGCCGACACGATCGACCGTGTCGAACTGGTGACGGACGACCGTCACGTCTGGTCCTCGGCCGACCTCGACGGCTGAACGCCCCACGGCGGACCGCTGCCGGCGGTGGTGGTGTGCGGGCGGCCGACTCTCTGCCGGAGGCCGGGAAGGCCGGATCCCCTGCCGGGCCGCCACCCAGCCATGTGCCCGCGCCCTGGCCGGACTTCGCCTGTGACATAGGCCACCCGTGACCCTTGACACAGATCCGTCACCACTGCATTCTTCCACCATTCGGTTGGTGCCTACCGAGTAGTGGAATCGACCTCGTCGCCAACACCTCGGAGTGCCCGTATGCGACACCGCGTCAGATCCCGCCCCGCCATGGGAGCGAGCACCGAATCGGACACCGTGCGCCATCCCGCACCGGCCCGCGAACCCGGCAGGCGCACGGCGCCGGCGGCGCCGGCCACCCGCGCCCAGGCCATGACGACCGCCGACACCGGGTGCGGGACGCGGGTCGTGAACTCTGCCGCCCGCGCCGGCAACGGGATCCCCCTCGCCCACACCGTGCGGGTGCGAAACTCAGCCACCCGCGGCGTCCCCCGTACCGAAGTCGCTCGAGCCAGCGCTGTACCGCCCCGGCGCCGTCGTAGCGCGCCGTCCCACCGACCACCGCGGTGCCGACCGCGGTGCGCCCTCCTCTCCGGTGTCGCAGAAAAGGGTGCTAGATGATCCTCGCCAACTATCAGCAGAACTACACCCCGGTGGGTCACTCGCTCGGGCTGTCGTCCATCATCGCGATCCTCCCCTTGCTCATCCTGTTCGTGCTGCTCGGCGTGGTGCGGATGAAGGCGTGGCTCGCCTCGCTGATCTCCCTCGCCGTCGCCGTGGTCCTCGCGGTCGCCGTGTACTCGATGCCGCTCGTCGACGCGCTCAACAGCGGACTGCTGGGCGCCGCGTTCGGTTTCTTCCCGATCATGTGGATCGTCATCAACGCGATCTGGGTCTACAACCTCACCGTCGAGACCGGCCACTTCGACGTACTGCGCAGGTCGTTCGCGTCCATCAGCGACGACCAGCGAGTGCAGGCGATCCTCATCGCCTTCTCCTTCGGCGCCCTCATGGAGGCGCTGGCCGGTTTCGGCACGCCCGTCGCGATCAGTTCGGTCATGCTGATCGCCCTGGGCTTCAAGCCGCTCAAGGCGGCCACCGTCGCCCTGGTCGCCAACACCGCACCCGTGGCGTTCGGCGCGATAGCCGTGCCGATCACCACGCTGGCGGGCGTCACCAGCCTGCCCGTGGACGACCTCGGCGCGATGGTCGGCCGGCAGACGCCGATCCTGGCCCTGTTCGTGCCGCTGGCCCTGGTGTTCATCGTGGACGGGCGAAGGGGGCTGCGGCAGACCTGGCCTCCTGCGGTGGTGTGCGGCGTGTCCTTCGCGATCTTCCAGTACCTGTCCTCGAACTACTGGTCCGTGCCGCTCGCCGACATCATCGCCGCCCTCGCCTCCATGCTGGCGGTCCTGGGGTTCACCCGGGTGTGGCGCGCCGAGGAGACGTACCAGGAGAGCGACGAGGACGACGGTCTCGACGGCGTCCCCGGCGGTGCCGGCGGCGGCTCCGGCCGGCCGCAGACCCCCGGCGGCGCGCCGGACACGGCCGGCGGCGAGTCCGTGGAGACCCTGGTGCCGACCCGGGCCCGCGTGGACACCGACCGCGACACGCACGACTCGCCGCTGGACGTCTTCAAGGCGTACGCGCCCTACCTGGCCATCATCGTGGTGTTCGTGCTGGCCACCCGGGTACCGGCGATCACCGGAAAGCCGCCGGCCGGCGTCGGCGCGTCCGGCACCGGCCTGGAGTCGGTGACGCGCGTCGTCAACTGGCCGGGGCTGCACATCTTCAAGGCGAACGGCGACCCGGTCGCCACCACCTTCAAACTCAACTACCTCTCGGCGGCCGGGAGTCTGCTGCTGATAGCCGGCCTGATCAGCATGGTGCTGATCCAGGTCGGCCCGCGCCGCGCCCTGCGCGCCTACGGACGCACCCTGGACCAGCTGAAGTTCGCGGTGCTCACCGTGATGCTGGTGCTGGGACTCGGCTACATCATGAACGAGTCCGGTGAGACCACCACGCTGGGTCTGTGGGTGGCCGGGGCCGGCGGGGCCTTCGCCTTCCTCTCGCCGATCCTCGGCTGGCTGGGCGTAGCCGTCACCGGCTCCGACACCTCCTCCAACTCCCTGTTCGGCGCTCTCCAGATCACCGCCGCCCACCAGGCCGGCCTGTCGCCCACCCTCATGGCCGCGGCCAACTCCTCCGGTGGCGTGCTCGGCAAGATGATCTCCCCGCAGAACCTCGCCATCGCCGCGGCCGCGGTCGGTTTCGAGGGCCGCGAGGGGATTCTCTTCCGCCGGGTCATCGTGTGGAGCCTGGTCTTCATGCTCTTCATGTGCGCGCTGGTCTACCTGCAGAGCACCCCGGTGCTCGACTGGATGGTCGTCAGCACGTCGGCGACCACCCCCTGACAGGGGGTGCGCCACCGCACTGAACGCGCCGGCACGTCCCCGAGGTGCCGCGGTCCACTCAGTGCGGTGGCTGCCGGCGCCTGAAGGGGAACCACGGCCTCGGACGGGCTCGTCTCCTGGAGCGGGTGAACAGGTGAACGGGTGAGTCTCGCCGGGGGGATCATGCAGATCATCGAGGTGACCGGGTACGCCGTCCGATCCGCCGTGATCACGCTGAGGCGGACGGAGACGCCACTCGAGTTCGTGATCTTCCCGATGCTGCACGTCGCTTCGCCCACGTTCTACTCCCAGGTCCGTCTCAGGCTCAGGGAGTGCGACCTGATCGTCATGGAGGGAATCCGGGGGAGTTCGGTCGGCGTGAGTGTCCTGACGCTCGCCTACCGGTTCGCCCCCCGTCGGCGGCGCAACGGCCTCCAGGAGCAGCGCGCCGAGTTGTTGCTTCCCGACGACGTGCCGGTCGTCAACCCGGATGTGACCGCGACGGAGGCGATCGAGGACCTGAGGACACTGCCGCGGTGGAGGTACGTACTGCTCATGGCCGGGGCCCCGGTGATGGGCCTGGTGTTCGCGCTGCGCGGTCCGCGCGCCTTCCTCGACGAGGATCTGGTCGTCGAGGACCTGCCGTCGACGCTGCGCGCGGAGTTGCTGGCCGACGGTCCCGTCGAGCACGCGATGACCGACCGGCGCGACCAGCGGCTGCTCGACGCGCTCGGCGAGATCCACACCGAGCGCGGTGCCGAGCCGATCCGGGTGGCCGTCGTCTACGGAGCCGGCCATGTCCCGGCGATCGTGTCAGGGCTGTGGGACCGCTACGGATACCGGCCACGTGAAGCGGAATGGCTCACCGTCCTCGTCCCGGCGTAGAGCACCGGGCGGAGCCCGGGGCTCCGTCGCTCCCGCGATCACTCCGAATGATCACGTGCGTGTGAGGGCGTCCGGCCGGGGAATGACCCGCCCGTGGTGGCGCAGAGCCTCGGGTGAGGTCGAACGCCGGTCTCGGCGGGCCCGAGGGCGACCCGATACAGTGCGCGGGACGGCAGTCCGGTCAGGGAGGCCAAGGTTGACCGACACCAGCAGCACCCGCCCCGCCGAGGGTGAGGCGCAAGCGCCACGGCGGAGCCGACTCCACCGCCTGATGCGCTACATCCCCATGATCGCCCCCGTGCTGCTGTGGGCCGTGCCCTGCTGGGTGCTCCTGTACGGCGGCCAGCACTGGCCGCTGCCCGTCACGTCCGCCGGCACCGCCCTGTTCGTCCTCGGCCTCGTGTGCATGCCGCTCGCGATGGTCCGCGGCCACGGCCGGCGCCAGCAGGACCGGGCGGCGATCATCGGCGACACCCTGCTGGGCACCAGCTGGATCCTGTTCACCTGGTCCGTGCTGCTCGGCGTCTTCCTGCGGCTCGCCCTGACCGTCGCCGGCGTCGGCGAGAGCCAGGACCGGGCCCGGGTCGTCGCCTGGGCCGTTCTCGGCGTCACCGCCGTCCTGCTCGCCTGGGGGTACGCCGAGGCCCGCCGCGTGCCACGGGTGCGCCGGCTCGACGTGCAACTCCCGCGACTGGGTGCCGGGTTGGACGGCACCCGGGTCGTCCTCATCACCGACACCCACTACGGCCCGCTCGACCGCGCCCGCTGGTCGGCGCGGGTGTGCGAGACGGTGAACACCCTGGAAGCCGACCTGGTCTGCCACACCGGCGACATCGCGGACGGCACGGCCGAACGCCGCCGCGCCCAGGCCGCACCGCTCGGCACCGTGCGGGCCACCCATGCCCGGGTCTACGTCACCGGCAACCACGAGTACTACAGCGAGGCCCAGGGCTGGGTCGACCTGATGGACGAGCTGGGCTGGGAGCCGCTGCGCAACCGCCATCTGCTGCTCGAACGCGGAGGCGACACCCTGGTGGTCGCCGGCGTGGACGACGTCACCGCCGAGTCCTCCGGCCTGGCCGGTCACGGCGCCCACCTCGCCGGCGCGCTGGACGGCGCCGACCCCGGCCTTCCCGTCCTGCTGCTGGCACACCAGCCCAAGTTCGTCGACCGGGCAGCGGCGTCCGGCATCGACCTCCAGCTCTCCGGCCACACCCACGGCGGCCAGATCTGGCCCTTCCACCACCTGGTCCGTCTCGACCAGCCCGCCCTAGCCGGCCTCACCCACCACGGCACCCGCACGCTCCTCTACACCAGCCGCGGCACCGGCTTCTGGGGCCCGCCGTTCCGCGTCTTCGCCCCCAGCGAGATCACCCTCCTCACCCTCCGCTCCCCACACCGGCCCACCGCGCCGTAGACGGGCGGCCGTCGTCCCACGCCGGCGAACGTCGCGACGATCACGCTGTGGCTGCCGGGATCCCGGCGTCGGGGCCGGTCCTGGGCGTCACCAGGTCCACCTAGAGTAGGCCGCATGAGCCGATGGAAAGAGCTGACCGGGGAGACGTCCGGACAGGACTACGCCGCACGGTTCGCGGCCCTGGCCCGCAGCGGGAAGGACGTGCACGGAGAGGCGCGGTTCTGCGCGGCGCTCGTGCCCGCCGGAGCGCGGGTGCTGGACGCCGGATGCGGTACCGGAAGGGTCATGATCCGGCTCGCCGAACTCGGATACGACTGTGTCGGCGTGGACCTTGACGCATCGATGCTGGCCGTGGCGCGGAAGCAGGCGCCGCGACTGCCCTGGTTCGAGGTCGACCTGGCCGAATTCGAGCCGGACCTGCTGGGCGTCGCAGCGGGGTTCGATCTCGTGGTCGCGGCGGGCAACGTTCTCCCGTTGCTCGCCGCCGGCACCGAGGCCACGGTGGTCGACCGCCTGTCCGCGGCCCTGCGCCCGGGCGGACTGATGGTCGCCGGCTTCGGCCTGGACGCATCCCATCTGCCCGTGCCGCCCAGCATCACCCTGTCGGAGTACGACGAGTACTGCGCCGCGGCCGGACTCACCTTCGTCGACCGCTTCGCCACCTGGGACGCCGCCCCTTACGACGGCGGCGGTTATGCCGTGAGTGTCCACCGGCGGTGAGGCGCTGAGGCGGTGCGGTGGTGAGCGGCGCCTTGATCACCGCGTCTGCCGGCAGGCCGGCGACTTCTCCACGTAGTACGCGAGCAGTTTGTTCGAGGTGACCATCCCCGGCCCGACGCCCTTCAGTACAGGGGCCCCGCACGCGGTGCTCGCGGAGCGTGGCGGGGGGCCGAGCCGGGAGTGAGTTCGATCAGGCGGAGGACCCGGTAGCGGTGCGGCCGGAAGGGCTCGTAGAACGCCTCGATCTCGCTGTCGTCCAAGGGGCGGCCGAGCAGGGCGGCACCCGTCATCCGGCCGAGGTGGTAGTCCCCCAGGGGGAGGGCGTCGGCGTCGCCGAGGGCGCGGTGGCCGACCTGGGCCGCGGTCCAGGGGCCGATGCCCGGCAGCTTGGTCAGGAGCGCGTAGGCGCGCTCGGGGTCGGCCGCCGTCCGGTCGATGCGAGCGGCGTGGTGGGCGGCCTGGATCACGGTGCGGGAGCGGTGCAGGTCGACGCCGGCCCGGCGCCATTCCCAGCTGGGGACCGACGCCCACGCCTGGGGGGTCGGTGGCACGCGCATGCCCTGCGGGGCGGGGCCGGGCGGTTCGGTGCCGTGCGCCCGCACGAGGCGGGTGAGGGCGGCCTGGGCGTCGAGACCGACGACGCGCTGCTCGATGATCGCCGGGACCAGCGCTTCGAACAGCCGACCGGTGCGGGGCACACGCAGGCCGGGCATCCGGCGCAGCGCGCGCCGCAGAAAGGGGTGGGTGGGCCGGAACAGCTCGGGGTGATCACCGGCGCCGAGTTCGGTCGGGATGGCGTCCACCAGCTCCTGGGCCCCGGGGCCCCAGGCGTCGATGGTCAGGTCGTCGAGCCGCTGTTGCCGGACGCGATAGCTGACCGGCCCCGTGGACGTGAGCGCGGTGCGCCAGAGGGCCCGCTCGGGTGTGACCCGGTGGGTGGGATCGTGGCGGCCGCGGTGCAGGGCGGCCAGCGTCCGTCGTGCGTCGACGGGGAAGCCGGGCTGCCAGTGGAGCGACGCGTCCGGTGGCTGGGGCATCTGGCTGCTTTCAGGTGGGCCGCACTCTTTCGCGGCCTCCGAGGATGAGGTTCGTCATGATTACCCAGCATGCCGTCCGTTCCCGGTCGGGTCCGCATGCGGGTCGCGTGCGGCGAGAACGGTGATCATGGTGGCGAGGAGGGCGAGTGCCCCGGCGTACCTGAGGACGATCTGCGGGAGCGAGAAGGTGTGGGAGAGCTGCCCCGAGACGAAGCTGAGGAAGGCGGCGCCTATGTGGCAGAGGAGGGAGATGACGCTGAAGATCGGTGCCCGGTCGGCGAGGGTACTGCCGTACAGCATGCCTCGGGTGGCGGCACTGACGAGCCGCTGCTGCCCGGGACCGGAGCGCCTATTGTGGGGATCACAACGGATACGGGCCGCTACGGAGATCTCTCGCAAGAAGAGCGCGAGGGCAGGCCTCGACCCGGGAATCAGGCGAACCCGGAAGCGCACCGCCCCGCGAACGTCCCTCCGCGATTCACCGCCGAGGACCTCGTCGTCGGCACCTGTGATCCACGAGTCGTAGCCGGCACGGCGGGCGGGCGGCCGGATAGCGCAAAGGTGTTCGACAGTGACGACCAACATCGAGGCCGAGGCGGCCTTTCGTGAACAGAACAACGCGGCCCTCATCGCCGCTCTGGACGAGACCGGTCCCGGTGAGGCCGACTCCGCCTGGGAGCTCGATGTCCTCAACGACGCGGAACACGGTCGCTGGACCGGGTCCCTCGGTCCCGAAGCGATCGCGGAACTCTCGTATCGATTCGTCGACGGCCGCGTGGTACTGCTGACGACCTGGGTCGACCCCGCCTATCGCCACCGTCGGGTGGCCACCGAGCTGATGGCTCGCGTGCTCGACGAGATCCGCGAGAGCGGAAAGAAGATCACCGTCATCTGCCCGGTGGTGGGTGAGTTCATCGCCCGCCACCCGCAGTACCTCGATCTCATCGACGCGGCTCATCCGGGGTCCGGCGCCCATCCACGGCATGAAGCCGCGGACGGGCCGACGTAGCCTCACACCGCCGGCGGCGGTCGGCAAACCTCTATGTCGACTCAGGGCTGCCTGGCGAAGGTCCGCACGTGATCGATGGCCGCCTGCAACGCGTCCTTCAGCGGGGTGACGTCGTGGGCGACCAAGGCGAGGAGGCTGCCGCCCTGGAATGCGGCGGGAAGCAGATTGGCCAGCTGGGCCGGATCCGCGTAGCTCGTGTCGCGGCTTCCATACGACACAGCGTACCGCGGAGTGGGCTTGACAGCCCAGTCCCGGGTGGCGCAGCGGATCTCGGCGATCGTCACGGTCAGCAGTGCAGGCCCTGCTGACCGACTGCCTCAGCGACGTCGACCAGAGCGACATCGACACTGCCTCCCTCGGCTCGGTCGGTGTGCCCGGCCGACGACGAAACCCCAGAGTGAAGACACGGACGTCGTGGGAGGCGGAGGCACCCGGTGCCGGGCCGCCGCGGCATCGGTTGCCGCCCGGCACACGTGTGAGCGCTGCGCCGTGACGGTCCAGGAGGGCGGGGCACGCGGACGAGGCAGGAAAGGCTGAGGAGCGATGAAACCAATCACCGAGGACATGCGGCAGATCGTCGACAGCCGCGCCCAGGCCTGGTGGGGGAGCCTTCGACCCCGCCCGGCGGGCGGCATCACCGCCGCCTCGACCGTCGTCGAGCACTCCCAGGGATGCGAGAAGGACCATGAGTGAACCGCATGACACCCGGACGGGTGCGCTGTACGACGTGGTCGTGCTGGGTGCGGGCCCGGCCGGTGCGAACGTCGCCGGCCGGGCCCGCGCCGCCGGACTCTCCGTAGCGATCGTGGAACGGGAACTGGTCGGCGGTGACTGCGCGTACTGGGCGTGCGTGCCCAGCAAGGCGCTGCTGCGGCCGGTCCTCGCGGTCGCCGACGCGCGGCGCGTGGACGGTGCCCGGCAGGCCGTCACCGGTCCGGTCGACACCGAGGGCGTCTTCGCCCGTCGCAACCGCTCCGTCAACGACTGGGACGACACCAGACAGGCCATGTTCCTCGAGTCCGCCGGAGCCGACCTCTACCGTGGTCACGGCCGTCTCGACGGGCCCCGACGCGTCAGCGTCACCCGTGACGACGGCGCCCGGCACACCCTCACGGCCCGGCACGCCGTGGCCGTCGCCACCGGCAGCCGGCCGGCGTTGCCGGACATCCCGGGCCTGGCCGAGGCACGCCCCTGGACGAACCGGGAGGGCACCGAGACCAGCACCGTGCCCCCTCGCCTCGCCATCATCGGCGGCGGCGGAGTCGGCATCGAGATGGCCACTCTCTGGCAGGGCCTCGGCTCCCAGGTCACGCTGCTCGCCCGGCGTCGGCTCGTCCCCCGCATGGAGCCCTTCGCCGGTGAACTGGTCGCCCAGGGACTGAGCGAGGCCGGCGCGGAGGTGCGGATCGGCGTCGAGGTGACCGCCCTGCGCCGCCCGGACCCGGAGGGGCCGGTCACCCTCACCCTCGACGACGGCGGCGAGCTGGAGGCCGACGAGGTCCTGTGCGCCACCGGCCGCACCCCCGCCACCGACGACATCGGCCTGGAGGCGATCGGCCTCACCCCCGGCTCGTGGCTGGAGGTGGACACCACGTGCCTGGTCGACGGCGTCGACGGCGACTGGCTGTACGCCCTCGGCGACGTCAACCATCGTGCCATCCTCACCCATCAGGGCAAGTACCAGGGCCGTACCGCGGGCGACGCCATCGGCGCCCGTGCCGCCGGCCGACCGATCGACGACGCACCCTGGGGCGACCACGCCACCACGGCCGACCAGCACGCCGTGCCGCAGGTCTTCTTCAGCGACCCCGAGGCGGCAGCGGTGGGCCTGACCGCCGAGCAGGCGGAGCGCTCCGGGTACCGCATCAAGACCGTCGACCTCGACTTCGACGCCGCCCAGGGCGCCAGACTCTACGCCGACGGCTACCGGGGCCACGCCAGGCTGGTCGTCGACCTCGACCGGGAGGTCCTCGTCGGAGCGACCTTCGTCGGCCCCGGCGTCGGCGAGCTCCTGCACTCGGCCACCGTCGCGGTCGCCGGCGAGATCCCGCTCAAACGGCTCCGGCACGCGATCGCCCCCTTCCCCACCGTCGGCGAGATCTGGCTCTTCCTCCTCACCGCCTACCAGCACGATCAGGAGACGGCGTAGCGCATTCCCGCCTGACGCCGAAGGGGGAGGAATCGAGGATCGGGCCGTGGCTCACAGCTGGGTGACGCCCCCGTCGACGGCGAGTTCGGCGCCCTGCTCGAGCTCCTGCGCGCGGAGACCTGGCCCCGGGCCGTCTCCCGCCCCCAGGACGACGGGGTCGCCGAGCCCGGCCTCACGCTCTCCCCTCCGGTCTCAGGCCGCTGACGCGCGGCCGTCCCCGCTGCCGTTCGCGGCCCTCGCCCGCTCGCGCAGGACTCGGGCGCGGGCGGCCAGGGGGACGGCCGACGCGAGGAGGCCCACCGCCGGCGCGGCAAGGCCCCAGGCCCAGCCGGACAGCCGGTGCAGTCCGAGGGCGGCGTCGAGCGACCAGGGGCCCGGCCCGGTGAAGGCGAGCACCGCCGCGACGGCGCCGTACCAGAAGGGCACCTCGCACCCACCCCGCTGTGCCCAGAAGCCGTTGGAGGCCGTTGCGGTGGCGGCGACGGTCATCGTGCCGACGACGACCGCGCAGCCGGCGGGCGTGAGCAGCCCGCAGGCCAGGGAGGCGGCGCCCGTCAGCTCCGCCAGTCCGGCGACCAGCGCCATCCGGGCGCCGGGTGTGAACCCCCAGCGTTCGAAGACGGCGCCGGTGCCGGTGAGCCCCGCTCCGCCGAACCAGCCCCACAGTTTCTGGGTGGCGTGGCCGAACAGCAAGGAGGCGAGGAGCAGTCTGAGCGACAGCAGTCCCACACTCATCGGGCTGACCTTCCTCGATCGTCCGTGGTCACGAGAACCGGGAGCACCACCGGCTCACCGTCCGTGCGTCGTGGCGCTGCGGTAGTCGGTGTAGGTGTAGGGGTTGTCGAGGACCTTGGTCTCGGGGATGTCGGGGTTCATGCCCTTGCGCCACTCCTCCTCGCCCATCACCGAGCGGAGGTGCTCGACGGTCTGCTCGACCTCACGCCGGACGGCGGCCAGGTCGACGCCGAGCAGGCGGTGTTCGTGCTTGACCACCGTCCCGTTGACGAGCACCGTGTGGACGTCGCCCCGCTGTGCCTGGAAGGCCACGTGACCGTAGGGGTTGAGCAGCGGGAACGAGACCGGTGACCGGTCGTTCTTCAGCAGGACGAGATCGGCCTTCTTGCCCACCTCCACGCTGCCCAGGTCGTGCTCGCGGCCCAGCGCCCTGGCACCGCCCCGGGTGGCCCACTCGACCACCTGGTCGGCGCGCAGGGCGCAGTGCGTGACGGTCCTGCTCTCGGCGTGCGCCTCCATGTGCTCACGCGCCCGGTCCGCGCCCAGGGTGGTCCGCATGGCGGAGAACAGGTCTCCGCTCCACCACACGCTCGTGTCCATGGACAGGGACACCGGGATGTCGTGAGCCCGTATCGCCCACGTCGTCGGGTACCCCTGTCCGGCGCTCTGCTCGCTCTCCGTGGACACCGAGACCGAGCCGCCCGTCGCGGCGATGCGGTGGTAGGAGTCGGCCGACAGGGTCGACGCGTGGACGTAGACCGTCCCGGGCGTCATGAATCCGTGCTCGTGCATCAGCCGGATTCCGTCGTCGTCGGTGGCGCCCCAGACCCCGGCGTGGGTGGTGACGGAGACGCCCAGTTCGCGCGCCGCCTCGAAGGCCGGCTTCTCGGGGAACGCCGGGTCGCCGGTGACGTCGAAGGCGAGTTGGAAGCCGAGCATGTCGTCGCCCGTGATGCGGCGGCGCACGAAGTCCCGGAACTCCGGCGCCCGGGTCCATTCCGCCGGAGCCTGCTGGATGTTGCCGTAGGCGAGGACGAAACGTCCCGGCACGGACTGGAGGGCGTCGACCGCGGCGTCCGCGTGATCGGGTGTCTGCAGCCCGTGCGACCAGTCCACGACGGTGGTCACTCCGGCGTCGAGGGCCTCCACGGCGGCCAGGCGGTTCCCGGCGTGCACGTCCTGCGGGCGGAAGGCCTTGCCGTGCTCGAGGTAGTACCAGACGAAGTACTGGGTCAGGGTCCAGTCCGCGCCGTAGCCGCGCATCACCGTCTGCCACATGTGCCGATGCGTGTCGATCATGCCGGGCATGACGATGCCGTCCGCGGCGTCGATCTCGAACGTCCCCTCGGGGACGTCCAGTTGTGGGCCGACCGCGGCGATCCGGTCGTCGACCACGAGCACGTCGGTGTCGGTCAGTACGCGACGCTCGCGATCCATGGGCAGCAGCGTGCCGCCTCGCAGGACGACGGGTCGTCCGGACACGGGCTCGGTGGGTCGGCTCATCGCTGGTCTCCTTCGTGATGGCTGTCCAGGGCGGCGAACGGCCGGCGACGGCGGAACGCCGCGCGGCGATCGCCCTCACTCCGCACGCGTCGACTGCGAGGAGCCGAGCGTGTCCAGTGGGCCCTGCCGGCACGCCGGCCGTCGGACCGTGAGGTGTCTTCGCACCGCGGAGTACGCGTCATGGGCCGCTCCCGTCGCGCCACCCACGGACAGTTGTCCGCATCGCGACCGACTTTGCTGGTCGATAGTCTTGGGGTCCACTGTCCTTGTCAATACGGGAGACAGCGGAACCTCTCCGCCGGTCGGCGGCGATCGGGGCCCGTGTCCGTATGGCGAGCGAGGGCGCCTGCCGGCGGCTGGATCGCCGTATGGAGACCGGACTGCATAGGGTGCCAACCTCGGACTGTCCACTCACCGGACGAACGCACACCCAGAGGAGTCCCCATGCCCCGCGAAGGAACCGGGCCCGATTTCATCGAAGCGCTGGCGCGGGGCCTGGAAGTGATCACCGCGTTCCAGCCGCGGCAGCCGGTGATGTCGCTGACCGACGTGGCGAACGTGACGGGGCTGGCCAGGCCCACGGCGCGCAGGATCCTGCTGACCCTGGCCGAGCTGGGGTACGTCCGCCAGCAGGCCGGCGGGTTCGCGCTCACCCCCCGCGTGCTCGACCTCGGCGTCGCCTATGTCCGCTCCATGGGACTGTGGGACGTGGCGCGGCCGCACCTGGAGCGGCTGGTCGAGCGGACGAACGAGTCCTGCTCCATCGCCCAGCTCGACGGCTCGGACATCGTCTATGTCGCCCGCGTGTCCGTACCGAAGATCGTCACGCTCGCCGTGCAGATCGGCACCAGGTTCCCCGCGTTGCAGACGTCGCTGGGCAAGGTCCTGCTGGCCGCCCTGCCGCCGGACGAGGCGGCGCGGACCCTGGCCGAGCCGAGCCGGTCCGGGCTGGTGCCGGTGTGGCGGCCCGAGCGGGAGGAATGGGAAGCGGAGCTGCGGGAGGTCCGTGCGCGCGGCTGGGCCCTGACCGACCAGCAGCTGGCCCGGGGCATCCGGTCGGTGGCCGCGCCGTTGCGGGACGGATCAGGGCGCGTCATCGCGAGCGTCAACGTCAATGCCCATGCCGCAGAGACACCGGTGGAGGTGCTGGTCGACGACTACCTGCCGCTTCTGCTGCAGGCCGCGGGCGAGATCAGCGTCGACTTCGCCCGTCTGGAGTCCGTTCCGCACACCAGCCTGGCCCCGAGCCCGGCCGGCACACCTTGACGTCCGCTCGGCCGCGTCCCAGAATCGGCCGCGCGGACAAGTGTCCGCTGCACGGACAGGGAGGGCACGGTCGATGGCAGAGCGCTCCAGCCCCACTCGCCCGGATGCCGCGGGGCCACTCTCCGGGGTGCTGGTGGCGGACTTCTCACGCATCCTCGCGGGGCCGTACGCCACGATGCTGCTGGCGGATCTCGGGGCGGACGTCGTCAAGGTCGAAGGGCCGGGCGGCGACGACACCCGGTCCTGGACGCCTCCCGTGCGGGACGGGGTCTCGACCTACTACCTCGGCGTCAACCGCGGGAAGCGGTCGATCGCCCTCGACCTCAAAGACGAGGCCGACGCACGCGTCGCCCGTGAGCTGGCCCGCCGGGCGGACGTCCTCATCGAGAACTTCAAACCCGGTGGACTCGCCAGGTACGGCCTGGACTTCGCATCGGTCCGGGAGCACAACCCGGGCGTGATCTACACGTCGATCACGGGTTTCGGGTCCGGCGCCGGCCGCCACGTGCCCGGCTACGACCTGATGGTGCAGGCGATCTCGGGTCTGATGAGCCTCACGGGTGACCCGGACGGGCCGCCGTACCGGGCCGGGATCTCGGTGTTCGACGTGATGGCCGGCAACCACGCGACGATCGGCATCCTGGCGGCGCTCCGCCACCGCGAGGCGGTCGGCGAAGGGCAGCTCGTCGAGGTCAACCTGTTGTCGTCGGCGCTCACCGGCCTGGTCAACCACAGTTCCGCCTACGTCGCGAGCGGGACCGTGCCGTACCGGATGGGCAACGCCCACCCCAGCGTGTTCCCCTACGAGCCGCTGCCCACCGCGGACAACGACCTCATCGTGACCGCCGCCAACGACGGGCAGTTCCGCAGGCTGTGCGAGGTGCTGGGCATCCCCGAGACCGCCGACGACCCGCGCTTCGCCCGCAACGCCGACCGCACCGCCAACCGTGAGGAGTTGCGGCCCCTCCTGGTGGAGCGGCTGGTCACACGCGGCGCCACCGAATGGTTCGAGCTGTTGGTCGAGGCAGGCGTGCCGAGCGGGCCGATCAACACCATCGACGGCGGGTTCGCCATGGCCGACCGGTTCGGCCTCGCACCGGTCGTCACCGTGGGTGAGGGCGACCGCGCGGTCCCGACCACCCGCCACCCCATCGGCTTCTCCGCCACTCCCGCCACCTACCGGCTGCCGCCGCCGGAACTCGACGAGCACGGCGACGAACTGCGCAAGTGGCTGTCCGAACCGGAGGAGGGAAACCATGGCCGAACCCGGTGAACGTGCCTCGTACCCCACCGCCCTGGGCGCGTCCGACCCGGAGACCATCACGCTGCTCGGCCATGATCTGGCCGAGGACGTCATGGGCTCGGTGGGCTTCGGCGAACTGGCGTTCTGGCTCGCCACCCAGCGCAGGCCCACGCCCGGCGAGACACGTGTCTTCGAGGCGGTGCTCGCCGCTCTCGCCGACCACGGCTTCACCCCCACCGCCATCGTCACCCGGCTGACGTATCTGTCGGCCCCGGACTCGATCCAGGGCGCGCTGGCCGCCGGTCTGCTCGGCGGCGGCTCGCGATTCCTGGGAGTCACCGAGGACACCGGAAAGTTCCTGCACGAGGTGCTGGAATCACTGGGCGGCGCACTGCCGTCCGACGAGACGGGCTGGGACGCGGTGGCGCTGAGCACGGTGCGCGAGCGGCGTGCGGCCGGCGAGTTCGTCCCCGGGCTCGGGCATCACGTGCACAAGGCGGGCGATCCCCGCACGCCCCGGCTGATGCGGATCGCGGCCGAGGAGGGTCTGTTCGGCCCGCACCTGTCGCTGTTCGCCGCCATCGGGCGCGTACATCCGGCCGTGCTGGGCAAAACCCTGCCGCTCAACGGGGCGGGCGTCTGCGGCGCCGCCCTCGCCGACCTCGGGCTGCCCCTGCCGCTGCTGCGCGGGTTCGCGCTGCTGGCCCGCACCGCCGGCCTGATCGGGCAGCTCGCCGAGGAACTGCGTCACCCGGTGGCGCGCGACGTCTTCCTCTCCGTCGACCTCAACAACACCTCCGTTCCCCCGGATCCCTTCGTCCCCGCACCACTGGGGGAAGAGGACCGCGACGGCTGACAGCGGCCGCGGTCGGGCAGTACACCGGGAACCCACCACGCCGCGGCGGCACCTGGTCGTCATCACCCACGTACGGCACACCGAGGAGCACACCATGTTCGTCGACGAGGACAACATCACCGACCTTGCCGTCCGGCGCTGGGGCACCGCCCACTCCCCGCGCACGGCGGAGCTGATGACCGCGCTGGTGCGCCACCTGCACGACTTCGCCCGGGAGGTGCAGCTGACGGAGGAGGAATGGACGGCCGCGATCGAGTGGCTGACGGCGACGGGCAGGATCTGTGACGACAAGCGCCAGGAGTTCATCCTGGCCTCGGACGTGCTCGGGCTGAGCATGCTCGTCGTCCAGCTCAACAACCGCTTCTCGCCACAGGCCACCCCGGCCACGGTGCTCGGGCCGTTCCACATCGACGGGTCGCCCGCCGCACCGTACGGCTTCGACATGTCGGAGGGCATTCCGGGAACCCCCCTGTTCATCACGGGCAAGGTCGTCGACACCGCGGGCAAGCCCGTTCCCGGCGCCGTCATCGACGCGTGGCAGGCCGACGCCGACGGCGCCTACGAGGCGCAGCTCCCGGAGATCGACGAAGCCCGGCTGCGGGCCAAGTACCGGACGCGCGAGGACGGCACCTACTGCATCCGCACCATCGCTCCCCGCGGCTACGCCATCCCCATGGACGGCCCGGTCGGCGATCTGATCCGCCGGACCGACATCAGCCACTTCCGGCCCGCCCACGTCCACTGCCTCATCGACGAACCCGGGTACCTGCGGCTGATCACCCACCTGTTCCAGGAAGGCAGCGAGTACCTCGACAGCGACGTGGTGTTCGGCACCAAGGAGGCGCTGGTGGTCCGCTTCACCGAGCGGCCTGCCGGGCCGACACCGGACGGCGGCAGCCTCGAGCGGCCGTACCTGCACGCGCGGTACGACTTCGTACTGCAGCCCTGCGACTGACCCGCCACCGGACCGGCGTCCCCTCCGGACGCTTCTCAGACCGTCGCCACCCGTCCGGCGTACCGATGCCGCCAGCCGGTCGCGCCACCGTCGGTGACGACCACGTCGTAGTAGCCGCGCTCGGTCGGCCAGTGCACGACCACCGACCTGCCGCCGGGCACGTGGTAGCGCCGGGTGCCGCCGGCGTAGTCGTGCGCCGTCAGGGTGTAGTGGACCGTACGCCTGCCGTGGTTGCGCAGGGTCAGCCGGACCTTGGCGTGGCGGCCGCGCACGAGTTCCGCCTCGACGCCCGGGATCGCGACGTCGGTGTGCCCGGCGGGGACGATCTGCCCGGCGAAGGAGCGCAGGAAGCCGTCGGGCCCGTAGACGGAGAAGGCGTACCTGCCGTCGGTCTCGTTCGCGTCCCAGGTGTACTGGCGCGGCTCGGCGGCGGAGACGGTGAACGGCGTGTTGGAGAAGTCGCGGTACTTGTCCGGAAAGACCTGAAGGCTCACCGCCTTGCCCTGTGGACCGCCGGACAGCGTCATGGTGGCGGTCACCGTGCCGGCGGCGCGGTCCTCGGTCAGCGTGGCGTGCGGGTGGAAGGAGAGACCGCGTGGCCTCATCCCGCCCGCCGGGAGCGACGGCGGGGTCCCGTCGACCGGGTCGGCGATCTCCACGGGGCCCGGCCTGGGGTGGGCGAAGTCGAGCGCGCTGGTCAGGTCGCCGGCGATCGAACGGCGCCAGTCGGTGATGTTCGGGCAGGTGAACGGCTTGCCGAGGTGGGCGGCCCAGGTCTCCAGGAACCTGACGATCGAGGTGTGGTCGAACACCTCCGAGGCCACGTGGCCGCCGCGGGTCCAGGGCGAGACCAGCAGCATCGGCACGCGCGGGCCGAAGCCGTAAGGAGTGGTGCCGGAGTACTCGCCCGCCGTGCCCGGCTCGGGGCGCGGCGGCAGCACGTGGTCGAACTTCCCGTCGTTCTCGTCGTACGTGATGATCACCAGGGTGTGGTTCCAGATGTCCAGGTTGCTCTGCAACGTCCGGAGCACCTTGTCCATGTAGCGCTCGCCGTGGACGGTGTCGAAGTTCGGGTGCTCGCTCCACGCCGCCGGCATCACGACCCACGAGACCTCCGGAAGCGGGTGTTCGGCGTCCGGCTCGCAGGCCGCGATGAGGTCTCCGAGCACCGCGTCGAGGTTCTCCTCGGAATCGTCGTCAGGCGTGGTCGCGCCCGAGTAGACGAAGGAGTTGGCCTTCCAGATCCTGCCGGTGCCCGGGGCGAGGTCCTCCTCGCTCGCGGTCCTCGGGTCGAACGCCCGGAAGCTGTTCGTCACGTTGCAGCCGTACTCGCCGATGAAGCCGCTCTGCAGGCTGCGGCCGACACCGTTGCCGCTGTTGTCGCAGTAGACGCGCCAGTCGATGCCGGCCCGCTCCAGCTGCTCGGGCACCGTCAGCCAGGTCCGGGTGTAGTTGTTCTGCCCGGCGTTGGAGGTCTCACCGCCCGCGGTGCCGGACATCAGGTAGTAGCGGTTCGGGATGGTGGGCCCGTGCAGCGAGCAGAAGTTCATGTCGCAAACGGTGTACTGGGCGGCGAGCGAGTACATCCACGGCATGTGGTCGGGTGTGTAGTACCACATGCAGTGGTCGCCCTTGTCCTTCACCCAGGTGTTCCAGCGGCCGCCGTTGGCGCCGTAGAAACTGTGGTTGTCGCTCCAGGTGGCGGTGGAGACGGCCGGTGTGACGATGTTCCCGTCGGCGTCGCGCTGCTGGAAGACGTCGGTGCCGTCCTGGAACGTGAGCACCTGTTTGTCGCCGTGCCCCCGCACGCCCGGCAGTTGGCCGAGGTAGTGGTCGAACGAACGGTTCTCCTGCATCAGGATCACCACGTGCCTCAGATCGGACATGTCGCCGCTGAAGCCCTTGGGAAGGACATCGTCGGCGGCTCGCGCATCTGTTGCGGCGGCGAGGTCGGCGACGGCGCCCACGGCCAGCGCGCCGAGGGCGCCCGCGGCGGTCTGGAGCGCTCTGCGCCGGGTGAGCCGGAGTTCACCGCGCGGACTCGCGGCGGACTCGGACTCGGACTGGGACTCGGATGCGGTCTCGGACGTGGGCCCGGTTTCGGTGAAGGGGGGTGTCATCAGCAAGACCTCTCTCGGGAGAGAACACTGAGCACGACAGGGACGAGGGAGCGTCGCGGTAGCGGGTGGGTGCGGGGGAGGGGCGAGGCCGGCGCGCGCCGTCGATGGACCGCAGCACCGCATGACCTCCCGGAACGGACTCCGTCGCGGGAGGAACGATAACGTCCGGGCCGTGGGACCGGGTGGTGTCTCCGCCGCCGGACGGTGCCGGTGGCGTGCCGTCGCGGGCAAGGTCAGGGCTGGGGCTGCCAGCGCACCGGCAGCTGACGTGGGCCCCGGATGAGCATGCCCTGACGCCAGCTCAGGGCGCCGGTGTGCGCGTCCAGTTCGAGGCCGGGGCAGCGCTCCAGCAGGGCACGGATCGCGATGCGCGCCTCCATACGGGCGAGCGACGCGCCGAGGCAGTAGTGGATGCCGTGACCGAAGGCGACATGACCGCCCGAGGGCCGCCGGATGTCGAAGCGGCCGGGCTGGGGGAACCGCGCCGGGTCGTGGTTCGCGTCCGCCAGGGCGACGAGGACCAGCTCACCGCCGCCGGGGATGACGGTGGCGCCGATCTCGACCGGCTCCGTGGTGAACCGGAACGTCGGCGTTTCCACCGGCCCGTCGTAGCGCAGCATCTCCTCCACCGCGCCGTCCATGAGCGTCATGTCCTCGCGCAGCACCGCCAGTTGGTCGGGGTGGGTCAGCAGGGCCAGCACGCCGTTGGAGATCAGATTGACCGTGGTCTCGTGCCCCGCGACCAGCAGCAGCCAGGCGGTGCCGCGCAGTTCCTCGGCGGACAGCCGGTCACCGTCCTCGTCGGTGGTGCGGATCAGCGCGCTCATCAGGTCCGGGCCCGGCGCCTTGCGCTTGTGCTCCAGCAGGTCGACGAGATACGCGGACGTCTCCCGCGTCGCCGCAAGCCGCGCCGCCGGGTCGGGATCGGTGAGGATCGTGGCGGTCCAGTCCCGGAAGGCCGCCCGGTCCAGCATCGGCACGCCGAGCAGTTCGCAGATCACCGAGATCGGCAGCGGGAACGAGAGGGCCTCGACGAGATCGGCCCGCCCTTGTGGCATCGCCACCATCGCGTCGAGCAACTCGCCGGTGATCTCCCGCACGCGCGGCGCGAGCCGCTCGATCCGGCGTGGCGTGAACTCGCGGACGACCAGTTTGCGCAGCCGCTCGTGGTCCGGCGGATCGGAGTTGAGCATGTGCGGCCCCGCGGACGGACTGGGGATCGGGAAGGAGGGCGAGGCGTTCTTCCACTGCTTGGACAACCGCGGATCCACCAGCGCGGCCCGGCCGGCCTCGTACCCGACGACGAGCCAGGCCTCCGCGCCCTCAGGAATCCGCACCCTGTGCACCGGGCCGCGCTCGCGCAGCGCCGCGTAGACCGGATAGGGATCGCGGACGAAGTCCTCGCCCATCGCGACCAGATCGATCACCTCGGCTGCTGCCATCGCCTGCCCCCGTCTCCGGCTCCGCCCGAACGCCCGTGCTGTGAACGGAAGGGTTCACCGGCCGGCAAACCCTTTCCGTTCCCAGCACTATCAGCTGGCGGAACGCCGGCGAAGAACGCATTCGGCCGAACCGGAACGGCCGGCGCCGACGTCCCGTGGTGATCGCTGCGCCCGGGGCGGTCAGCGGTCGCAGCGGCCGAAAGGCCTGGTCACCGAGGTGACCAGGCCTATTCGCTCGCCGTCGCGTCGGGTCAGTGGGTGGCGTCGCCCGCGACCCACTGGCTCCACGGCATGTTCCAGTCGCTGAGGCCGTTGTCCGCGGCCGGCGTGGCCGTGTCCTGGGAGTTCTTGACGGTCACGATGTCCCCGATCATCGAGTTGTCGAAGAACCATGCGGCGGGCTGGGTGCTGTCGCCACCGCCCACGACGTCCTTCAGGCCCACACAGCCGTGGCTGGTGTTGACCTTGCCGAAGACCGAGTCGGCACCCCAGTAGTTGCCGTGGATGAACGTGCCCGAATCGGTCAGGCGCATCGCGTGCGGGACGGCCTTGATGTCGTACGAGGGCTTGCCGTCCTTCTCCGTGAGGCCGACGGTCGCGGCGTTCATGTGCACCTGCCGGAACTTCTCGGAGATGACCATCTGGCCGTTGTACGTCGGGTGCTCGGGGCTGCCGGCCGAGATCGGGATCGTCTTGACCGTCTTGCCGTCGCGCACGACGGTCATCTGCTTGGTCGCGGCGTCGACCGTGCTGATCTGGCTGCGGCCGATCTTGAACGTGACCGTCTTCCGGTTGCCGTGGAGGTCGAGGTCGACGGTGACGGTGGAGCCGGGCTTCCAGTAGCTCTCGGGGCGGAAGTCCAGGCGGTGGTCGTTGAGCCAGTGGCCGACGACCTTCTGCCCGCTGCTGGAGCTGACCCGGATCTCCGACTGCACGGCGGCCTTGTCGCCGATCGCCTTGCCGAAGTCGATCCGCACCGGCATGCCCACGCCGACGGTCGAGCCGTCCTCGGGGAAGAGGTGCCCGGCGAAGCCGCCGGCCGGGGAGGCCGTGGTGATCGTGGCGTTCTGGGTGACGGGGCGGGCCTGGCCGTCCTCGGCCTCCGCGGCTATCTGGTACCTGGTGGCGCGCTCCAGCGGGCCGTCCGGCTTCCAGGAGGTGCCGTCCGCGGACAGGGTGCCCGGGATCTCGGTGCCGGTCGCGACGGCGGTCATCGTGACCTTGGTGAGCTTGCCGTCACTGACGGTGACCTTGACGGGGTCGTTGATCCCGATGTTGTAGGCCGCCTGACCAGGGGTGATCTTCACTCGGGCAGTGGAGGCCTCCTGGGCGGGCGGCTGGCCGGCGGGCGCCTGACCCGCCGGTGCCTGCGCCGTCGGCGTCTGACCTGCGGGAGCCTGCGCCGCCGGCGTCTGACCTGCGGGCGCCTGCGTCGCCGGGTGGCTTCCGGCCTCGTTGTCACCGGTGGCGGCGTGGCTGGTGCCGCCGAGGGCGGTGAGGGCGAGCACGCCGCCCAGGGCGCCGGCCGCAGCCGTCAGCCCGGTGCCTCGTTTACGTGCCGTGATCAAACGCTTCTCCCATGCCACTGGTACTGGAATCTCCGACGCGGGTCGCCGGACGAGTGCGGTCAGCCGTGATTCCACTTATAGGCGGTCGAACGTCCGAATTGGGCACATTGTGGCGAAGGGCACGCGTTGCCGAACATGTCGCGGAGATCGGCCCGCCGTCTCGCTCCGCGCCGCGCGGCCGGGCCGGCCGGGCAGGTCGGCGGTTCGGCTCGACGGGCCACGATCTCTCGTCCGCCCGAGTCGGCTCCGGGCACAGGAACGGAGGGCCCCGTGTCCGGGGCCCTCCGTCGTCCCTGCTGTCCGCTCAGCTCATGGTGAACGCGTCCAGGCTGAACAGGTCGCCGCTGCCGCCCTTGAAGACGAAGTACAGCTCGTGCGTCCCGCCCGGGTCGGTCACGGGTGCGCTGACCGTCGTGAAGGCGCCGGAGGTGTCGCCGACCGTCGCCGTCCCGGCGAGCGGCCCGTCGGGGGCGTCGGTGTGGATCTCGATCGTTCCGCCGGCACCGCTCGACGCGGCCCGGAAGTCGATCTTGCTCACGCCCTGGAGGTCGTACGGGTCGAACTCGATCCAGTCGCCGTCACCGATCGACGTGACCGCCTTGCCGCCCTGGGCGCCGGCGACGGAGGTCGTCTGCACGCCGGACTGGGTGCGGTAGAACTCCGCCTGCCTGCCCTTGGGCATCATGATGATCTGCGTCGTGCCGGTGAGGTCGGGGACCCCGGCGGTCGGCGAGGTGTCGGTGTAGCTCGCGGAGAGGATGGCGTAGAAGTCGTCGGAGTCCGTGTGACCCGCCGTGGTCATGGAGAACGTACCGCTGCATCCCGTGGCCTGCGTGAGGTTGTGGGAGTGCATGTCATGACCGAGCGAGTAGCTGACCTGGACCTTGGAGCAGTCCACCGGGGTGCCGTCCGGGTCGGTCGCGTCGATCTTCCACGCGACCGTGTCGCCGTCCTTGAAGGTCAGCCCGTTGGGCGGTTCGGAGAACGACAGCTCCGGTGCGGAGTTGCCCACCGTGACCAGGACGGCGGCGACGCCCGTCCTGCCGCTCGGGTCGCTGACCGTGAGCTTGGCGTGGTACTGGCCGTTCGCGGTGTAGGTGAAGGACGGGGTGGCACTCGTGGAGTCGGTCGTGCCGTCGTTGTCGAAGTCCCACGCGTAGCTGAGGGCGTCGTCCTCGGGGTCGGTCGAGCCGGTGCCGTCGAACTTCACCGTGAGCGGGTCCTTGCCCGAGGTGGTGTCCGTCTTGATCGCGGCGGTCGGCGCCTTGTTGCCCGGCGAGTACTCGATCTTGTAGAGCCCGGCGTCCAGGGAACCGCCGAACCACGCGCTGCCGTAGTCGAGCACGTACAGCGAGCCGTCCGGCCCGAACTCGGTGTCGATGGGCTCCACCAGACGTGCCCAGTCGTTGCCGTCGGTCAGCGTGTCGATCGACTGGATCTTTCCGCTGCCGTCGGATGTGATCGGCTTGATCCAGCGGGCGCCGAACTCGTAGGCGAAGAACTTCTTGTCATAGCTCTTGGGGAACTTGACGTCGGACTTCAGCCCCGGGTCGTAGTGGTAGACGGGGCCGCCCATGGGCGCGCCCTCGCCGCCGAGCTGGGGGAACAGCGGGTTGCCCGCGTAGTGGTTCCAGATCCACGCCGGCTGGGCCGGGGGAAGGTCCTTCAGGCCGGTGTTCAACGGAGCGTCGTTCACCGGGTGGGCGCAGTCGAAGGGCTTCCCGGACTGCCCGGTGGCGAAGTCGTACTGGATGTACGGCGTGTTGTCGCCGATGCAGTACGGCCATCCGAAGAAGCCGGGCTTGGTGATCCGGTTGAACTCGACCGTGTTCTCCGGTCCGCGCTGGGGGTTCGCGGTGCTCGCGTCCGGGCCGTAGTCGGCCAGGTAGACGACGCCGGTCTTCTTGTCGACGTGGAACCGGAAGGGGTTGCGGAAGCCCATCGCGTAGATCTCGGGACGGGTCTTGGGGGTGCCCTTGGGGAACAGGTTGCCCTTCGGGATCGTGTAGGTGCCGTCGTTGTGCACCTTGATCCGCAGCAGCTTGCCGCGCAGGTCGTTGGTGTTGGCCGTGGAGCGCTCGTTGTCGAAGACGGGGTTGCGCTCCGGGCGCCGGTCGATGGGGGCGTAGCCGTCGGACTCGAACGGGTTGGAGTCGTCGCCGGTGCTCAGCAGCAGGTTGCCGGCGCCGTCGAAGTGCATGTCGCCCGCGACGTGGCAGCACTGCCCCCGGTCGGTGTCGACCCGCATGATCTTCTTCTCGCTCGACAGGTCCAGCTTGCCGTCGGTGAAGGTGAACCGGGACAGCTGGTTGTAGCCCTTGTAGGGCGCGAAGTCGGCGGCCGTCCCGTTCTCCGGGGCGTCGGTCATGGGGGTGTCGAGCCGGGGGGCGTAGTACGCGTAGACCCAGTGGTTCTTGTCGAAGTGCGGGTCGAGCACGATGGTCTGCAGCCCGTCCTCGTCATGGGTGTAGACCGACAGCTTGGCCGCGACGTCGGTGAGCCCGTCGAGGGTCGTGTAGTAGACGGTCCCGTCGCGGGAGCTGTGCAGTGCGCTGCCGTCGGGCAGCACGGCGAGCCCCATCGGCTCGCCGACCTGTTCGGGTCCCTTGGCGAGAGTGACCTGCTGGAAGTCGGATGTAGCGGCACTGGGTTCGGCCGCGGCCGTACGGGCCGATGCCTCGGGCCGCGCTTGGGCGGACGTCGATCCGGCCACCGCGACCCCCACGCTGAGCACCGCGCTCAGCGTGGCGGTGAGTAGTCGGCTCACTGGTGTACGCACGAACTGCCTGCCTCTCGTGTGGCGCTGCGATGAACATCGCGCGAACCGTCGCGTCGCGCGGGGGTGTCGGGCCGGGGCCGGATGCCGGAGCCGCGTGTGCCGTTCGGCCGGTGGAGCGGGCACACGTCCCGGAGCTGTGCGGGCGCCCTCGACGTTCACGGCCCCCGAGGAAGCGTGATGAGCGTGGAACTCGTGGCCGTGCACTGTCAAGAATCTACTGTCGGGTAGCCGCGTTTCATTGCCGCAAGTGGCCACATCTTTTGCTCATCCAGTGAAAAGTGGCGACGGTTCGTGGTGAACTATCGGCCGTCTCAGGTGTTCATCGTCCGTCAGTCCCGTCAACTGACCGTCCCTCAGGCCTTCCAGGCCGACGAACGCCCCGTACCACCCACCCCCTGCTCCACACGTAAGGAGTGATGATGGGTCAGTTCACCCATGACTTCGGCCGCAGAGGCTTTCTGCGGGCGGCAGCCGCCGGCACCGTGGCCGTCGGCGCGGCGACCGTCGCGGGCGCGCTCCCCGCGGCCGCCCAGACACTCGCCCCGAGCGCCGGGCCCCACGGCGCGAGCCTGAGCATCCCGAAGGACGCCATCGGCATCCAGCTCTACAGCGTCCGCGACAAGGTCCAGGACCTCGGGTTCCGCGTCGTCTTCGAGGAACTGTCGCGGATGGGCTACAAGGAGGTCGAGTTCGCCGGATACACCCAGAACACCTCCATCCTGGGCCGGCAGATCACCATCGAGGAGATCCGCACACTGCTCGACGACAACGGCCTGCGGGCCATCGGCAGCCACGTCGGCATCGGGTCCCTCCGCAACAACCTCCAGCAGGAACTCGACAACGCCGAGATCCTCGGCATGCCGAACGTCGGGACCGCGAACGCCCCCTCGGACACCCCGACGGTCGCGGCGTACCAGGCGGCCTCGGAGGACTTCAACCGCTGGGGCGAGGCCGCGACGGCGCGCGGACTGAAGCTCTACCAGCACAACCACTCGGGCGAGTTCGCCTTCGCCAAGGACCAGCCGGAGGTGCGTCTCTACGACGTCTTCCTGGAGAACACCGACCCGGCCCACGTCTACCTGGAGATGGACGTGTACTGGGCCTTCGTCGGCCAGTTCCGCTACCCGGGCTTCGACCCCGCCGCCTATGTGCGCAGGCACCCCTACCGCTACACGATGTTCCACATGAAGGACGGCAAGTCCGACCCGGACGTCGGCGACGGCTACGACATGACCGAGTTCGGCGCCGGTGACATGCGCTACCAGCGCTTCATCCACGCGATCGGCCCGTTCGGCAACCACCACGGGATCTGGGAGCAGGACAACGCCCCCGGCACCCAGCCCGACCCGCCCGGCTCGCTCGGTGCCGCGCAGCGCAGCTACGCCGCGCTGGCGAAGCTGCTGGCCTGACCGGCGTCACCACCCCGTCCCACCGACCGCCCCCCTCCTGCCGGGCGGGCGGTGGGACGGGGTGGCCGCTTCTCATGCCCGGTGCGCCGCCCGGCCTGCACCGGCTTCGCGCGCCCTGCCGCGCCCCTCGAGGGACGCGGCAGGGCGCGCAGCAGTGTGCGCAGGAGTGCGCTGCGGGAGCTGAAGCGCCCGGCTCGGGGCGCGGTCAGATCAGTCGGCGCCGGGCCGCCCAGGCGACGGCCTCGATGACGCTGCCGACGCCCATTTTGTCGCACACCCCCCGGCAGCGACGCCGCACCGTGCGGGGGCAGACATGGAGCCGCCGGGCGACGGCCTCGACCGGCAGACCGGTCGCCAGCAGGGACAGCAGGCGCACCTCGTCTCGGCGCAGGCACGCGGTGTCGGGTTGGGTGCGCCGGCCTGTCGGGTAGCTGAGCGTGGACACTTCCGTCTCCTTCGCCGAGCGCGGCCGGCAGGGAACGCGGGGAAGGCCGCCCCGAGGGGTGACCAGAACCCGTGATCGACCGCGGGATCTTTCATCGCCTGTAAACGTTTCAGATGACTCGTGCAACTTCAGTAGCTTGGGTAACCGGTCGCGTGCACAGGGTCAAGGGTGCCGCCGCTGCACTGGTCCGCATTTGATCCGCTCTACACGAAAACTTCTTCCTGTTGAACGGTTCAATCCGTGGCAGAGCCGGGCCCGGGGCTCGCGCCCCGGGCCCGGCGTCGACCGGGTCCTGCTACAGGTTCCGCACCCGGATGTTGCGGAACTCGATCAGGTCGTTGTCACTGTGGTTCTGCAGACCCACGTAGCCGCTGAAGAACTGACGCAGGTCCGTGGGCGGATCGCCCGCACGCGACGACGACTTGCCGGGCGTGTTGTCGAACTCGTTGATCACCACACCGTTGCGGATGATCGTGTAGTGCTGTCCGACGACCCGGATCTCGTAGTCGTTCCACTGACCCTTGGGAGTGACCTTCGCCTGGTCCAGGTCGAGTGAGTCGAAGTTGTAGACCGAGCCGGTCTTCTGCGGCTCACTGGTGGCACCGTCGTAGATCTGGATCTCGTTGCCGCAGTAGATCGCCACCCACTCCGGAGCGGTGCGGGCCGACCCGGTGGTGCTGCAGCCCTCGGGCCGCTGGTCCAGCGGAGTCCGCAGATCCGGGAACCTCACGAACACACCGCTGTTGGCCTGGTGGCCCTCCGGAGCGACGTCCCGGAACTGCAGCCTGATCGAGTAGTCCTTGAACTCCTGCTTGCTGTACCACAGCATCCCCATGCCGCCGGAGCTGCGCAGGGTGCCGTCCGGCAGGAGCGAGAACGTGCCCGCGCCGGCCTGGCTCCAGCCGGCGAGGCTGCTCGCCGACCCGTCGAAGATGGACTTGTAGCCGGCCGTCTTGCCGATGGGCGACCGGGCACCTTCCTTGCTGAGCGTCGCCGCCTCGTGGTTGTCGATGACGCCGTCCTTGCGGAGCTGGTCCACCACGTCGTTGAGGCTGCTGACGAACGCGCCGTGGTTCGGCCAGGTGCCCTCGTCGTCGATCAGGTCGTTGATGGTGCATCCGCCGCCCACCTTGTGGTTGGCCACACCGGTGTCGGTGTCGAGCAGCCGGACCGTGGAACGGGCGTCGGGCGCCGTGCAGCCCGCCGTCACGTCGATCTTCCCGGTGGCGTGCGTGCCGTCGGCGTACGTCACCTTCAGGGTGGCGTGGTGGGTGCCGTAGTCGGCGTACGTGTGCGTCGGGTCGGCCTCGTGCGACGGCGCGCTCCCGTCACCGAAGTCCCACTCCCAGGCGACACCGCCCGCCTTGGCGGCTGAGAACTGGATCGTCCGCGGCTTGCTCTGCGCGACCGCACGCCCCGCCGCGTCGCTCGGGTTCGGCGTGGCCGGCCCACCGTGGTAGGCGACCCGGACCAGCTTCTGGTTCGGGTCGAGGCTGAAGAAGCCGCCGGCGTAGTCGAGCATGTAGAGCGCGCCGTCCGGACCGAACTTGGCGTCCATCCAGCTCTGGATCTTGTTGTCGCCGACGCCTCCGGGGAGGATCCGGCGGAGGTCCTCGCCGAAGGACGGCTGGGACTGGTTCTTGACCTGGTCCGGGGTGACGGTGACCGCGACACGGTTGTTGGCGTTGGACTCGTCACCGATGAACCACTTGTTGTCCCAGTACGCGGGCCAGGCGACACCGCTGTCGGTGTCCACCTCGGAGCGGTGGTAGGTCGGGCCGTCCATGATGGCCTGGCCGCCGCCCTTGAAGTACGGCTCGGTGTACTTCTCGTCGCTCTGCACGTACGTGGGCAGCCCGCTGCCGTCGTTGCGCTCGGGGTAGACCACGCCGCCGCCCTGCGGCGAGTACCAGATCATGTTGCTGCGGATCGGCGGGAGGTCCACCAGCCCGGTGTTGCGGGGTGAGGTGTTCTTCGGGTGGTCGCAGTCGTACCAGCCGGTGAGCACGCTCGCGTCGGTGTTGCTGCGGTCGCGGTAGGGCTGCTTGTTGCCCATGCAGTACGGCCAGCCCTGGTTGCCCGCGGAGGTGATGACGGTCGCGGTCTCGTACTTGGCCGGGCCGAGCTCCGGGTCCGGTGTCGGCGCGTCCGGGCCGACCCAGGCCGCGGTCAGCCAGTTGTTGGTCTTGTCCCAGGCGATCCGCGCGATGTTGCGGACACCCATGACGTAGATCTCCGGGCGGGTCTTGCCGCCGCCTTCCTCCTTGCCGGTGAACAGGTTGCCCTCGGGGATCGTGTACGTGCCGTCGGCCTCGGGGTGGATCCGCAGGATCTTGCCGTTGAGGTCGTTGGTGTTGCCGGCCGTGCGGCGGGCGTCCTGGAAGGACAGGCCCTTGTAGTCCTTGGTCCAGTTGTTCCCGGAGTAGCCGGCCCCGGCCCCCTGCGAGGAGTTGTCGTCACCGACACCCACGTACAGGTTGCCCTTGTCGTCGAAGGTCATGCCGCCGCCGGTGTGGCAGCAGCTGTGGATCTGCGCGGTCCAGTGCAGCAGGTCCTTGCGGGTGCTCTTGTCGATGGACTGGTTCTTGAGGTCGTAGGTCAGCCGCGAGACGGTGCGCTGGCCCGTCTGCTTGTCCCGGTCGACCGACTCGTGCGGCATCCAGTAGACGTAGATCCAGCCGTTCTGCTCGAACTTGGGGTCGAGCGTGATACCGACCAGACCCTCCTCGTTCTTGACCAGTTCGTCGCCGCTGCCCCGGTTGCCCATCACGTCGAGCGTGGTGAGCAGCTTGACCTTCTTGGTCTTGGGGTCCCACTGGTGGATGGTGCCGCAGCCCAGGCCCACCTTGGGGTCGTTCCAGTCGGGGATCGGTCCGCTCGGGCAGGCCGCCTTGCCGATGTAGAAGACCTTGCCGTCGGGGGCGATCGTCAGACCGTGGGGCTCACCGATCTGGTCGAGCTGACCCGACTGGTTCTTGGCCGTGAGCCGATCGACCGAGTAGTTCGACGCGATGGTCGCCTGGCAGTCGCCGCGGACCATGCCGGTCGTCCACTCGATGGCGCCGAGCAGATGACTTTGGAACTTGGTGTCCGAGGTGTAGCTGTCCTCGGTGCGGCCCATGCCGGTGTAGAAGGAACGGCCGCCGTCGTAGTCCCGGCACCAGGAGATCGGGTGGAAGGTGCCGTTGCCCGCCGGCCCGGCGTCGTAGGAGTTCTCCTCGACCTGGGCGATCGTCTGGACGGTGCCGCTCGGGTTCGGGTCCCAGTTCATCCACTGGTCGGACCGGGTCCACTTCAGCGGCAGGTCCTTGTTCGCCGGGTGCTGGCGGTCGGTGACGTCCACGACCGCCTGCTGCACCTTGGTCTCCGGCGCCGGCGCCGGGTCGGCGCCGAACAGCCGCAGCTCCGCCAACTGCGTGAGCGGCTCACCAGAGTTGGCGGTGACGTTCAGCCGGTAGTACTGGTAGGCGGTGGTGTTGGAGAACTTGTACTGCTTGGTCTGGAAGCGGTCCGGGAAGCTCTGGCCGGACTGGGTGTCCAGCGTCTTCCAGTCGTCGCCGTCCTGGGAGCCCTGCAGGGTCCAGTCCTTGGGGTCCCGGCCCGGGAAGTCGTTGGCCGACGTCAGCGCGTACTGGGACACCGCGACCGCGCGCTCCATCTTCGCCGTCACCCAGGCGGTGTTCTGATGGGCCAGCCACTTGGTGGTGTTGCTGCCGTCGAACAGCTTGGCCTTCGTCTCGTTCGGAGGGTTGTCGTCGCTGGCCGTGACGTCCGCCACCTTCTCCGAGGCGGGCAGGCTGGCGGCCGGACGCGTGCCGATCAGGCCCGTGAACCAGTTGGACTTGGCCTCCGCGCGTGCCGCGTCGTGGATGCCGACGAAACCGCCGCCGCCCTTGACGTAGGCCTGGAACGCGGACTCCTCGTCGGAGTTGAGGGACACGCCCTTGGCGGACAGGAAGACCACGCCGCGGTAGTGGGCCAGACGGTCGGCGGTGAAGACGGACGGGTCGTCCGACTCGTCCACGGAGAAGCCGTTCCTCTGTCCCAGTTCCTTGATCGTCGAGACGGCGGCCTTGACGGGGTCGTCCTGTTGATCGGCCGGTCCGTGGAAGACCAGGACGTTCACCGCGGCGGCGGCGTCCTGGTCCTCGGTCGCGGCGGTCTGCGGCCGTGCCTGTGCCTGCACGGCCGGCAGCGCGGCCAGTCCCAGCGCCAGCGCGGAGCTGGACAGCAGGACGACCCCGCGTCGCCAGGCCGGCGTACGACGGGGGGTCGGCGCGGGACGCGACGGTGGCGCGCCGCTCAGTCGTGACAGGGTGAACCGGTTTCTTCGGCCCATGGTTGCTCCTTGACTCGATCCGACAACGGAAGAGTGGTCAGGGGTGGAGCCGGGGCCGCCGCCCGGCCGGTGCCGCCCCGGACCGGATGGCCCGGGGCCGAGCGAGCGGCGGCAGGGTGGTACACGCCCGTCAGACCGTCCGGTCAGGTCCGACGGGCGTGGCTCGGGGGAGCGACGGATGAACGCCGCTCGTGCTACATGCCGGGCATGTTCGGCATGTCTGACATGTCAGGCATGTCAGGCATGGAGTGCGTGCCGCCGGGGACCGTGCCGTCCGCCTCGGTCACCATGAAGACCCCGGACATCCCCATGTCCGAGTGGCTCTGGACATGGCAGTGGTACATCCAGTGGCCCGCGCCGACCCGTTCGCCGGCGATCACCTGGAAGCCGAAGGAGTCCGCGGGGCCGGTGGTCTTGGTGTCGATCACCCGGCTGACGTCCTGCGGGCCCTCCAGGATCCCGGTGCGGTTGTCCACCCAGCGGTGGCCGTGCACGTGGAAGGTGTGGAAGAAATCGCCGTGGGTGATCACGATGAACTCCACCCGCTCACCGCGGACGGCCTTGAAGGTGGGGGTGTTGGGCGCGGTCCTGTTGTTGATCGTCATGTCCTTGAAGACGACCGTGAACTGCTTGTCGGGCAGGACGTCGCCCTTGCGCCGCACCACCACGGGCCCGTACAGACCCTTCTGGATCCCGCCGGTGCCGTGCTCGGTGCCCACGTTGTGGTCGTGGTAGTGCCAGTAGCCGGCGCTTCCGGCCTCCCACGTCCCGTCGTGGCGTTTGCCCGGGGCGTGGGTGCGCCAGACGTACGTTCTGCGCTCGCCCGGCTGGACGACGCTGTCGTTCATCTTGGTGCCGTCGCTGGCGACGTCGTAGTCCAGGCCGTGCACGTGCAGGCTCGCGGCGACGTCGAGGTTGTTGACCACCTCGATGTTCATCGTGTCGCCCTCGGTCAGCTCGATGAGCGGGCCCGGGATCGTCGCCTCGCCGGGGCGCAGGCCGTAGCCCATCTCCCCGTTCGGCAGCTTCTCCATGTACAGCGTCAGGTTGCGGACGTCGCCGCCCTTGTCCGCGGTGTCGGGCTTGTTCGACGCCTGATTGACGGCCTTGCCCGGGTCCGCGGCGGCGCTGCCGCCCAACACCGCCGGGGCGACGGTGGCCGCCACAGCTGATGCGGCGAACGATCGCCGGGTCAAGAGGCGTCTCGTGCCTGCGCCTGAGTCGGTCATCGCTCTCCAATCCGCGACAGGCCTGGATGCCTGAAGGCGATTCGTGGACGTGAGGTGCGCCGGCGTACCGGGCGGCACCGCGTCCGGACGCGGCGGTGCGCTGTGGTACGCGGGGGCGTTGGGCCCCACGGGGCCGGCGGAGCAGTCGTCGTGTTCGGCAGGGGAGTCGGCGGGTTCGACACAGAGGCCGTCGGGTCGGTGCGCCGGTTCGGTGCCGTCCGGCGGGCAGTTGCGCGCCGTACGGACGAAGCCGGCTCGGCTCGGCAAGCCGGACTGCGCCTCGGAACGGCCTCACCGTAACGGCGCCGCTCCAGTTTTTCCAGACTCAGGTCAAAGTTGGTTGAGTTGTGGCCATAGACCTTGGCTGGTCGTCAAAAGGCAGGTAGCTTCCGAGCGTTGCTGCAATCGGAGAGGTGGGTGAGCCTCGCGCGCGGGTCCGCGGTGTCCGCTCCGGCACGGGGCGTCGCGGGCGCCGGTCGCCCGCTCGTGCGGCCGCGGCCGGTCCGCCGTCGTCGCGCCCACGTGATCACCCACAACTCGTTCATCGTGCCGTCGAGTTCAGAGCGCGGGTCGCATGACGACCCGAGCGTCAACGCCGCCTCGGAACCGGGTTCCGCGCGGCACCCGGCCGGACGGGCCCCGACACGGTCGTCCCGGCGGCCGGTCGTCCACCCGGCGGAACCGCGGATCCGTGCGCGGTACCGCAACAAGCGAATTCGCGAAAGGTGCAGCGGTGTTCAGAAGACTGCTCCATACCCAGACGGATCCGCCCTCCGCCAGACCCGCCCGACGCAGCCGGTTCGGCACGCATCCGGTGGTCCTGGCGCTGGGAGGCCTGCTGCTCACGGCGTTCGCGTTGGCGGCCCCGGCCGCCTACGCGGCCTGGAGCCGCGCCGACGACACCACGGCCGCGACCCAGGTGCTGACCTGGACGGCCGGCGACGGATACACGGGGTACACGTCCGCCCCCACCACCGCGGTGGCCGGACCGGCGACGATCGTGTTCGAGAACAGCGCGGCGACCGGCAACACGACGGGCCTGCCGCACACGCTGACGTTCGACACCTCCAACTCCGACTACAACACCGACGTCAGCCTCAACATTCAGGCGAGCCCGTCGGACTCCAGCGGCGGCCGGCACACCGCCGAGGTCACCCTGACTCCAGGCGTCTACCGGTACTACTGCGTGATGCCCGGCCACATCATGTCGGGCGAGCTGACCATCACCGCCGCGCCCGGCGACGACACCACCGCCCCCGATGCGTCGGCATCGGTCACGGGGACGAAGGACGCCGACGGCAACTACGTCGACAGCGCGACCGTCACCTTGTCGGCTTCGGACTCGGGTTCGGGTGTGGACAAGGTCGAGTACGCGCTGGACGGCGGGGCCTATGCGACGTACGGCGATCCGGTGAAGGTGAGCGCTGTGGGTGAGCACACCCTGGCGTATCGGGCGTCGGACAAGGCGGGCAACACCTCCGCCGAGCAGTCGGTGTCGTTCACGGTGGTGGCGGCTCCGCCGCAGGACACGACGGCGCCGGAGGTGTCTGCTTCTGTTGCGGGGGCGAAGGACGCCGACGGGAACTATGTCGAGAGTGCGACGGTGACGTTGTCGGCTTCGGACTCGGGTTCGGGTGTGGACAAGGTCGAGTATGCGCTGGACGGCGGGGCCTATGCGGCGTACGGCGATCCGGTGAAGGTGAGCGCTGTGGGTGAGCACACCCTGGCGTATCGGGCGTCGGACAAGGCGGGCAACACCTCCGCCGAGCAGTCGGTGTCGTTCACGGTGGTGGCGGCTCCGCCGCAGGACACGACGGCGCCGGAGGTGTCTGCTTCTGTTGCGGGGGCGAAGGACGCTGACGGGAACTATGTCGAGAGTGCGACGGTGACGTTGTCGGCTTCGGACTCGGGTTCGGGTGTGGACAAGGTCGAGTATGCGCTGGACGGCGGGGCCTATGCGGCGTACGGCGATCCGGTGAAGGTGAGCTCTGTGGGTGAGCACACGGTGAAGTACCGGGCCACGGACAAGGCGGGCAACACCTCCGCCGAGCAGTCGGTGTCGTTCACGGTGGTGGCGGCTCCGCCGCAGGACACGACGGCGCCGGAGGTGTCTGCTTCTGTTGCGGGGGCGAAGGACGCTGACGGGAACTATGTCGAGAGTGCGACGGTGACGTTGTCGGCTTCGGACTTGGGTTCGGGTGTGGACAAGGTCGAGTACGCGCTGGACGGCGGGGCCTATGCGACGTACGGCGATCCGGTGAAGGTGAGCGCTGTGGGTGAGCACA